>CAYGGL010000007.1:0-34509 GCA_964349215.1 uncultured Acidimicrobiaceae bacterium | reverse complement strand
TAACTGAACCGGAAATGGCTCTGCTTAGAGCCCAAGAAGCAGGGGCTGCCGGCGCGAGTATGAGCAATAGAAGAAGGACCCCAAGCACTGGTATGGCGATGCGAAAAACACGTCGAGCCCTGGTTAATTCTTCACCCGTTAATTCTTCACTCATTGATTCATCTTAATGTCAGTTTTCAGTCAGCTATGCGCAGACCGATAGCTGGCTTGAGTTTGGTTGCAGTAAAGGCCGGACCAATCGTTGCCAGCAACGCACCCACAATCGTAATTACTACCAGTACCGCAATCGGCGCAACAGGGACACTGAAACTTGCCTTAGCCCCGAATATTGCGGTGAACAGAGTTGAGCCTACGACCAGGTTGTACGTAGTGATCATGCTGAGAGACACTCCAAGGACCGTTGCTTGAATAGCAACTATGAGCGATTCGTACACAAGTGCTCGACCAACCGCTTTTGATTGAAAGCCCAGTGATCGCAATATGGCGATTTGGCGACGCCGCTCGCGAACGGCACGAACAGTTATAACTCCCAAACCTGCGATTCCGACCATGAGACCAAGAGCCAAATAACCTCGCAGCATTCTGAAGAATTGGTCTTGAGTTGCCAATGCTTCTGCTACCAAAGTTTTAAAAGCAAAGGCCTGAACTCCACGATCGACATATGCATCGCTGATCGTTCTGGTGAAACGTTCTGGATCAGTGTTTTCCACCAGGTCTATATATGTACGGTTCGGCGTCACTCTGGATCCGAGTAGTGCGACAGCACCAGCTCGACCATATAGGGCTCCATGGTGGTCAGTGTCAGGAGCAGAGATGGCTGCAACCGTTACCTCACGCTGCTTACCGCCCTCGGGGTCAATAATTGTAAGGCGTGACCCAATGGGAGCCGCTTGTTTGGGCGCTCCAACTCCTATTTGTAAGAACTTGGTATCTACGATTATCAGGCTTGGATCGGTTAACACGGCTTGGTAAACGGACTCATCGCTTTTGTACTTGCCTAGGTTCACGATTTTAGGAGGACCCATTTCTAGATAGTCCTCATCGAAGGCTGCCAACGACCAGTCCTGGGGCTTGCTCGCTCCTGAGACTTGGTAGCGAACATCGAGCGTCGATAGTTGAGCGAGGTTGGCGACCTCGGGCCGTGCCCTTACCTCATCAATTGGTAATGGTGCAGCTGGACTATAGAACGCAAGAACTTCTGCATTTCCTGCGACGTTGTCTGTGAGTCCATCAATCTCGCTTGAAAGAATGTGAGACATCAACGACACCATCGTGAAGGTGAAGATCACCAGCGAGAACATTGCAAGTGTCATCGCCGTTCTAAATCTTTGAGCCAGCGGATAAGAGATGCCAAGGTGAAGTGCCATTGACTTGTTGCCAGTTGCTTGCACAAGTCTTCGTCCGACTGATTGGTTTTGGGCAACCAGAGTTACGCCTGCAGCGGTGAGGACCAGACCTTCGCCGATTCCCACAACGACAGCCTTGTCGCCAAGACTTCCGTCTCCAAGTGTGATCATCATGCCGCCGATGCTCCAGGCAATGGCGACAGCTGACATCACAGACAAGGCCAGTCTTGGTGGGAAGAACCGAGTTAGCCAAGGAATAGATCCACCGAGTGCGACAGTCGGGCCGAATAGTGTGCCAATGGGCTCACTGTTTATGACCGATATAAGCGTCCATGTAGCACCGGCTATGAAGGTTATGG
Organism: uncultured Acidimicrobiaceae bacterium; assembly: GCA_964349215.1. Lineage (GTDB taxonomy): Bacteria > Actinomycetota > Acidimicrobiia > Acidimicrobiales > CADCSY01 > JACOTK01. The sequence goes on along the minus strand of CAYGGL010000007.1, from coordinate 32,804 downwards.
CTCCAACGATGCGTGGCAGAGCATTCTTGTTGGCACCAGGAGCATCGTTAAGTTCACGAATAGCTTGGATGATGTTTACTCGGGTGACCTTCACGCTGGTAGCAACAACTGTTAACAGCGTTACTGCAAAGCCAACGGTGAAGCCACGCTGAATACTTGCCCAAGTTGCTACAAATTGAACGGGAACCTTCAGCTCGGCATTCGCACCGCCGCCAAGAGCGCCCTGGGCCAAGGTGGTGACAAGTTTGGCCAGGCCCAGACCAACTGTTGCGCCAAGAGCTGATGATACGACAGCAATTAACCAGCCCTGGGTTGAGAATGCGGCTATGAGTCCGCTTTGGCGCAGGCCGATAGCACGCAACATGCCAAGTTCAGACCTTCGCTCTTGGGCCAGCATGACCATGACGTTCACGATCAACAAGAGCCCTGCCACTACGCCAAAGGTTGCAGCCGCTGTAAACATTTCTCCCATGCGAGATCCGACTTCTTTGGCGCTATCTAGCGCATCGGCCTTGATGGGTTGGACCAGAGCGTCGAGGGGGCTCATCAATTTTTCAATCTCAGGTGTTAGCTCTTCACTCCACTTTGCTCCATCGTTGACTCCACCCTCATTCGAGATGAACATCATCGATTGAGGCATGGCCATACGAGGCAAACGTATGGGTATGTTCGAAACGAGTTCTGAGATAGTTCCAGGAGTGACAAAGATGTTGTACGAGCGTCGCTCTGGTCCACGCCAAAAGCCAGCTAGTCCTTTTTGTTCAAGGATTTTGTCAACCTTTAGATTGAGCGGCTGACCATATGCGCGCACGACGATTGTGTCGCCTGCCCTTGCTTCGAGTTTGCGAGCGACGTCTGTAGTGATGACAACGTGACCGGGCTCAGGAGTGGAGGCTGTAATTCCAGTTGCAAGTGGATCTCCACCAAATGATCGAGCTTGGTCCAAGTCGAGTTCGAGTAGCTGCGCTCTAGGCACTGCCGCACGGCGACCATTTGCTCGATTGATGTTTCCTTGAGCGGTAGCGGAAGCAGGTGCACTCACCGCCGCCATTACGCCATCGATTCGCTCATCGCCCGTAAGAGGCTTCAAAGCCTCAAGAATCTCTCCCGCCCTCTCGGCCCCAGGAAGAATGACAACTTCATCTACCGGACCAATTTGGGTCGGTATAGCTTGGCGGTTAGTTGCGGCCAGTGTGTCGTTCACCAGGAATGAACCGGTCAACATGGCGGTGCCCAGCATTGAGCCCAGCACGACAAGAGTCATTTCACGAGGACGTCTTATCGCATCACGGAGTGCCAGCTTTCGAAGCACAGGTCGAAAGATGATGACAGCAATAAACGGTAGAGATATGCCAAGACTTATGAGTAGAAACACCAGATGTCCTTTGGAAAGGTGGCTTACTTAGAAAAGATGGTCAGTTCAGTGGGTTGGGTCGACGCTTTGGTTCAAAGAATCAGTTTGATCCGAGGCATCAGGTCTAAAACTTTCTGAAAAAGACTCTCGAACTGTATTCCTGATGTTTTCTTCAAGCGGGCGCAACAGCGATCCATAGCGTGCTTCGCGCAGAATCGCTTCGCGGACAATTTGGGGTGTTAGCTCGGTTGCAACTTGTGATAGCGCATCGAGAGTCGCATCTCTAACGGCAGAACCAAGCAGAGCGAGATGAAGCAGTTCTCTGTCTGTTCCAACATCAGTTCTATTGTCTGTGAGGTCTATTACTGCTGGACTAGCAGTTGTGGTGACAGCAATTGGGGCTTCGGCTGGTGTGTCGACATGATCCACAGACTGCATGAAAGTGTCATTGGAAGTATCAGAGATAATTTGCCCATCGCTCATGCGGACAAGGCGCTGTGCTGACTCACCAAGAGCAGCGTCGTGAGTGATGAAGATTATCGTAAGGCCCTCGGCGTGAAGCTCGTGTAGTAGCCGCATGACGTTGGCAGCGGTTTCTGAGTCAAGAGCCCCAGTAGGCTCATCTGCCCAAACGATTCGAGGCTCACCTGCAATAGCTCGCGCAACGGCAACACGCTGTTGTTCGCCACCAGACAACTCGGTTGGGTGATGACCAAGACGGTGCCCAAGGCCGACGCGTTCAAGAGTTTCAACCGCAAGCCTGCGAGCCTTCTGTGCGGAAACTCCTGATAGCAAGAGGGGCAGTTCGACGTTTTCTGTGGCATTGAATACAGGGATGAGGTTGAAGGACTGAAAAATAAATCCCATCGAAGATGCCCTGTGACGTGTGCGCCGATGATCGACCATCGCATGAATATCTTCACCATCAATAAGAACTCGTCCGCCGTCGATGTCATCGAGGCCCGACAGGCAGTTCAACATAGTGGTCTTCCCAGACCCCGAGGTGCCCATGATCGCAACGAACTCACCGGCGTGAACGGTTAGATCGATACTGCGGAGAGCCTCGACTTCTTCAGCGCTCGTTCGATAGCACTTTCGTACTGATTCGGCTACCAACATCGCTTCAAGTTCCACGGATTCGCTCCCTATTCTCATTGATTTCTTCGTCATCGTTCTCGCACGCGCATGCATAGAATCAGGCCACATGGCACAGAGCGCATCTTGTCTTACCTGATCCCATAGATCGGGAGATGAGTCACCACTTGTCATCTTTGTCTCCCGTCGCTCAATCGAAGATTTAGAAGTTTCAAAACTAAGGCTTATGAGTTGGAGAGCCGCAGTTTTGATACGCAAACATCCTCGCAATGGACAGTTCTTCTTATCTAAGGCGATTACCTGGCTTAAAGCAATGTGACAAAAGTCATCTGGTGGTCTGTGTCGGCGACAGACCACCAGCCCATTTATGGCCGAATGATTGCAGCCAATAAGGCCTGGAGTTTTGCTCGGGTCTCGGCCAGTTCGGTAACTGGATTAGAACTTTCGACTAGACCGTTTCCGGCAAATAGGCGAGCACGATTGCCCGAAACCTCTGCACAGCGAATGGCTACCGCAAATCGTCCATTGCCGCTGGTGTCCATCCAGCCAACGGGTCCTGTATACCGGCCTCGATCGAATGGTTCGAGTTCGTGAATCAACTCAAGTGCCTCGGCGCGGGGCCATCCACAAACAGCCGGTGTGGGGTGAAGAGCAGCAACGAGATTTAGCACTGAAGCCGCCGGAGTTGACAGTCTTCCCTCAACCAACGATGCAAGATGATGAACATTGGCGACCGAGACTATTGAAGGTTCAGGTTCGGAATCGACATAGGAACAAAACGGAAGAATTGCATCAAGAACCATGTCGATTGTGATCTGGTGTTCATCGCGGTCTTTAGAAGAGGAAAGCAGCGAAGCGGCTTGGCGTGCGTCGACAGCAGGATCTCCTCTACGTGGGGCGGTTCCTGCCATTGGATGCGAGCGCACGACGTCTCCGCTGCGAGATACCAACAACTCAGGGCTTGCGCCAATGAAACCATCTACTGCATAGAGCATCGAAGATGGATATGCCACGCGCAGCCGCTGGAGGATCTCGGTAATCGGTAGGGCGATGTCGGTCTCTACCAAGATTTCTCTCGTTAATACGACCTTGTTGAGTCTTCCGGTAGATATCTCCTTAACGGCCTGGGTGACAGAATCACACCAGGATTCAGGGCTTTGTCCGGCTCGAATATCAAACCGTGTTGGCTCGTTTTCTGAACCTGTTACCAAAGAGCCCGCCGGCAATAAACGAAGCTGATCTTCGCCGTTTACGGGCGTCTCGTTTCTTGGCTGAATGGTCGTTATCCATCGTGTGCCGTCATCTGCCTTGCCGACGATCAATGATGGAATGGTCACCTCTGCGGGGGAGTCATTTTCAAAAGGCAGTGCCGTAAATGCCAATGGACCGCAGCCCATTAGAGTGACTTCGTCATAAGTCTCAATGTTCGAAAGGGCCTGTTGGGTGAGATCGGCACAGGCTTCAAGGCGACCTTGTCCAACCGGAAGCTTTATGCGCTGCGCAATGCCACGTCCTGCAAGACCCGCTCCGGCTTGTTCAAACAGAACACCTTTGTTGCCTGCAACTGTTATTAGGTCGATCTCGCTGTCAAGGCGAGTCGTGCGCGCGATAAGCGCAGGAGTGGTGTCGCCGCTTGTCATCTATGGGTCTCTGGTTGCAACGTGTCTCTTGTGGAAACGTCTCTGGTTGCAACAAAGAGTTGACTGATCCCCCCAGACAATAACTGGCGAGTTGTGTCACCGAACCCAGAGCGGCGAAGCATTGCAATCATCTCGTTTGGTTCAGGCAGATACGCAACCGAGCGTGGCAGATAGCGATAGGCATTTGGATCAGACAACAGTCCGCCAATTAGGGGAACCACTTTCCCGAAGTAGATGCTGTGGCCCCAGCGCATCAAGGGGTTGGGAGGTTCGGCGACCTCTAGCAAAGCAATACGACCGCCAGGTCTAACTACCCTGGCCAGTTCATCGAAGAAGGCTTGGAGATCAACGAGGTTGCGCATTGCCAGCCCACACGTGGCTCCGTCTACTGATCTTGAGGGTACGGGAAGAACGGTTGCATCAGCCTGCACAAGTGGGGCAGTCGTTCGAGCTGAATGCAACATGCCAAATGACAAGTCAACCCCGATTGCTTGATAACCGCTTGCTTGAAGGTCTCGACATAGGTCACCTGTGCCGGCAGCCAGATCCAAGACCAGCGCTTTTGGCTGTAGAGCGAGGGCTGCAACAGTCTTTCGACGCCACCGCGTGTCAAGGCGAAAGGTCATGATTCGATTGACCAGGTCATAACGAGGAGCAATGGCATCGAACATTTCACGTACCGCGACGGCCTTTTCTTCACCTTGAGGCAAAGAGTCCGCTGCCATGCCCGATTCAGAAGTACGGCCCATCTCGTTAACTGTATGCCAAGGGGGGCTAGATGGCGTCGGGCTGTTCTGTGTTGCAGTGTTTGCAGCGGGGGTAGCCGCGCGACGTTGGACGATCGCAGGCAATACAGCGATAGACGCGTAGTTCACCCTTGCGGGCACGGCGAATGACGCTGAAGAGCATTGCGCCAATGGAAAGGGTTATCAAAACCTCAAGGGTGTCCCGAAACAAATTGTTCATGACGAGGTGACCGGTCTCGACTTTTAGTTGAACCAGATCCGCTGATAATCACGACTCTGAGGATGAATCAACAGAGCGACCAGCGCAATCTCGAACATGAGATTGATTATGTCTCCACCGAGAATGCCATTGATGCCGTTGTAAGCCAGTCGTATAAAGAAAGGCAGAGTCGCAACGACGACTGCTAGGCCATATCCCCATTTCTTTTCATTTGCGATACCGAAGCCTGCAGCTACCCCACCCACAATGGTGGCAAGTCCGTAGGGATGTAAAAATCCACCGAACAGCACTGCGAAAAATGCATTTATATACAGCAAGAAGACGGCGATTTGCAGGGTCTGAGGCTGAGAGGGATTAAGCCAACGGCGGGTTTCCATCTGCTTAGTTTGCCAGCTCGTCACAGGTTTGAGAGATCATCGATGCTGAGCTCGAAGTTGTCCGCATGCGGCATCGATTTTTGTTCCCCGATTTTGGCGGATGGTTGCATTTGCTCCCAGTGCGATCAACTGGTCGCAGAACTCTTTGACCTTCAGTCTGGGCGATCCCTTGGTGGCATAGCCAGGAGTCGGATTCAGGGGAATCAGATTTATGTGCGCTCGCAGTTTCAACGCCAACGCCGCCAGTTCACGAGCGTCACTTGGTCTGTCGTTTACTCCATCGATAAGCGCCCATTCGAATGACAACCTTCTTCCCTTGGCCGCTAGGTATTCCTCGCATGCTTTAGTCAGATCAGCTAGTGGATAGCGACGATTGGGAGGAACCAACTTATTGCGGAGTTCATCATTGGCAGCATGTAGCGAAACGGCCAGGTTCACTGGCAGATCTTCTGAAGCGAGGCGTCGGATGCCAGGTACGATGCCCACAGTCGAGATAGTTATATGGCGAGCAGATAACCCTATGTCTTGTTGCAAGCGCTTTACCGCTTCCCAAACGTGTTGATAATTGGCCATGGGTTCGCCCATGCCCATGAACACGACATTGCTAACGCGCTTATCGCCGGAATGACGGATTGCGGCGATTACTTGTTCGACAATCTCGCCGGTTGTGAGGTTGCGATCGAAGCCGGCTTGACCAGTAGCGCAAAACCCACAAGCCATAGCGCAGCCCGCCTGCGAAGAGATGCACACCGTGGAACGTTTGTCGTAGTGCATCAGCACGGTCTCGATAAGCGCCCCGTCATGTAGACGCCACAGCCATTTGATCGTGTCGCCATTGTCGCTTTGCGACTCATGAGCCAATGTCAATGAAGGGACCAGTTCGCTCTCGAGTCGCTCTCGGAGCAACTTTGGAATATTGGTCATCTCGGCTGGTTCCAGACCTTGATAAAGACCCTTCCAAACCTGATCAACTCTGTAGGAAGGTTCCGTCTCTAAAGCCGTGGTCAGTGCATCACGGTCGATGTCATAACGAGACTTTGAACCCATTGGCATGTTCTAAGGCTAGGGCGGTCCTAACGTAGTGACATGAATGAAAGCAATTCCGACAATACAGAGGTCGAAAATACTCTTCCTCCAGTAGAGCCACCTGTTCCAGAAGTGCATCATCGTGATGTTTCAGGAGGCACTGCTCGCGCTGCGGTCTTTGGTGTAAGCGATGGCTTGGTTTCAAATATTGGGCTGATACTTGGTGTGGCCGGCGCAGGCACTGCTCCAAGTGTGGTTCGTCTGGCCGGCATAGCTGGACTGATCGCCGGGGGAATTTCGATGGCAGCGGGCGAGTACAACTCGATGAAGGTGCAAAAAGAGCTTTATCAGTACGAAATCGAAATGGAACGAATTGAACTTATTCGCAACCCTCATGTGGAGTTGGTCGAGTTGGCTCAGATATATGAATCACGAGGGTTGAATGCCGATCAGGCCAGAGAACTTGCTGCTGCGATGATGGAGTATCCCGAACTGGCTCTTGAGACTCATGCTCGTGAAGAGCTCGGCATCGACCCCAACGGGTTGGGTTCGCCAATCGGTGCGGCGGGCTATTCTCTGGTGGCTTTCTCGATCGGAGCAGTCGCTCCGCTTATGCCATGGTTTGTGACAAGCGGTGATGGCGCGATTGCCTCTTCAGTACTGGTTGCATTTGTTGCAGCGATAGTGGTGGGCGTTGCAATTGCTCGTTCCACAGCTCGCCATTGGGTGCGCACCGTGGTACGCCAAGTCCTCTTTACCCTTATTCCGGCTGCCATTACCTACATGATTGGCTCCCTAGTTGGAGTTCAAGGAGTCTGATGGAGCAATGTCTCCTACATACGATCGCTCGAGGTGGTCAACGGTAAATCCCATCGACTTGTAGAGATGGACTGCTGAGTCATTTGCCAAATCGACATAGAGCATCGAGGTCGTGAGTCCCTTTTTGGCGAGCCATTCGAGACCCGCTATAAGAAGCGAGCGGCTCAGTCCTTTACCCTGGTAATTGGGGTCAAGGCCAATGACATAGATTTCCCCAGTCGCAGGGTCGTCGTCGTTATGAACCTTTGTCCAGCAAAATCCTGCGATGTGCCCGTCTTGCTCATAGATCAAAAAGCCCTCGGGATCGAACCACGGCTCGTTCATTCGAGACTCGAGCTTCGAGCGATCCCAGTTTCCCTGATCAAGGTGTTGAGCAAATGCCCGGTTGTTGACCATTAGCCAGGCATCTTCATCGTAACCGGGTCGAAATGCCCGTACTTCTAGTGAAGTGTTAAGTAGATCTTCGGTTAATGGCAAAGAGCGTCGTAGTTGTAGGAGGTCGCGCTCTTGGTGAAGGCCGTGCTCTTGCGCAGCCATGTCATGTTCTGGCGTGGGGCGATTTACCCACCAGCGGACTTTGCCCCCACAGCTTTGCTCAACGCGCTTGAGCGCCTCTGCTAGGCCGGTGAGTTCTGCTTTGATATCGATGGTCTCGACTTGGTGCACGCCATGAAGGCTAGTTTCATGACCCTAGAGAGAGTCTTTTGGCCCTACCGAATCAAGCTGATGATTGGCCGAATGGTTAAATGCCCTCTGAGACCTCATCTTCCACAGGATTCATTACCCATCCTGGACACAAGAGCAGTGCAGCTCCAACGGTGCAGTTGGCCGGCGTCGCTCGTCGTTACATGGTGGGTTCAACCGAAGTCACTGCTTTGGAAGGTGTGAACTTAGAGGTTGACGAAGGTCAATTTGTTGTTGTTTTGGGGCCATCAGGCAGCGGTAAGACCACTCTCGTTAACCTCATAGGTGCACTTGATGTAGCCACTGAGGGCGATGTCGTCGTGAATGGAAGACGCATAACGGGTGCTTCGCGTGCCGATTTGTCACGCTTCAGACGTGAAACCGTAAGTTTTATTTTCCAAAGCTTCAATCTATTTCCAGGTCTGACAGCACGCGAAAACGTTCAATTCGGAAGAGACGTTACGGGCAGGCATTCGGAGGGTTCCGATGTCGCTGAGGTTCTGAAAAGTGTGGGGCTTGGAGATCGTCTCGATCACTTCCCTCACGAACTTTCAGGAGGTGAACAACAAAGAGTCGCAATTGCTAGGGCTTTGGCCACGGGCAACAAGATCATGTTGGCGGATGAGCCCACCGGAGAACTCGATTTCAAGACCGGGGTACAGATTCTGGCTTTGTTACAAGATCAAGCCGATGCCGGCCATACGGTGTTGGTAGTTACTCATAACCGCGAGATATCACGTGTCGCAGATCGGGTAATTGAACTCAGCAGCGGTCGCATTATCAGCGATGGCCCCCCTGCCGGCGGTCGAGTACCTGTAAGCGAACTGAGCTGGTAGAAAAGATGAATCTGAAGTTCTGGTTACGTTGGACGGGTCGCGACCTTCGGAAACGCTGGCCCCAGGTAGTGGCAATTTCCTTGGTTATAGCTGTGGGGACTGGGATTTTCGCCGGCCTTGGAAGCACCAAATTGTGGCGTATTCAGTCCAACGACGCGAGCTATGCGGCTCTGAACATGCACGACATAAAGCTCTCCATGAGCGAAGGATCGACAACGGATACGGGGAGTCTTCAGCGCCTAGCGCAACAAGCAGACGCTCTTGACAAGCGAGTCGATATCCAATTCAGCGAAGAGCGTCTGATAGTTCCAACTCAGCTCGATGCCTCGACCGGGGACAAAACGATTCTTGTTCAAGGTCGCCTCGTGGGAGTTCCTGTGCTGGAAAACTCGCCAAAGGTAAACCGAATTGAGGTTCGTGAGGGTCGCTCGTTGCAAGCCTCCGATGACGGCAAGCCCATTGCTTTATTGGAGACGCACTTTGTTTCAGAAAGAGAGTTGCCACCCACTGGGAAGTTCACGATTGCCGGCGGCACTTCTATTAACTATGTCGGCACTGCTCTTACACCTGAATATTTCTATGTAATTGACCCACGTGGAGGTCTGTTGGGAGCGCTTGATTTTGCCGTCGCATTCGCTCCTATGACCACCGTGCAAAAAATCTCTGGCCATGAGGGCCGGGTTAACGATCTGGTTCTCAGTCTGCGAGAAGGGGGCGACCGGGAGCGCTTGATTTCAGACATCGAGATTCTGGCCGCTGAACAGAATCCAGATATCGGTATAACGCTCTCGGTTATGGAAGACGATCGTTCCTGGCAAGTGCTGCACGACGATGTCTCCGGTGATGAAAAGTTCTGGAACGTATTTGGAGGCCTTATTCTCGCCGGCGCTGCATTTGCTGCCTTTAATTTGGCCGGCCGAATGGTTGAGGCCCAGCGACGCGAAATTGGCATAGGTATGGCGTTAGGTCTCACCCAGCGCTCCATCGCGAAGCGTCCTATCTTGGTCGGCGTTGAGATAGCGATACTTGGTGCGGTTCTTGGTGTGGGCGTAGGGCTGATCGTTGATTATGCATTCCGTTCTTTGTTGGAAGAGTTGCTTCCTCTGCCGGTTTGGAAAACTCCTTTCCAGCCTGGTGTGTTCATTCGTGGAGCGGCGTTGGGAATTGGAATTCCAGTTATTGCCACAGCATGGCCGGTCTGGAGAGCAGTTCGTGTCACGCCCGTAGAGGCAATTCGTACGGGTCATTTAGCAGTTCGGGGCTCTCGTCTGGAGGCATTGGCAAGACGTCTTCCTATCCCCGGAACTTCACTGGCTCGGCTGCCAATTCGCAATGTATTGAGAGCTCCACGACGAACATTGCTAACTGGTCTGGGGATTGCTTCCGCCATTACAACCTTGGTAGCCACCTTTGGCCTGATTGACAGTTTTATTGGAACTTTGACTGTGGCTGATCAAACCACATTGGCGGGCTCACCCAATCGGGTTCTTGTAGAATTTGATGGGTTCTACAGTCTCGACAGTCCTCAGGTCCAAGCGCTGAGAGACGTGCCTGAAGTGGGCCATGCTGAGCCAGGGGTGAGGCTGGGGGCCACTTTGATTCCTCTGTCAAAAGAAGGCAGCCAGGGCCTGGGCGATGTCGAATCAGGCGATGTCGAATCAGAAGTGAACGTATTGGTTGAAGTCCGCGACCTTGAAGATGGCGAGTGGATTCCTCCCGTGAAACAAGGTCGCCTGCCCAGCGATAAGGGAGAGATTCTTCTTGCAGCAGAGGCGGGACATGATCTTGGTGTCGGACCTGGTGATTCTGTTGTCTTACGCCATCCCGTTGCATCCGGGGCAGGGTCGATGAGCATTGAAGAGACGATCGTAAAGATCGCCGGACTGCACCCAAGCCCGTTTCGCTTTGAAGCATTCTTTAACAGCTCAGAGCTGTTCGCCTTGTCGGGGTCAACCAATGTCGTTCAGCTTCGCCCGGCTAAGGGAAGTTCTGTCGGCGATGTTCAGCGGGCAATCTTTGGGCTACCAGGTGTCGCGTCAGTTCAGCCAGCTTCGGCAATGGCCGACGCCCTGGAAAGGACACTGGACGAAAGTGTGGGCATATTCAGAGTGCTCCAATACTTCATCTTGTTCCTGGCAGTACTTATTGCTTTCAATTCCACGAGCATTTCTGCTGACGAGCGGGCACGAGAACATGCCACCATGGTGGCCTTTGGTCTTCCCGTGCGTTCCCTATTGGGCATAGCAGTCGCTGAGGGACTGATGATGGGCATTCTCGGCACTGCAATTGGTTTGGGTATGGGCCGTGTTGTGGTTGAGTGGTTCGCAAATACCATGATCGCTAACACGCTTCCGGAAATAGGGATCACAGCGCAGTTGTCCGCCGAGACAGTGGTGAGTTCAGTCGTGTTGGGGGTTGTGGCTGTGGCAATAGCGCCTCTGTTTACCTTGAGACGTTTCATGCGGATTGATGTTGCCTCAACATTGCGCGTCATGGAATAAGCCCTAGTTTGTGCATATGGCACGACCTCGTACCCCGGCGGGCCGGGCACGTTTGGCATTGAGACGATTAGGTGAGGAATACCCGGGCAGTGCAAAAGAGTTGTGCGCACTCGTTCATGACAACCCGTTTCAACTTTTGGCAGCGACAATTTTGTCAGCCCAGACGACTGATGAGCGGGTAAACCAGGTAACCCCAGTTTTGTTTGCCGTATATCCAAGTGCGCATGAACTGGCAGTTGCAGACCCCCAGGAAATCGAGAAGATCATTTTCTCGACCGGCTTTTATCGACAAAAGACGACAAGTCTGATTGGGATGGCCTCAGCGCTTGTTGAACATCACGGGGGACAAGTTCCAACGAGCATGAAGGACCTTACGGCGCTTCCCGGAGTGGGCAGGAAGACGGCAAATGTAGTTCGTGGCGTTGCTTTTGGTTTGCCAGGATTACCAGTCGATACCCACGTCGGGCGCCTTTGCCGTCGGTTGGGCCTCACAAAAGAAACTGACCCCGTGAAGGTCGAGCACGAAGTTGGAGCGATGATTCCCGCCCGTGATCGAGGACGGTTCAGTCTCATCCTGATTCTGCATGGCAGAGCGGTGTGCATATCACGACGCCCTCGCTGCGACATTTGTATTTTGGCTGATATCTGCCCCTCGGCATTCGGTGTATCCGGCACCTAAAGCTTTCTTTGGAAGTAGCGAGATCAGGGGGCTATGGCTTTTAAGAAGCTTGCCAATTCCGATGTAGTCGAGTTGAGCATCTCAACATCTCGTAGATGACTGGGGATCTCAAGATGAAGGCATGCGCCCTTGCAGCGAGACATCAAGCCAATTCGTTTATTGGCTCCTGCTGTCATGAGAAGGTCATCGCCCGCAGCATCAATTGCAATTGGCAACCCGAAACGGTTGCCCCAGGCCGCTTTGATAGTTGCAGCTTGTCCGCTGGTGACGCCCACCGTTGCCATTTCCACGACGTCTTTGCTGGAATCGCCATGAATCTCAACGCTCATCTGGCTCGGGAACTTGTCAACGCAGCTTGCGAAGAACGCAAATACCTCTCGTGCTGTACTGGTTTTACGATCTATTCCCCAGCGCATCTCTGTTGGTCGATTGACATTGATGCGTCGCGTAAAGCCGGCCTTGGAGTCAGTTGCCCACACAACGTTGGCATCAAGCTGTTCACCAACGCCAAGGGCAAGTTCTTTGGTGTTGCGATCGAAGCTGCCATGCGGTGCGATAAGTGTCATGTCGTTGTGGGCAATGCCGGCTCGGGAGCCAACCGTCAGCGACGGCCAACTGCTCACTGCTGAAAGACAAGCTGAATGTTCAGAAGATGTTGCGGCCTGTGTAGCTGAGTGAGGCATCTGGGTTGCGATTACAAACCCCAATGCGGTGAGCGTGCGAGCAGAAACGAGCCGCTTGATCTTTGACATGTTGGTTACCTCGAGAGAGTGACGAAAGCTGTGTTGGAGGCGACTCATCTTTTATTGACTCGTCTTGTACTGAGGAGTATCGGAGCAGACCCAAGGAATATTGAGCGTTTTCTATGAGCAACTTCTATAGGACCTCTCGTGAATTGTTATGAAATTGTCATATAAATGAAGGCCTATTGTTCCTTTAATGGTGTTTTATAGTAGAGCCAGGTTCCGCCACCTGGCGATGAGGCAAGACGGCTTCCGCCAAGTCACTTGCTCTTTGCAACGGCGCCTCCAAGTGGGGCGCCGTTGCCGCGTTCAGGCATCTATGTCAGGCGGTCGACCACCTTGTCCAGCCGCCGACATGCCGAAGTTAACGAACGCTCTACCTCGTAGAGCGTTACCGCCATCTCGTCATTGCCTGAGCCCGACATGGTGTCTGCTATCAGACTTACCCGTTCGGTCAACTCCAAGAGCGCAGTAGTAATTGAAGAAAGTTGAGATCCTGGGTACATACCTTTGGTATACACCTTGTGACTTGGTTGAGGATTAGTTGATTCAATGTGCACAACGCTGAGGGGTGCCCGTCTCACCGGTAGGATCATGAGTCGATCATGTTGAAGACCCTTGACCTTCGTGGCGTTACCGGCGACCTTGTCGCTTTGTTGCCGCGACCATCTGCGGGCGAACAGCCCATAGAGGCAGTAAAGGCGATCATTGCCGAAGTGCGAGCCGGCGGCGACGCTGCGCTTCGAGCCTGCACCGAGCGCTTCGATGGTGTGAAGATCGATGAGTTACGGGTGCCTACAGGTGAACTCAGCCGGGCGCTTGACAACCTTGCGCCTGAACTGGTCAAAGCGCTGGAGGCGGCCAAGGACAACATCGAGTCTTATCACCTGGCCCAGATAGCGCCCGAGATCGTTCACCGCCGTGACGGCATCGAAGTACGAGATCTAAGGCGTTGCGTTGAACGTGCAGGTCTTTACGTTCCAGGTGGTAGGGCAGCGTATCCATCAACTGTTTTGATGACGGCGATTCCGGCAAAGGTGGCGGGAGTTTCTGAGTTGGCCTTGTGCGTTCCACCCGATCGCAACGGAGTTGTCCCCCAAGTTGTTCTCGCCGCAGCTTGCTTGGCCGAAGTCGATGAGGTCTATAGGGTCGGCGGCGCCCAAGCCATCGCTGCGATGGCATATGGCACCGAGTCGATTAAGGCCGTCGATGTGATCGTTGGGCCCGGCAATGTTTATGTGGCTGTTGCAAAGCGAGAGGTGAGTGGTGTCGTCGGAATTCCTTCTGCATTTGCAGGTCCGTCTGAAGTGGTGGTCGTAGCCGATGAGACAACGCCAGTTGATTTCGCTGCAATAGACATCGTCCTCCAAGCTGAACACGGCCCTAACGGACTTGCATGGCTTATAACTTGGGATGAGGTGGTTCTCGCTGAGGTCGCCGATTCAGTGACCCGTATTGTCGAAGTCTCGCCTCGCCGTGACGATATTGAGTCCACTCTTTCTGAGGGTGGCTATGCGGTTCTCTGTGATGGACCCGAACAAGCAATGGCCGTGGCCAACGCAATAGCTCCAGAACACCTTGAATTGTTGTGTGCAAATCCTGAGAATCTTCTGGCGTCAGTTCAAAACGCAGGAGCGGTCTTTTGTGGCCCGTGGTCTCCCGCGTCAGTGGGCGACTACATGGCCGGACCAAACCATGTGCTTCCAACGTTTGGCTCCGCTCGATTCTCTGGAGCGTTGCGCGTCGATGACTTTATTAAACATGTGCATGTAGTCACTCTTGATGAATCTGGACTCAGGCGAGTTGCTCCTCACGTAGAAACTTTGGCAACTGCCGAGGGACTTGTTTCTCATGGCGAGTCCGTGCGCATGCGCGTTCAAGCCCTTGATGCCCTTGATGAACAAGTTGACAAAAAACAGGCCACATCATGAGCCCCGTTTCACCAAAGCGGCCACGCTCACGTGACGACCTAGTCGAGCTTGAGGGTTATCACTCGCCACAAGTCGATGTCGATGTTCGCTTGAATACAAACGAAGCACCGGAATCTCCTCCAGATGCTTTTCGCATTCAATTGGCACAAGAGTTGGCAGATCTTGATTGGAATCGCTATCCCGATCGATCGGCAATGGCTTTGCGCGAGGCGATTGCCGATCATCATGGGGTAGACCCAGGCCAAGTGCTGGCTGCCAATGGGTCAAATGAGGTTCTCCAAATCCTTACATTGGGTTTTGGTGGTCCAGGCCGATGTGCAGCGATGTTTCATCCCACCTATTTGATGCATGGAAAGATTGCTGCCATCACAGGTACCAAAGTCGTAACTGGCAACCGCGCTCCTGATTTTTCACTCGATTTCAACGAGGTGCGCCGAGTGATGGACCAGTCGCGCCCTGACATCACCTTCTTGTGCTCGCCCAACAATCCAACTGGCACAGTCTGTTCGCCAGAAGAAGTGGCACAAGTTGCTGAGCTTGCCCCAGGGCTGGTTGTTGTAGACGAGGCTTATGGTCAGTTCGCTCGTTGGTCTGCCTTGGAATTAATAGGAGACGACTCTTTAATTGTCGTGACTCGAACATTTTCAAAGACCTGGTCGATGGCTGCTGCTCGACTTGGATATTTGATCGGCCCATCTTGGCTGGTATCCGAGTTAGACAAAGTTGTCCTTCCTTATCACTTAGATGCCGTCAAACAATTGGCTGGTCGGGTGGCACTTCGTTTCGAGGACGAAATGACTGAACGCGTTGAAACTTTGGTGAAGAACCGAGAGCGTCTTGTTTCAGAGATGAATGACCTGCGACTTGAACAATGGCCTTCTGGTGCCAACTTCATTCTTTTCAGACCCCTACCAAAGGCCGATAGCGATCAGAGTCCTGAGAAGCGTCAGGCCTTTGGTCAAGAAGTGTGGCAGGGGCTGGTTGATCGTTCAGTCCTGGTACGAGATTGCAGCTCATGGCCCGGTCTACAAGGTTGTCTTCGTGTAACTGTAGGTACCGCTGCCGAAGGCGAAAAGTACTTATCAGCTCTTAGAGAGGTGCTGTGATGGCCCGAATCGCAACCCGTTCGCGTTCTACCAAAGAGACTTCAATTGAAATCTCTTTGAATCTCGATGGTTCGGGCCACACTGATGTAGATACAGGTCTTCCATTTTTCGATCACCTTGTTGCTCAGCTCGGAAAGCACGGCGGGTTTGATCTGATGGTGAAGGCCAAGGGAGACCTTGAAGTAGATAGTCACCACACAGTTGAAGATGTGGGCATAGCGCTTGGTGAAGCCATGCGCGATTGTCTTGGCGACAAGGCGGGCATACGTCGTTTTGCAAGCGGGGCCTACCCCTTGGACGAGGCTCTTATCGAAGTTGCCCTCGATCTTTCTGGAAGACCGTTCGTTGCCTACAACGTTGAGATAGGAGAGGTGCTGGCGCTTGGCACTCCAGCTTTCGATCCTCAAATGGCTGAGCACTTTTGGCAATCGTTTGCCACGACTGCGGGCATAACGCTTCACGTACGCATGCGTGAAGGTCGCAATACTCATCACATTCTTGAGGCAACGGCCAAAGGCATTGCACGTTGTTTGCGTGATGCCGTTCGCGTTGAGGGCAATGAAGTTCCTTCAACGAAGGGAACTTTGTGACTCCTCCGGTTGCGACACCTCCATTTGTTGCGGTGCTCGACTATGGAATCGGTAATCTGCGCTCAGCCCAAAAGGCACTTCAACATGTTGGTGCAGAGGCTCGACTTGTAACCGAAGCCGCTGCGGCCACAGATGCAGACGCTGTTGTTTTGCCTGGCGTCGGTGCCTTCGGGCGTTCAATGGAAGCGTTGATTGAGACCGGTCTTGATCAAGTTGTCATTGAGGCGGTCGAGGCCGGCAAACCTTTTTTGGGAATCTGTGTTGGCATGCAGATGCTCTATGATGGTTCTGAAGAATCGCCTGGAGTCTTGGGACTGGGGTTGTTGTCAGGAATGGTGAGGCGACTTCCCGATGGGGTTAAACATCCCCAGATGCAGTGGAACACCCTTGACGTGTTGTCTCAGTCGCCTCTGTTGAATGGGCTCGACTCGAACCCTTGGCTCTACTTCGTCCACTCATATGCCCCCAGTCCAACTAATGCGGACGAGATCGTTGCAACATGTGATTACGGTGGGCCTGTCACGGCGATGGTTCAACGAGACTCTTTATGGGCAACACAATTTCATCCTGAGAAGTCGGGGAAAGTCGGCCTGTCTCTATTGGCAAATTTCGTTGACTGTGTCGCAGAGAGACGAGACTGACGATCATGGATCTTTACCCGGCCATTGATCTTTTAGGCGGCAAGTGTGTTCGTTTGCACCAAGGTGATTACGCCCGGGAAACGATCTATGACCAAGACCCTGTGGCTGTGGCGCAAGGGTTTGCCGAAGCTGGAGCTCCTTGGATTCATATAGTCGACCTTGATGCCGCTCGAAGCGGAACACCAACGAACCGATCGGCAGTGGCAGCGGTTGCAACAGCGATGGCGCCATTAGGAGTGCGAGTACAAAGCGGGGGAGGCGTGCGCAACGAAGAGGCAGCCGAAGCCCTATTCGATGCTGGGATAACACGTGTAGTTATCGGAACCGCAGCCATGGAAGATCCTGCATTTGTCGAACGAGTGGCAAAGCGTCATCCAGGTGGCGTGGCCGTTGGTCTTGATGCCCGGGGCAATGAAGTGGCAGTACGAGGATGGACCCAGGGCTCCGGCTCTTCAATGCAAGACATCTTGAGCTCAGTGCTGCCACGTTTCGCACAAGCTGGTTTGGCAGCCGTTGTGGTTACCGAAATCAGCCGAGACGGCACTTTGACAGGACCCGATCTTGAAGGGTTGTCAACGGTTCTTGCAGCCACTGAGGTTGATGTCATTGCAAGCGGTGGCGTCGGAACTCTGGATGATCTAGTCGCACTATCTGGTCTTCAAGGAAATGGTCGACGTCTCTCGGGTGCAATTGTGGGCAAGGCAATATACGAAGAGCGCTTCAGCGTTAAAGAGGCCCTGCAAAGGCTGACAGCGTGAGAACTGCTCGTGTTATTCCTTGTCTGGATGTTGATAACGGACGGGTGGTAAAGGGGGTCAATTTCGTGGGTTTGCGAGACGCGGGTGACCCAGTCGAATTGGCTGCTCGTTATGACGAACAAGGCGCAGATGAAGTCGTCCTTCTTGACATCACGGCATCTTCAAGCAATCGAGAAACCATGGTTGAGGTTGTGAGCAGAGCGGCTGAAAAGGTGTTCATCCCTTTGACCGTGGGTGGTGGCGTTAGATCTGTTGACGATGCCCGCAAGCTACTGAGAGCAGGAGCCGACAAGGTAGGGGTCAACACCGCCGCAGTAGAACGACCAGAACTGATCAGCGAGATTTCCAAAGAGTTTGGGGTGCAATGTGTGGTGGTGGCAATCGATGCCAAACGTATGAGCGATGGCCGTTACGAAGTCTTTACTCATGGGGGTCGTACTTCTACAGGAATTGATGCTTTATCGTGGGTTTCGAATGTTGAGAGCCTCGGCGCAGGAGAGATCTTGTTGACCTCAATGGATCGTGATGGAACTCGCGATGGGTTTGATATCGAATTGACTCGCGCTGTCACCCAAGCATGTGACATACCGGTGATCGCCAGCGGAGGGGTCGGCTGCCTCGAACATTTGGCACAGGGCATACTTGAGGGCAAGGCCGACGCTGTTCTGGCGGCATCTATCTTTCATTTCGGAGAGTTCACAGTTGGCGAGGCGAAACAAGTAATGGCAAATGCCGGAGTGAGGGTTCGACCATGAGAAGTATTTTGTTTGGTTCCGCAGCTATTTTGACTGCACTTTCCTTGACCGTTGGAGCGTGTGGAACCGAGCCGACAATCAAGGCGCAAGCCCCAACCACCACCACGACGTTGGGTCTTTCTCAACCAGTACCGGGTGGAACTGTATCGCTTTCTGTCAGATATGATCTGCCACTTAGGTCTGGCTCTACTCCGGTGTGGTACTTAACGGTTTCAAATGATGGACTTCCGGCGATATTGACCTTTCCTTCTGGGCAAAAGGGCGAAGTCGTGTTGGTGGGTGCTGATGGCGCCGAGGTTTATCGTTGGAGCGCAAACAGGACATTTATACAGGCGATTGCCAATGAAAGTCTTCCTACCGCCGATTCATTGGTATATGAACTTGAGGGAACCGAACTGAAGGTTCCACCCGGAGAATATGAATTGGTGGCAAGCATCCTTGCCACCCCTGAGATTTTACCGGTACGCCAAAAGGTAATAATTGAACCAGCGGCTCCTTAAGGCGATACCTTCGGGTTGTGGAGCAAGAAGATAAACAGCCAATCAAGATGCTCGCCGATCGCGTGCTTGTTCAGATTCCTCAATCAGAAGGAGAACGCCGTTCTCGTTCTGGAATCCTGATTCCCGCAACTGCTCAGATGAGCAAGCGCCTCACCTGGGCGGAGGTTGTGGCTGTCGGGCCAAATGTTCGAGCGATTGAGATGGGCGATCGTGTGTTATTCAATCCCGAAGATCGATTTGAGGTAGAGGTACGCGGTGATGAGTACCTCATCTTGCGAGAGCGAGATATCCACGCCGTTGCTTCAGAGCGTCTCGATTCCACTAATACAGGCCTTTATCTGTAACCAAGCACCGCACAACGGCGGAGGCTAAAGAACCTCGGACTAACATGAGGCTTATGTCTACGGCGATTCCCTTTACGGTTAGTGACGACTGTCTGGCCAAAGTTAAATACGACGAAAACGGTTTGGTGCCCGCCATAGTCCAAGACCAAGCAGGTGGTGATGTACTGATGATGGCTTGGATGAACGAGGCCACCCTGCGCCGTACTTTTACCGAGGGCAGAACAGTATTTTGGAGTCGCTCTCGTCAAGAAGAATGGGCGAAGGGCGATACTTCGGGTGATCGTCAGTGGGTGCGTGAGGCTTATTACGACTGTGATGGTGACACCTTGTTATTCAAGGTCGAACAAGAAGGCAAAGGTGCCTGTCATACAGGCGAGCGCTCGTGCTTCTATCGTAGTTTTATTAACCCTAAGACTTCGGGCCAAAGCTGATTGTGTATCGCCCTGATCGGGAAGGGTTTCGTTCATTAGCCCGCACCCACAACGTTGTGCCCATATGGCGCGAGGTGCTGGGTGACCTCATTACTCCAGTTGCCGCATTCCAACGCGTTGTGGGCGATGGCGAGGGTTTCCTTCTGGAGTCAGTAGACCAAGGCGAACGGTGGAGTCGTTTTTCTTTCGTTGGCAGAAACCCGCGGGCAACCATTACTTCCCAACAGGGTGGTCTCAGAGTCGATGGCGTGGTACCTGACTCGATGCCCCGGGATCAAGGCATACTTGCGGCTGCCGAGGCGCTGCTGGCTCATTACCGCTCTCCTCTAATTTCTGAGCTGCCTCCTCTGCACGGTGGGCTTGTTGGCTATATGGGCTATGACATTGTCAGAGAAATCGAACACTTACCCAATACCGCCACCGATGACCAGGGCCTTCCAGATGCGGTGCTTTCGATCATCGGTCAGCTGGCAGTTTTCGATCACTGGCGTCAGCGAGTGGTTCTTATTGACAATGTGTTGGTTCCAGACGAATGCAGTGATGATGATCTTGACGCTCTCTATGACGAGGCAATTGTCAGGCTCGACCAGTTGGCCAACGATGGCGCAACCATGCTGGAAGAACCTGTGGTAGATCCACCTCAAGAAACTGAACAGGCAGTTGAAGTCCATTCTTCAATGTCGGAATCTGCATGGAAACAAGCGGTAGAGATAGCAAAAGAGCACATTGTGGACGGCGATATCTTTCAGGTGGTCCTATCGCAGCGATTCGACTTCGATCTTGATGCCGATCCTTTTGCTGTCTATAGAGTGCTTCGCCAAGTCAACCCCAGTCCCTATATGTATTTCTTGCGCCATAAAGAAGTGACGCTTGTTGGCTCATCGCCTGAGCCAATGGTTCAGTTGATTGATGGGCGGGTAATTTCTCGTCCGATTGCGGGCACACGCAGGCGAGGTGCGACCGATCAAGATGATCGGCGCTTGGCTGCAGAACTTATTGAACACCCAAAGGAACGAGCCGAACATGTGATGCTGGTTGACTTGGCTCGCAACGACGTTGGTCGTGTGGTTGAGTTCGGCACCGAACAGATCGATGAACTCATGACCCTTGAGCGCTATAGCCATGTCATGCATATAACTTCGCAGGTCTCGGGCCAGCTCCGTGAGGGCCTCGGGCCAATTGATGTGTTGAGGGCAACCTTTCCCGCTGGAACCGTCTCGGGTGCGCCAAAGGTGCGCGCAATGGAGATCATCGATGACCTGGAGCCGGTAAAGCGCGGGCCTTATGCGGGGGTAGTTGGCTATATCGACTTTTCGGGAAACCTGGATACCGCAATTGCCATTCGCACTATGGTCATCAATGGCAACAAAGCATCAGTACAGGCGGGAGCAGGAATTGTGGCTGACAGCGTTGCATCTGAAGAAGCCTTGGAGTGTCGCAATAAGGCAGCAGCCTTATTGTCCGCAGTGCCGCCAGCGCGGCGGATGTGTAGGAAAAGTCGTGAGTAAACCTATAGAAATTGACCAGCCAACAGCAGTAGCGCAGCTAAAACGTGATGTGGTTAGGGTCAGTGGTTCTGACGCGCTGAGCTATCTGCAAGGACAACTCAGCCAAGACGTGACGGCAATATCGGTTGGAGATTCGGCGTTCTCATTACTTCTCGAGCCACAAGGCAAGGTCGACGCTTATCTACGGATTACCCGTACAGGCGACGAAGAGTTTCTGTTGGACGTTGATGCAGGTTGGGCTCAAGCAATGGTTGCACGCTTAGAACGTTTCAAGCTGCGCGTGAATTGTTCATTTGAAGTGCTCGACGATTGGCTGGCAGTGGCCATAGAAACCTCAGAGGCATCTTTGGTGCGCGAATGGGCGCTTTCTCATGGACTATGGCCGGTCCTGGCCGAGATCTCAGAGTCCAATCGCATCGACGTTTTAGGTCCGCGTGATCTGGTGCTTAAGGCTGAGCCTGATTTGGCTGAGCGGCTCGGGGGCGATCGGTTTATGAAAACACTAAGTGCTACAGAATATGAGGCAATACGTATCGAAAGCCTCTTGCCGCGAATGGGGTCAGAACTTACAACCTCAACTATTCCTGCAGAAGCAGGAGTTGTAGATCGATCAGTAAGTTTTACAAAGGGCTGCTACACGGGCCAGGAACTGGTCGCTCGACTCGATGCAAGAGGAAACAAAGTTCCACGCAATTTGCGACGAGTTGTCATCAACGCCGAAGTAAATGATTCGCTTCCTCCTGTCGGGTCTCAGGTTGTTGTGGGTGGGGGTGAAGTGGGCACATTGACGAGTGTCGCCTGGTCATCAAATCTCAATACCGTGGTGGCGTTGGCGTACTTGCGTCGAGAAGTCGAAGTACCGAGCGAAGCTTTTGTCGCCATCGGTGATTTAGGCGAAACGATCTTGACTGCCCGAGTCGACCGGTGAGGACATGCGTTTAGTCGCTAACCACGTGATGGCTGCTTTAGTTGGCCTCTCTTTAGTTGGTTCGCTGGGCTGCAGTTCTACTGACGGGTACGCCCCGCTTCCACGTCCTAAAAAGTCAGACACCTCCCTCATTACCCCCACAACTCCGGCTCCTGATTACGAGGCGGTCGAGCTCTCACGTGCGCAAGGAACTACCACGACCACTTCCTTGGTGCTCAGTCCGGGCTCTGCTCGATTGGCTGGAAGCGTCGTTGGACCAAATGGTCCTGTGCCCAATGCAACGGTGGTGTTGGAAAGGCTGGTAGGCGATTCAGTTGCTTCTGGAATCGTTAGCACTGGAGTCGACGGTACTTGGGAGGCCGCCAACATTTTGGGTGGCCGTTATCGAATACGGGCATGGCTCGCTCCCGAATTCGCTCAGCTCGAGCCCCAACTGTTATTTGTTCCGGGAAACTCAGATGGCTCTGCGCCAGTTGAACTAAAGATGGAAAAGATCTCCAAAATCATTGCCGAAGCGGCCATCTCTCCGAGTCCTCCGGTAGTCAACCAGTCCGCCAATCTCGTGGTGCGTCTTTCATTGCGCTCTATTGATAAAGATGGGCTTTTAAGAAGTGTCCCTCAGGCCTTTGCGTCATGGCGTCTAGTCGCGACAGGTCGGTGGACCATTCAGTCGGCAACAGTTTCCAGTGACAGCGGTGGTCGAGCTTCTTATCGGATTACGTGCGGGGCTGTAGGGGCACAAGCTCTAACTGTTGTATTCAACGGGGAAACTCTTCCTCTGAGTTTGCCCGAGTGTGCATCAGGATGATTTACAACGGCTTTTGCAACACGAGGTAACGATTGCTCTGATCGTTGCCGACACCTTGAAATTCTGTGACGAGTTGAAACGGTGAATTAGCGACAAGGTCATTGATTTCGTGGTCTTCGAAATGATGGCAATATCGCAAGCGAGAAAAGTCGCCTTTCCATCCAAAGAGGTAGTCGTTGGCTTCGAGGCCCTCAACATCGTGTTTGGTGACGAACTTGGTGGCAAAGTTCTTGAGACGTTTGGGTTGCCACAAACTGACTGCGGCGATTCCTCCTGGGATGAGGATGTTTTCGAGCCGGTTAAATATTTCAGATCGAAATTGTGCCCCGGGTAAATGGTGAAAGACGCCAAAGCAGGCAAGGAAGTCGAAATTTTCTGACCGCATCAGAGCCGATTCGATACTTTCGACGTAGAACTGCCCAGATGGGTATCGATGCTGAGCATTGTTAATTAGTTGGGCTTCGGAATCTATGCCGGTGTAGTTAATACCTCCGCTTTGGTGTTCGTAAAGACCTAGGTGCTCATAAAGAAACGCGGCGAATCGTCCGTTGCCACACCCAAGATCGATAACAGAGCGCGGGCTGGCAATGGCTTCAATGCTTTTAAGGATTTGCTGCCAAGAGTCCCAAGGGTTTTGGCGACTCTCATCGAAAGACTTGGCGTGAAAGCGATAGAAGTCGGCTGAGAGTTGCGAAAGAGACAGCCGAACGGAAGTTTCCACAAAATAAGTATGCTCAGTCCCATGGCAGTTGCGCAGCAAGATCATGAAAATGGTCGAGTAATAATCGATGCATTGGTAAATGCCGGCATCGACGCTGCACCCAAGCGACTGGCGGTGCTATCTCGCAAGAATCGAAAGTCCGACAACATCAGTTGGACAAAGTCTGACTTGTTGCAGATCTTGGAACTTTCCTATCAAGACGATCCGAATTATGGGTGGCTTAAAAATGTTCTGAAGAAGCGACCAATGCGTTCGCTGTCGGGAATCATTTCCCTCACCGTGTTGACCAAGCCGTTTCCTTGTCCCGGGCGGTGCGTTTTCTGTCCGGTCGATGTGCGTATGCCCAAGAGCTATATCGCATCAGAGCCAGGAGCGCAGCGTGCCGGCCGTTTGGGTTTTGATCCTTATCGACAAGCAAGCGAGCGGTTGCGTGCGTACTGGGAGACTGGTCATCCAATTTCAAAAATTGAGCTGATTGTGTTGGGCGGTACATGGTCGGCGTATCCGCAGGATTACCAACGGTGGTTCATCAAGCGACTATTTGATGCTCTGAATGATTTCGGCCTTCGTCGCGATGAAGAGTCCCATGCGTATCCAACCGATTGGGACGATCGCATAAAAGCGGGCGAGACATATAACGGCCACATCAACGCGTCGAAGTATGTGACTGATGCGTATGTCGAATCGAGTACCTGGGACGAGCTTGAAGCCGCTCAGCGCTTAAATGAAACGGCCAATTCGCGTTGCGTCGGGCTTTCGCTGGAGACGAGACCAGACCTTGTAGATAGAGAAGAATGCATCAATCTTCGCTCATTGGGTGCCACAAAAATCCAGATTGGCATTCAAAGCCTTGACGACCGTGTTTTGCAATTGAACAAACGTGGTCACTCCGTGGCGACGACCGAGAGGGCGATGCGATTGTTGCGCCAATTCGGTTTCAAAATTCATACGCACTGGATGCCCAATCTCTACGGATCAGATCCAGCCTCTGACATCGTGGATTACCAGCGCATTTTTGACAACCCTTCGATTCGTCCTGATGAGCTAAAGGTCTATCCAACTGCGCTTATCCAAGATACTGAGCTTGAACACATTGCAGCCCAGGGTTTGTGGAACGCGTATGCAGACGAGGATTTGAATGACGTTTTGCGTTACGTGCTTACCAACACTCCCGAATACTGTCGTTTAACTCGCATCATTCGAGACATTCCCAGCTTTGAAATACTTGCCGGCAACAAAAAGGGAAATTTACGTCAGATCGTTGAGGGCTCTCTAGACGCTTGGCAGATGCACGACATTCGAGCGCGTGAAATAAAGGGAGAAGTGATAGCGCCAGAGTCACTGGTGCTTGATTGCCTACAGTATGAAACTTCGGATACTCAGGAATATTTCTTGCAGTTCATTCGCCCTGACGATCGCAAAATCGCAGGATTTCTTAGGCTTTCATTGCCCGGTTCTCAAGGCGGTGGTGATGTACCGCTGGAGGAGCTTAAGGGCGAGGCAATTATCAGAGAAGTGCATGTATATGGACAAGCTGTTGGTGTTGGTGAACAAGAGGATGCCGCTCAACATCAAGGCTTGGGCCGTTTGCTCGTGGCCAAGGCATGTGAGATTTCCAAAGAGCATGGGTTACAAAACATTGCCGTAATCAGCTCGGTTGGAACACGTCAATATTACGAAAAGCTTGGCTTTGCCAAAGGAATGCTGTATCAACACAAGTCGCTTTGATATGGATCATCTTTGAAATGAACCACTACGAAACTTTAGGCGTTGGACCAAAGGCCTCACTCCATGAGATTCATGAAGCCTATTTAGGTCTCGCTCGTCGCAATCATCCCGATCTCTTTGTCACATCTGATCCACATGAGCGCACCAGGGCCGAAGAACGCATGCGTGAGATAAATGAGGCTTGGAGCGTGTTGAGCGTTGCATCAAGGAGGGATACATACGACGAGTCCATGGGCATGAATGTGAGTGTTAACACGCCATTCGTACCTTTCGACGACGGTGAAGACGACCCGGACCCACTTATGGTTCCAGATGTTCCTTATCGAATAGAACCAAATGAGATATTGGCAAGACGAAGTTTCGTGAATGCATTGCCCATATTCGCTGTATTGCTGGGAGTGATGATGACATTCGCCGCTTTCTTGATAGACGTCTTCTTCTTTTTGCAAGTTGCTGTTGTGATCTTTGGTGCGGCGGCAGCTGGTTTCATAGCTGTCCCTTTGCTTGCACTAAATCGCTCGAAACGAGATGAGGGCTAAGCATTTGGAGACCAGCGTTGGCACAGGAGCGAGAGCCTCACGTAGGCTTGGCCCAATCGATCACGACCCTCGGGGGATAAATGCCAAAGACAGCAATTTTCGCCAAGATCACTGCACAGCCAGGCAAGGGCGATGAACTCCTTGCAGCACTCAGTGCCATGCTTGAACCGGTAGAACAAGAGGCAGGAACCGAGCTTTATATTATCCATACCTCTGAAAGCGAGCCCGATGTTGTCCGGGTTTATGAGGTCTATAGCGATGGCGACGCAGTGGCTGCCCATATGGGTAGCGAAGCAATGAAGGCTGCCGGTGCGGCCATGGGGTCTTTGCTTGGGGCTCCGCCGGAAATCACTATGAGCACTGTCATTTCAGCCAAAGGTATCAAGGCCTGAGAATCAAGCTCATAAGCTCTTCCTATAAGCAAGGCGGCTCGGCGGGAGATGACTAGGCTCGGAGCCGTGGCAACGTATCTCGACCGCATTCTTGATGCACATCGAAAGGCCGCGTCTTTAGACAAGCGTGACTTATCGAGCCTAGTTGCCCAGGCAAGTCTGATTACTCAGGAAGAGCCTTCTCATAAAATTCGGCCATTTGATCGAGCGCTCACTGCCGATGAGGACCTTGCTGTTATAGCCGAGATCAAGAGACGTTCGCCTTCTAAGGGTGATTTGGCCATCGATCTTGTACCTGGTGATATGGCAAAAGCCTACGAGGCAGGCGGCGCAGCAGCTCTTTCGGTTCTAACCGATCAAGAGTTCTTTGGTGGGTCACCACAAGATTTGAAAGCGGCCAGGGCGATTTGTCATCTTCCTGTGCTACGCAAGGACTTCACGGTTGACGAGCGTGACATCGCTGATGCCCGCATTATGGGTGCCGACGCGATATTGCTGATCGTTGCGGCGCTCAATGATGAGGAGTTGGCCTGCTTTCATGATCGTGCAACAAGTCTTGGAATGTCGGTTCTTGTTGAGATACACGATAGGAACGAACTCGATCGGGCGCTTAGATGTGGGGCAACGTTGATTGGGGTAAACCAGCGAAATTTGTCGACCTTTGATATTGATCGAACACTTGCCATTCGTCTAGCTCCTGAGTTTCCAGGTGAAATTATCAAGGTGGCTGAATCAGGCGTAAGAGGAGCAGAAGACGCGAAACATCTTGCAGATGCCGGTTATGACGCCGTACTTGTTGGTGAGTCGCTTGTGACGAGTGCCGACCCGACGATGGCTCTTGATGAAATGCGAGACGGCTTTACTGAGAGTCCTAATGCTGATTAGGGCTCGAGGCAGAACAACTTGGGTATTTTCTGCTTCGGACCCTCAGCATGGAAGGCACAAGATCAATCAAGTTGTTCTGCCTCGAGTCCTTAGGGGAGCACCTAATTGTTTGTGAAGATTTGTGGCATCACGAATGAAGAAGATGCCTTGTTGGCAGTCGCGATGGGAACTGATGCGATCGGGTTTGTATTTGCGCCATCGAAACGTCAAATTGCCTATCAACAAGTTCGAGACATCGCTCGTCGTCTACCGCCAGAAGTGCTCACATTCGGCGTATTTCGTGATGAGCTTCCTTCTCGTGTTGTGGAGATTGTTGGCCAAGCCGGACTGAGGGGCGCTCAGCTTCATGGTCGCGAGACTCCCGATCAAACCCAATGGGTCAAAGAGCGCGTCCCGGTAGTGTTCAAGGCTTTTGCTGCCGGCGATCCTTCGATTGCAAAGGCTGACCTTTATGGTGCCGATGCGATTTTGATTGACGGCATGAATCCAGGCTCTGGCGAGGTTTATGACTGGGCTTTGGCAGCCGATGCCCCTGGGTCGCAACGCCTTATGTTGGCGGGGGGACTGACTCCAGAAAACGTGGCAAGTGCAATCAGGCGAGTGCACCCATGGGGAGTCGATGTTTCAAGCGGCGTAGAAGAGTCGCCGGGGCGTAAGGATCCACGAAAACTCAGAGCATTTATCGCGGCTGTGCGTTCAACCGAGTCTGATGTCGATGATTTGGGTACTCACAAGTTAAGCGATTCAAAATTTCACGAAATAGAAGGCCCTTATGACTGGCAGGAGGACGACTGATGCCCAAATCTCTTATGGATTCCCCTAGTGAAGGGGGGAGATTTGGTGAATTCGGTGGTCAGTACATTCCTGAAGCGCTGATTCCTGCTTGTCACGAACTTGATGCTGCGTTTCGTAGCGCTTGGACAGACCCGGCATTCAGGGCCGAACTCGACAAACTGTTGACAGAATATGCAGGGCGTCCTTCGCCACTTACTGAGGCATCGAATCTTTCTGAACGCTTGGGCGTCAAGGTGTTATTAAAGCGTGACGAGCTCAACCACACCGGTTCACACAAGATCAACAATGTTTTGGGCCAGGCTCTGCTTACCCGCCACATGGGAAAGAAACGAGTTATTGCCGAGACGGGAGCAGGACAACATGGGGTGGCTACTGCAACAGCAGCCGCAGTGTTTGGTTTCGAGTGCGTCGTTTATATGGGTGAAATCGATGTCGAACGCCAAGCACTGAACGTATTTCGCATGAACTTGTTGGGCGCCGAAGTCCGACCTGTTTCTTCAGGAAGTCGCACTCTCAAAGACGCAATAAATGAAGCCATGCGTGATTGGGTGGCATCGGTTGAGACGACCCATTACTGCTTAGGTTCTGTCATGGGGCCACATCCGTATCCATGGATGGTACGTGAGTTCCAACGAGTGATTGGTGAGGAAGCCTACTCACAGTGTCAGGCCAAGATCGGCGGTGTTCCCGACTATGTCGTTGCCTGCGTCGGAGGTGGATCGAATGCCGCAGGTATTTTCGCCGGTTTTTCCGATACAGATGCCCGTCTTATTGGTGTGCAGCCTGAAGGTGGTGCAGCAATAGGCAGAGGTACCCCCGGAGTTGTCCATGGATCAAAGAGCCTCTTGTTGCAAGACGAATTTGGACAAGTGAGCGAGGCGCATTCGGTATCTGCCGGTCTTGATTACCCAGGTGTTGGTCCAGAACATGCACATCTGGCAGATATAGGCAGGGCCGAATACACGATGGTTTCTGATGCAGAAGTGCTTGAGGCGTTTCAGCTGCTCAGTCGTAGCGAAGGGATAATTCCTGCACTTGAGCCGGCACATGCTGTTGCGTGGGTGGTCCGAGAGGCGGGACGTTCGATACCGAGTGGGTCAACAGTTCTCATCAATCTCTGTGGTCGAGGCGATAAAGATGCCGCACAGGTTATGGAGATGTTGAAAAGATGAACCCCTCAATTGATAAAACTCTCAGGGCGCAGCGAGACGCAGGTAAGAAACTTCTTGTCCCATATGTTACTGGGGGCCTCGGTAAGGATTGGGCTCAGGTTTTACCTGCTCTTGTCGAAGCAGGAGCAGATGCGATTGAGATTGGCATTCCCTTTTCTGATCCGGCAATGGATGGCCCAACGATTCAAGAAGCATCGACCAAAGCTCTGGAGAGTGGTGCAACTCCACTTAGTATTTTTGACGACATCATGAGCGTCGATGTCGGATCAGTTCCGCTGATCGTGATGACCTACTACAACATTGCCTTTCACATGGGTGAGCTTCGCTTTGCTTCTTCACTGGCAGGCGCAGGCATAAGTGGCGCCATCCTTCCTGACCTTCCACTCGAAGAGTCGTCAGAATGGGAGAGACTAGCAGCCAATGAGGGAATCGAGACGATCTTTATGGCTGCGCCCGTAACTCCTGATGATCGTTTGGTTCAGATTGCCGATCGCTCAAGGGGATTTGTTTATGCGGTTGGGTTGATGGGGGTTACAGGCGAACGCTCAGGGGTGGCAATCTCTGCCTCAACAATGGGCAAACGTCTTAAGGCCATAACCGACAAGCCTGTGCTGATTGGTTTTGGGGTTTCCACTCCGGTACAAGCGGTTGAGGCATGTGCGGATGCCGATGGGGTGGTCGTCGGCTCAGCTCTTGTACGGCGTCTTCTTGATGCAACCGACGTAGAAGGGCCCGCAAAGTTCATTGGTGAAATCCGCCAGGCCTTGGATAATGCCTGACGAGAGCTGTGAGCTTTGCGAACGGGCCCGCATGACCCCGTGGCATTTCGAAGACGAACGTTGTTGGGTGGCAGATTGCGAAGTATGCGATGTTCCGATGGTTGTTTGGATGAATCATGGGGCGGAACCGCCGGAGAGCGAGATCGACTACATGCTTGAGCGTCTTGACGAAGTGGCAACCGTTCGTTTTGGCGAGGGCGGATACAAGATCGATCGCACTATGCGCCAAATCCCAGACCATTTTCACGCTCATGCCCGCGACCCTTTTTGGTGGTTCAGGCGATTCGGTGGAACGTGATTCAGATATCTCAAGAACACTTTAAGTGGCTTAGTGACTACATCATTTTGTTAAATGCTTGACATGGGTCCTTCATTCGACTCGCGTAGGGGAATATTCAGGGGAACTAACCCCTGTCTGAACTGAGGGAGGCACATTGAATCGTTCGGAGCTAATCGAGGCGGTCAGCAAGCGCTCTGGCGTATCTGGCAATGACGTCGATGCCACGCTCAAGGGTCTATTTGAAGTGGTGGCGGCCACAGTGGCTAAGGGAGATGAGAAAATCACTCTTCCCGGGTTCATCTCATTTGAACAGACTGATCGGGCGGCTCGCACAGCGCGAAATCCGCAAACCGGTGCACCAATTCAGGTCCCGGCTTCAAAGGCAGTCAAGATTTCAGCAGGTTCCAAGCTGAAGGCCATCGCTGCCGGTAAAGAGCCGGCGCCTTAAAGAGCGTTGGATACTAGGGAGCATTTGAATAACTGGCCATTTAGAGGCCCTGGGCCCGTGAGGACTCAGGGTCTCGTGGCTGTTTGGAGCACTTATTTTGTCCTTTTTCCTGCCTTAGCCCTCTGTTAAAGTCTGCTGGTGGCATTCGGGCCACAAAGAGCTAGGGGAAAGGCAAGGATTAGCAATGATGAAGAAGTTTCTTACGCCGCGCGTGGCAATTGGTTCTGTGGTTGCTGTAGCCGCACTTGGTCTTGCAGGAGTTGTGTCAGCAGCTGGGCTGAGTGTTGTAATCAAGGGAGATGCAAGAACGTCTCCTGCTCAGCTTTCGTGCCCAGGCGGAATGACTCGCCTCGGACATGTATTTGATGCAAATGCTTCGGTATTTCCTGGTGACCCTTCACCAATAATCACAAAGACATTTGACTATCCAGATGGTTTCTTGCTTGAGACGATCACCACAGGAACTCATACCGGTACCCATCTTTCAGCTCCCGGGCACTTCATTGAGGGTGCACCCACCATCGATGACCTTGCTGCCAAAGATTTTTCATGGCCTGTCTATGTCATCGATGTTCGGTCAAGGCGTAACACCAACCCAGATTTCAGCGTGACCAGACAAGACATCAAGAGCTATGAATCCAAGAATGGAAAGATAGCGTCCGGTTCTTTGGTGGTGTTGTTCACCGGGTTCCAAAGCCGTTTCGCAACCCCTGCATATTTGGATACCGCACCTGGATTTACTGCAGATGCAATCACGTACATGTTCACTGATCGTCTTATCAAGGGCGTAGGAACAGACACCTTTGGTCCAGATGCCTCAAGCGATGTCGACTTCTCGGCAAGTACCGAGATCTACACCCGTGGAGGCATCACCATCGAGAACATGCGTGGACTCGAGAAATTGCACATCAGGGGTGATGTTGTGATTGCTCCTACAACGGCACTGCGTGATGGATCTGGATTTTTGACAGATCCAATCGGCTGTCTGCGGGGTTAATTTCCGTAGCTCGAAAGAGGGATTTGCTTGTCCGCCACAGACTAGATTGAGAGAATGCTAGAAACTGGCGGACAAGCACCCACTTTCAAACTTGTAGATCAGAACGAAGCGCCAGTCTCCTTGAAGGACTTCAAGGGGCGCAAGGTTCTTGTCTATTTCTATCCCAAGGCTGATACGCCTGGGTGCACTACACAAGCTTGTGGTCTACGAGATGCCTTGGCAGATGTTGGCGACCAGGTGGCTGTTTTAGGGATTAGTCCTGATAAGCCTTCGGCCTTGGCTCGCTTTGACACTAAGTATTCCCTTGGTTTCCCGTTGCTTTCGGACCCCGACCACGCAGTTGCCGATTCTTATGGGGTTTGGGGAGAGCGCAAGATGTATGGCAAGAGCTACATGGGTATCGTCCGTTCGGCCTTTCTCGTTGACGAAAAGGGCAAGCTCGAGCAGGTCTGGTACAAAATTTCGCCTAAGGACACACCGACTAAGTTGATCAAAGCTTTGGAGGGCTGAGGTGGCCGGTATAGATCCAACCACCCTTATTCCGCATCGCCCACCCTTTTTGCTCATTGACGAAGTGACTGAGTTGCAGGCCGGCAAAAGTGGTCGTGGCTTGTGGAGACTTACCGGCGACGAAGCTTTTTTTGCCGGCCATTTTCCAGGTCGCCCCACGCTGCCCGGTGTTCTCATGGTCGAAGCGCTTGCTCAATTGGGTGCTTGTGCAGTCTTGGCTGATGAGCGTTTTGCTGACAAGTTGCCACTCTTCGGTGGCATCGACAGCGCCCGCTTTCGCCGACAGGTTGTCCCTGGTGACACACTCGAACTCGAAGTTGAACTAGGGCGTCTTTCTGCACGTGCGGGAAAGGGCTCAGGCCGCGCCAGCGTCGGTGGAGAACTAGCCTGCGAGGCTGAACTATTCTTCATCTTCGCCGAAGCCCCAGCCGGCTGACATTCGCGCCAACCCGCCTACCTGCTATCCGGAACTACCCACTATTTCCCGCTACCCACTATCGGGAGGCGGCAGTTGGTATTCGATGACACCGTCTGGCCT
>CAYGGL010000006.1:25010-39404 GCA_964349215.1 uncultured Acidimicrobiaceae bacterium | reverse complement strand
CAACTGGAGCAATGGCGGCCTACAAAGGAGTAAATACAACAAAACCCATCAAGGGGTGGGATCTGTCGTGAAGACTCTTCTCCTCGACTCTCACGCCGTGCACTGGTGGTCGGCGGAGCCGAGCAAGCTGAGCCGAACAGCAAGTCGTGCAATCGAGAGCGCAGATGAGCTTGCGGTTGCGTCAATCACATGGTTCGAGCTGGCATGGTTGGCCGAACATGACCGGATCAGAACGTCGATTCCGATTCGTACCTGGCTGGAGGAACTCGCAGACGAGGTTCGTACCGTGGGCACTACTCCAGCTGTAGCGGCAAGCGCTGTCGCGTTGCCGGCATCATTTCCAGGTGATCCGGCTGATCGCTTGATCTATGCGACTGCCTTAGCGCAGGGGTGGAAGCTCGTCACGAAGGACTGTCGTCTTCGAGATCATCGCGCTCCGCGACCGGTGACCATCTGGTAGTCGTAAGTCGGAAAGTAGGGCACAGCCTTTGCTCATCGAGAGGTCAGATTCTGGCCAGACCCACAAAGTCTTGAACGCTTTGCTCAGTCAGCCCAAAGGGCCGATACAGGAAGAGCCCAAATTCGTTTGCCCATGGTCACGACCCGGTCGCCAAGATAGAGCACAACTCCCGCTATGAATCTGTCCCCAAGCTTGTCTTGGAGATTAAGTAGGTGCTTCACATCGATGGGAGCGACTGTCGAGGACGCCTTTATTTCAATTCCGGCAATGGTGCCGTTGTCGTCTTCGATGATCAGGTCTACCTCGGCTCCATTGCGATCACGCCAATGTCTGATGGTCGCGGAACGTTCTGACCAGCCACGTTGCTTTATCAATTCCATCGTCACGAATGACTCGAGCAACGGACCAGTAAATGGGTTGGTCAGATTTTCCAATCCATCAGCATTTCGACCCAGCATGCTACATGCCAGACCAGAGTCCGAGATGACAACTTTAGGATGGCGTTTTTCTCTGGTCGTCAGACTGGGCGTCCAAGCTCTGATCTGGACAATCAAGCCGACTAGTTCCAATAGAGCTACATACTTCCTCACCATTTCGATGCTTATCCGAGCATCGCCTGCCAGGCGCGATAGAACAAACTCTCCAGAAGTGTTCGCTGCGATCAGGCGCAAAAGTGTCGGAAGCTCTTGGACTTGGGTTATGGCGGAGGCCTCAAGCACGTCTCGCTCTACCACTGTTCGCAGATAGCTCCGATGCCATCTAGCTATTTGTGCAGGTGACATGTCAACTACTTCTGGATAGCCCCCTCGCAACAGACGACCAAATAGTTTGGAACGGTCGATGCCTTCAAGACGCCGGTGAGCCAGTTGGTCGGGATCGGTCAATAGCGTGTCGATAAAACTCTCACGAATACTCAGCAATTCGCCCTGGGACAATGTCCAGAGGTCCAATATTTCGGCCCTGCCTGCGAGGGATTCAGAAAGTTTCGGTACCGACAAGAATCTGGTCGACCCGGCAAGAACAAATTGACCACGATCATTTACTCGATCGACCACTGACTTAACAGCAAGGATGACCTCGTTTCCTCCCCGCTGTATTTCATCGATTGCCATTGGTGCTTGGCCATTTTCGACGAACCCATGAGGGTCTAGCTTGGCCGCTGCCCGTACAGATTCATCATCGAAGCTCCAGTAGCTTCCCTTGTCAGCTACTAATTGCTGTGCAAGCGTGGTTTTACCCGACTGGCGTGGGCCATTTATGACTGTCACGCGAAACCCATGCAATGATTCATGAGCGACTCGGAGAAGGTGTCTTTCAATCATATTCAACAGGGTACATACAAAACGCTGAACTCAGAAACATAAAACGCTGAACTCAGAAACATAAAACGCTGAACTCAGAAACATAAAACGCTGTAGTTGAGCTTGCTGATTTCTCGAGTAACGCCGGTATCTTTTGCGGACTCGATGTCAACTCAGAGGTTGTCATTGAAAATGTAGATTTGATAGTCAACCTCCACATTGACATCGAGTCCGCAAAAATCAAGAGGTCTACCCACAAGAGTCCGTTGAGGAGGCCGAGCCCTCGGTCGAGGCCGTCAGGCCGTGGCAACGACCGACACCGCCAGCCCCGCGAAGAGAAACGCGCCGCGGGTTTCGAGCTCGACCAGCGAATCGAGATACCGGCGGGCCTCGTCCTTGGTGATGGCGTCGTCGTCGACCGCCGCCTGGACAGCAACGTCGAAAGGTCCGGTTTGTCCTCGATGTCTCGCGACATCACAGAGTGGAGCTGAGGGGAATCGAACCCCTGACCCCTTCCATGCCATGGAAGTGCTCTACCAACTGAGCTACAGCCCCGCGAAGCGGGCAACGCTATCAGCCTGGCGCTTAAATCACGATGTTGACCAGTCGTCCTGGGACCACAACGACTCTCTTGGGCGTGCGTCCGTCAAGGCCGGCTATAACTGCAGGGTCGGCCAGGGCGATGGCTTCAATATCGCCGGCGGGCGCATCGGTGGGAACCATGATGCGAGCCTTTAGCTTTCCATCTACCTGTACAGGAATCTCTATTTCTTCATCGATCAACAGCGCCGGGTCTGCTACTGGAAACAACTCCCACACCACCGACGAGGTGTGGCCGAGGCGACCCCAGAGTTCTTCACAAACATGAGGTGCAAGAGGCGCCAACATCAACACGAATGCCTCAGCGACTTCAGTTGGGGTGCTGTTGTGTTCATTTACATATTTGGTCAAAGCGTTATTTAGTTCGATGAGTTTCGCCACCGCCGTGTTGAACCTCAGGCCCTTCATGTCATCGGCAACGCCGACGATCGTGCGGTGTAGCAACCGACGCAGATCAATGTCGCCAACTTCTTGACCAACGTGTAACTCTCCGGTTTCTTCGTCTACCAGGTTGCGCCACAGACGTTGCAAGAAGCGATGCACCCCTGTTATATCTCGGGCATTCCAAGGTCGATCGGCATCGAGCGGCCCCATTGCCATCTCATAGAGCCGCAAGGTATCTGCGCCATAAGAGCCATAGATCGTCTCGGGGTCGACCGAGTTTTTAAGACTCTTGCCCATCTTTCCGAACTCTTGGGTTACCGGCTCTCCGTTGAAACTAAATCCAGAGTCCGCATCGCCTTGCACTTCTTCGGCAGGCACGTACATGCCTCTTTTGTCAACGTAGGCAGGGGCGAGAATGTAGCCCTGGTTATAAAGGCGTTGGAAGGGTTCGGGCGTAGAAACGTGTCCGAGGTCGAACAACACCTTGTGCCAGTAGCGACTGTAGAGCAGGTGCAAAACGGCATGCTCAACCCCACCGACATATAGATCGACTCCACCAAACGCTGGGGTGCCATCTGCGTGAGTTCCCTGCATCCAGTACTGCTCGACGCCGGGGTCAACGAATGCCTCGGTGTTTGTCGGGTCTAGATAACGCAGGTAGTACCAACATGAGCCGGCCCACTGGGGCATCGTGTTCAGTTCGCGGCGATAGGTCTTTGGCCCCTCGCCGAGATCGAGAGTCACATTCACCCAATCGGTGGCGCGCCCAAGTGGGGGTTCAGGCACGCTGTCGTCGCCATCGCCCACAACAACAGGTGCATAATCTTCGATTTCTGGAAGCTCAACTGGAAGCATCGACTCGGGAAGGGCGACCGGCAGCCCGTGTTCGTCGTAGACGATCGGAAAAGGTTCGCCCCAGTAGCGCTGGCGGCTGAACAGCCAATCACGCAATTTGTAGTTAATGGTTCCTGTTCCACAGGTCTGGGCCTCAAGCCAGTCGATAATTGCCGATTTCGCCGCGGCCGTATCAAGACCATCGAGGCTGATTCCATCATTGAAAGAATCAATGTTGGAAGATGCCGTGGCGAGGCCATCGCCGGTGAATGCTTCTGGCCAAGAATCAGACGGCGTATCAACGGCCAAACCATGACGCTCGAACCATGAAGATGGCGGTTGCACCACACCGATGATCGACAATTCGAATGCCTTGGCGAACTCAAAGTCACGCTCGTCATGTGCGGGTACGGCCATGATCGCTCCGGTGCCATATCCCATGAGCACATAGTCGGCAACGAATACGGGAATGTGCTCACCAGAGGTTGGATTGACGGCGAATGCTCCAGTGAAAACGCCGGTCTTAACTCGTGATTCGACCTGGCGCTCGACGTCTGATTTTGACTGTGCATATCGCAGGTAAGCGGCTAGGGCCTCAGCGGGAGAGTCCCATCCCATAAGTGGAGCATCGGGAATTACGCCCGCCTCGCCGGCTCCGCGCCAAGGCTTTGGAATGTTTTGGGGCCATGCCCCTGACACGATTTTTTCCACCAGCGGATGCTCAGGAGCAAGCACCATATAAGTGGCCCCAAATAGCGTGTCGGGGCGAGTGGTAAAGACCTCTATGTATGTGTCTGGATCATGTGCCAAGGGGAACTTCACAACCGCCCCCTCGCTTCGACCGATCCAGTTGCGTTGCATGAGTTTGATCGGTTCGGGCCAGTCAATCAGGTCGAGGTCAGCCAACAAGCGCTCGGCATAAGAAGTGATGCGCATCTTCCATTGCTTGAGCGGGCGTTTATAGACAGGGAAGTTCCCCCGCTCGCTCAATCCTTCAGGCGTGACCTCCTCGTTGGCCAAGACAGTGCCAAGGCCGGGACACCAGTTCACAGGGGCATCATCTAGATAAACAAGACGATGGTCGTCGATCACGCTTCGCTGTTCGAGTTCTGACAACGATGCCCAATCCCGCCCTTGTGGGTGATTGTCGTCAAGTACCTCTCGAGTTCCTGCCTCGAACTCGGCAATCAATTCGCCAATTGGCCGAGCACGGTGCAGATCAGGGTCGAACCAGGCATTGAAGAGTTGCAAGAAGATCCATTGAGTCCAGCGATAAAAGGCCACGTCGGTGGTTGCGACACTGCGGCGGTCGTCATGCCCCAAGCCCATCGCCCGAAATTGCCTGCGCATGTTGGCGATATTGGCCTCGGTGGTAGTTCTTGGGTGTTGGCCAGTCTGAACAGCGTATTGCTCGGCAGGTAGACCAAAAGCGTCATAACCCATGGCATGAAGCACGTTGTAGCCCGACATACGAGAGAAACGGGCGTAAACGTCGGTGCCTATATATCCCAATGGATGTCCAACATGAAGTCCTGACCCGCTTGGGTAGGGAAACATATCGAGCACGTAAAGCTTGGGCCGCTCCGAGCCTACGGCTCCGTCGGTAAGAGGCCCAGATGGATTGGGAGAGTGGTAAACCCCGTTGGCTTCCCAGCGGTCCTGGTGACGTCTTTCGATCTCGTTGGCAAGCTCTGCTCCATAGCGAAATGGCGGGATTTCACCGGCAGATGAGGAAGTTGAAGTACTGGACATTAACGGGCAGCGTATAACACGGCGTTACATTATTGGTGCTGGAGGCAATGGTTCGAGAGTCCACCTGGATCAGTATGAGCGCGGAAGGCCGAGGACGTGCTCGGAGATGTAGTTCATGATCATCTCCTGAGAAATAGGAGCGATGCGCATGACCCGAACCTCTCGCCAATACCGCTCGACGTCGTACTCGCGTGCATAACCCATGCCGCCCAACGTCTGCATCGCCTGATCGGCAGCCTGGAACCCTGCGTCCGCTGCTAGGTACTTTGCAAGGTTGGCCTGCTCGCCGCAGCTCAGGTTGTTGTCGTAGCGCCAGGATGCATCACGCACGACAAGCTCGGCGGCGCGCAGTCGGGCGTAGGCCTCGGCAAGTGGAAAGGCGATGCCCTGGTTCTTCCCGATGGGTCGTCCGAACACCACCCGATCCTTGGCATAGGCAACAGCGCGATCCAGGGCTACGCGTCCGACCCCAAGTGCCTCCGCCGCGATGAGAATGCGTTCAGGGTTGAGCCCGTCGAGCAGGTAACGAAAGCCCTCCCCCTCGTCACCCACTCGATCGGCGACGTCGACAACCAGGTCGTCGTAACGCACCTCGCACGAGGCGACCGCATTGCGCCCGGCCTTGGGGATCGGTCGAATGTCGACCTCGGGCCGACGCAAATCGGCCAGCAACAGCGTCATGCCCTCGGTACGGCGAGCACATTGATCGAGGGGAGTCGTGCGAACCAACAGCAGCACCTTCTCGGACTCGAGCGCCTTGGAGGTCCAGATCTTGCGACCCCGCACGACGTAGTGATCGCCGTCGCGGATCGCTCGGGTCGTGATCGCTGTCGTGTCGGTGCCCGCGTCGGGCTCGGTCACCCCGAATGCGACGTGCAGCTCACCGCGGGCAACCCTGGGCAGATAGCGTTCGCACAGTTCGCTCGAACCATGCCTGACCACCGGGTTCATGCCGAAGACCGAGAGATGCAAGGCGGTGCAGCCGTTCATGCCCGCGCCCGAGGCGGCCACCTCCTCCAGGACGATCGACGCCTCGGTGATGCCTCGTCCACCTCCGCCGTAGCGTTCCGGTATGGCCACGCCGACCCAGCCGGCGTCGGCCATCGCGGTGTAGAAGTCCCACGGGAACTCGTGCTCCTCGTCGCAATGGCGCCAGTAGGCGTTGTCGAAGTCGGCACAGACGCGGCGCACCGCGTCACGAATGAGCTCATGATCGGGGTCGGGAGTGAAATCCATGGACGACCCCGTCACGCTCTCGCGTCGGCGAGAAGCAGGTCGGCGAGAAGCGCCTCTGGGAGATCTACCACACGCGACCGAATGAACTCGCCGAGGCTCTTCGCCTGGGCATCGGGGCGCACGGAGGAGCCAACCCCTTCACCCAGCAGGCCAACCACCACGAAGTTGAGCGACCGCAGCAGCGGAAAGTCGTAACGACGCACTTCGAGGCCCTCGACCTCGGGCACCAGATCCCTGAAGCGTCCTACGGTCATGTAGGCCCGTAACCACTGATAACCGGCCTCGCTGCGGGCCCACAGACCGACATTCGCGTTGCCACCCTTGTCCCCCGACCGGGCGCCGATGACGGTGCCGAGTGGCACGCGCTGCGTAGGACCCTCAGGTGAGCCCCCCGCTGGTGAGCCCGCTGGTGAGCCCGCTGGTGAGTCCGCGGGATGAGCGATCACAGCGGCTATCGGCGGGCCCTCGGCCTTTGCAGGCGAGATGTCGACGACTCGGCCGTCGTGGTGCACGACCACCTGGTGGACCGCCTCGGCAGGGACCAGTGTCGGCCAGAAGACCCCGTAGCTCGACGCATCCGTCGGAGGAGAGGTGAGATAACAGCCCGGATATCCGGCCAACAGTTGCTCGACCACGGCGTTGGAGAATGCCCGGCCAACCTTGGTGGGGTCGGGATCCTTCACGGTGATCTGCAGCCAGGCGCTCGCCTCCTCGTTGGTGGGTGCGTCGGGCAGCGCGCTGTTGTGAAGACGCACGTCGGTCGCGCCAAATTTCTCCCGTCCGCCCAGATCACGAAAGAGGCTGTCGGTGACCATCTCGGCCTTCGCCTCGATGTCCAGGCCGGTGAGCACGAAGGTCATCGTGTTGCGATGACCTCCCATGAAGTTGATGCACACCTTGGTCGTCTGGGGGGCCGGTTCCCCCTTGACACCGAAGACCCGAACCCGGTCCGGGCCGTCCTGCGCCGACTCGACGGTGTCGAACCGGGCAACGACATCCGGGTTGGGATAGGCGGCACCAGCGATCTCGTAGAGGATCTGCGCCGTGACCGTTCCGACCGACACGAGCCCACCGGTTCCCGGATGCTTGGTGATGACGCAGCTTCCGTCATCGGCGACCTCGGCGATGGGAAAGCCGAAGGGCCGTCGGTCGGTGACCTCACCGAAGAAGGCGTAGTTGCCTCCCGTCGCCTGGGTACCGCATTCAATGATGTGTCCGGCCACCACAGCCCCGGCCAGGCGATCCCAGTCGTCATGAGCCCACCCGTGATGCCACGCGGCGGGACCGACCACCAACGACGCATCGGTCACCCGCGGACACACGACCACGTTGGCGCCGCCGGCCAGCGCCTCGGCGATGCCCCACCCACCCAGGTAGGCGTTGGCCGTGACGGGCTCGACACCTGAGTCGGCAAGCGCCACGCCCGTATCGAGGTGCTCCAATCGACACCCCTGAGCCTGAAGGGAGTCGAGATCACCGAGCAGGTCGTCACCCATAACCCAAGCGATCCCGGGAGCCAGGCCCAATCGATCGGCCATCGTTCCCAACGCCGTGGCGAGACCCTCCGGGTTTAGGCCACCGGCATTCGTAACCACCTTGATGCCCCGGTCGAGACAGGTGCCGAGGGTCTCCTCCATCTGCGCCAGGAAGGTTCCGGCAAAGCCCGCCTCGGGGTCGCGTCGGCGTGCCTTCCACAGGATCATCATGGTCAGCTCGGCGAGATAGTCGCCGGTGAGAACATCGATTGGCCCGCCCTCGACCATCTCGCGTGCCGCGGAGAACCGATCGCCGAAGAAGCCCGAGCAGTTGGCGATCACCAGCGGCCGCTTGGCCGCCGAGCCATTCATACGGCACCCGTCCAGCGTGGGGCCCGTCCTTCGCTGAACGCCCGTGGCCCCTCCTGCGCATCGTCGCTCAGATACGCAGGCTCGAACAGCTCCTCGCCGCGGTCGATGGCCGCCTGCCAACCAGCCTCGGCGGCGGCATAGACCATGGCCTTGCCGGCTCGAACGGAAAGAGGCGCATTGGCGGCAATCGTCGTCGCCAAAGCCTGCGTCGCGGCACGGAGTTCATCCTTGGGGACGACCTTGTTGACCAGCCCGATGTCATACGCCCGTTGTGCGTCAATGGGCTCGGCGGTGAGCAGCAGCTCCATCGCCACCCGCGGCGGAATTAGCCATGGAAGCGGGCCGGCCCAGGGGGCTCCTCGACCCCAACGGGCCTCGGTGATCGCAAAACGTGCATGATCGGCCGCGACGCACAGGTCGCACATCTGCGCCAGCAGGAATCCACCCGCGTAGGCCACGCCATTCACCGCGGCGATCACCGGCTTGTCCACCTGCACCGTGCGACCGAGATAAGGGATGAAGTCGGGCGGGGGCACCGCCAGGCCCGACTCCGCCATCTCCTTCAGATCACCGCCGGCCGAGAAGGCCCGGTCGCCGGCGCCGGTCAGAACCAGGACGCCGGCAGAGGAGTCGGCGCCAAATCGGGTGAAACCCTCGAGGAGACCCTCGCGGACCGCACGGTTGAGGGCGTTGCGGGCCTCGGGGCGGTTGATCGTCAACCATGCCACCCCATCCAGAACCTCGTAGAGGACGGGATCGCTCATGGCTCGAGCACCACCAGCACCTCACCTTTTCGCAACGTACCCGCAACAGAAATGAAGTTCGTACTGGACATTAACGGGCAGCGTATAACACAGGGGTTGCATTATTGGTGCTGGGCAATGGATGGAGAGTCCACCTGGATGTCATGATGATGTCACTTAAATGTAACCAAGAGACCCCAAGAGGAGTCGGATAACCTCATGACAACACTGCAAGAACGGATTGAACTTTCAACTTCTCGTGGTGGAAAAATTACCTTTGAGGGAAGTGGCGGCGGCGTTCAGGTCACATGGGCTCAATTCCATGATGAAGCTCGCTCAATGGCGGCAGCATTGCAGGCCAGAGGGATCGTCCCGGGTTCTCATGTAGGACTCCTTGGTCCAACGAGTCGCTCGTTGGTTACTGCCATACAGGCCACCTGGCTATGTGGTGCAGCCATCGTTGTGCTGCCTCTTCCTATGCGAATGGGCTCAATCGAAGAGTTCGTAGCCCAGACCCGCGTTCGTCTGGCAACCGCCGACGTCGACCTTTTGTTGATCGATCCCGATCTTGCGCCATTTGTTGAGCCAATACCTGGCGATCCTGATATGGCCCAGTTCGCCGAAGTGACAGGCAAGTACCCATCCTCAGCTTTTGGGGCTGTTCCGAACGATCTCGACGCTCTTGCAATATTGCAGTTCACCAGTGGTTCGACTTCAGACCCTAAGGGCGTGATGCTTCCGCATCGACAAGTCGGGGCAAATCTCGATGCAATCGCTATGGGAACGGCGCTGAACCCCGATGAGGACGTTCTGGTTTCGTGGTTGCCCCTCTATCACGACATGGGCCTCATTGGGTTAATGAGTCTGGGCATGACGACCGGTACCGATCTCGTGTTGGCAGCTCCGCAAGATTTTCTTGCCTCACCACTTCGTTGGGCTGAGTGGTTCGATCGCTACAAAGGCACGGCGACAGCAGGCCCCAACTTTTCGTATTCATTGTTGGCTCGAGCACTAGGTCGTTCTTCCCAGCTCGATCTCTC
Source organism: uncultured Acidimicrobiaceae bacterium (assembly GCA_964349215.1). GTDB lineage: Bacteria > Actinomycetota > Acidimicrobiia > Acidimicrobiales > CADCSY01 > JACOTK01. The sequence goes on along the minus strand of CAYGGL010000006.1, from coordinate 29,207 downwards.
ACGCTGGCGTATAGCTCTCAATGGGGCCGAACCAGTCGATCCACTTTCGGTTGAGGCCTTTTGTGCGGCTGGTGCGGCTCACAAGCTTGACCCCCGAGCAGTCTTTCCCGCATATGGCATGGCCGAAGCGGTTTTGGCCGTTAGTTTCCCCGAACCGTTTACTGGAATGGCCATAGATGTAGTTGACAGGCGAGTTCTCGAAGACAACAACTATGCCGCAGCACTAAACGCCGGAGATGAAGGCTCTCGTTCGTTAGTTAAATTGGGCCGAGCCGTCAAGGGCTTGGAACTGCGCATCGTTGACAAGGGCAACAACACTTTGAGCGAACGTGAAGTTGGGGAGGTTCAGGTCAGGGGCGCATCGGTTACCCCCGGTTATTACAAGCGTCCGGATGCAACGGCAGCGGCCTTTGACGGGGAGTGGCTCCATACGGGAGACCTTGGTTATTTCGCCGAGGGCGAATTGGTCGTGTGTGGCAGAAGCAAGGACATGATCATTGTTGGTGGCCGAAACGTCTTTCCTGAAGATGTTGAACGAGCTGTCGGTGAGGTTGATGGTGTTCGCACCGGAAACGTTATTGCCTTTGGTGTCGAAGGAAAGAAGGGCAAAGAGTCGATTGTTGTGGTTGCAGAAACCAAGGCGAGCGATACAGGAGAGACCCGCAAGTTGGTTGCCGCACGTGTACTCGCATCTATTGGCTTGCCGGCATCAGAGATTGTGTTGGTAGAGCCGGGGACTATTCCCAAGACCTCATCGGGCAAGCTACAGCGATCACTTTGTCGCACGCGCTATCTCGACGAAGAGTTCGAACCCGTATAAAGAGAGTCAGACTTCGCCAGGATGACTTGGCATGTCAGGCTGCTCCAACCCGCATCTTTCGCAATAATTCGATGTTGATTGTTACGTAGTAGCCACAAATCAGTAATTCTTATGGCCTTTATGGCTATTTCGTAAGAACCTTCGACTGCGCCTAGCTGATTTGGGAATTAGTTGGTAATATATTCCCTATGGATGCAACGGTGGATTCTGTCGGGAGATTGCTGGTACCAAAGGCGCTTCGCGACGCACTCGGCATAACCGCTGGGTCAAAGGTAGACATAAGTCTTTACGGTGCAGGTCTTCAAATTGTGCCTTCCGGTCGAACTGCTCGGTTGGTAAAGGAGAAGGGTCGATTGGTCGCAGAATCGGAGGTGGAGGTAACCGATGAGATGCTCTTTGGGCTCATCGATTCCTCAAGGAAATGAGTCATCTCGCTCTTGATACGAGTGTGGCTGTGCCACTACTTCTGCGGAATCATTCAGCCCACAAGGTTGTGAGTAACAGGGTTGCGTCGCACATGGTTTCGATGACCAATCATTCTTTGGTCGAGACTTATTCAGTTCTCACTCGCCTCCCCGGAGATGCCAGGTTGTTGCCCACAGACGCATCTCGGCTATTGGAAACTGATTTCGCTCCTCCAGTGGTTATCGATGCGCAAACGATTGCTGGCATCCCTCGTTTATTGGCTGAGTTTGGTATTGCAGGGGGAGCCGTATACGACGCTTTGGTGGCGCTTGCGGTTAGAGATACGGGGATCACGTTGTTGACCAGAGACGTTCGGGCAGTTGCTACCTATTCGGCTTTGGAGGTTGTTTTCGAATTGCTCTAATAGCTGTGAATGCCGGGCTGGCATATCCGTCATATCCCGATCCGGGTCCTGAATAGTCGATCCCGTCATCTGGAATGGTTGTGTCGGGCGATGTTGATGGGTCTGGCAGGGTCGTACTGGGAACTGTCGGAACGGTGTTCTCATTTGGGTTGTTGGGCGTTGGTGGCTTGGGGTCTTCATCGGCACTCGGGGGAATTATCGGTGTCGTGCTTGGAATCTGGGGCAGGGTTGTATCTGTGGGCGAGGGCGCTCCCGTGTCGATCGCTTCACCACTATTGGCCAGTAGTTCATCGGCACGAGCCAGAGCCTTGGTGCACAACGCGCTCACTTTGTTGCGCTCTTGTTCTATACGGCTGTCAAGCTCTTGGAGCATTTTGAGATCGCCATTGAACCCGGTGCGCAGATTGGTTGACCGATCGGCGATGATGCCAAGCGCTTGGTTGCACTGGCTCTCTATGTGAGACCTGGCGGCGGCGAAAGCGGCTTGGGGAATTGGTTCAGTTCCAAAGGCCAATTCAATCCCAAAGTTGAGCAGTGTTACATCCATAGCGCCGACGCCCAGTTCCGAGAGCCCACTTTCTGCCAGATTGGAAGTTGTCTGTGCGCCGGCAAGCTTGAATGAGGTATCCGAGCCGGCTTTGGCGTCAAGGTCGTCTTTGGGGTCAGGGACATTGATTCCAATTGTTCCAACGCCACGAGCGAACGACGATTGAAGGGTCCCAGGTAGTGCGCCCGCCACCCCAAGGCTTCCCACTGCAGTGGTTCCTGTGACGCCAGCCAGCACAACCTTTCCCGCGAGAGTGGCAAAGAACGACCCGATCATGTTGGTGGTATCGACTCGTTTTTAGCCCCACTGGAGTATTTGTATTTTAGGGCGTTTCTCCACCATCGCTGCGGTTTACTTCGCGTAAGAAGCTTTCTACTTCGGCAGCCAGTTCTTCTTGTGATGGCATGGGCCCAAGGCCTAGGCGCTGAGTCGTATCGGTTTGGGCGTCGTAGGCAGCTTCGAGGTTGTGAAGCATCTGAAGGTGCTCGTCGTTGTTCGAAATGCTCATGTTGAGCTGGCTTGTCAGTGCCTCGCCCGCCTCTCTCAACTCGCTTGTGTCGAGGCGCAAACCGGTTACTTCGGCGAGGCTGTCTAACAAAGCGGCTCCTGCTTGGGGATAGGCCATGGCAGACGCATAGTGAGGAACTTGTGCCCAAAGTCCGATTGCATCCAAAGATGCATCGGCGCAAGAGCGTTCGATTGCGGCTTGCACTCCTGCTGGGACATCAAGCGTTGGACGCATTCCCATGAAATGATCAGCCAGCTCAGTCCTGTTCGCGGTGCATGCAACCTTTGGAGGGCGAGTATGAGGTGCGGGAGCGGGAAAGGCTCCAAGCCCGACAACGAGGCGGACACCAAATTGCTTGGCCAGATCAACGACCTCATTAGAGAATGATTGCCAGTTGGAGTCAGGCTCGGAACCTGTCAATAACAGTAAATCTCGCCCATCCAAGTCGTGACCGTGACGAAGCTCGATGCTTGGCCAGGTGAGTCCTGTGTTCACTCCATCAACTAGATGAGCGACCGGACGACGAGAGCGAAAATCGAGCAGAGTATCCGAGTCGAAACGAGCAACAAGAGTGGTTTCACCGTTTCCCAACAGATAGGTCATTGCACTCATAGCTGCCATGCCTGCATCTACCCAGCCGTCAAGAGCAGAGATCAGCAGAGGCTCGGAAAGTTCTGGTTCGGCCACCAATTGATGCAACGGGCTCATGACTACAACCTACAAGGGTCTCATGGTCGAAGATGAATATTCTCGGTCAGATTCAGATGGCAGTTGTGAGCGGTTTGGCCTGAACTGGCTTGATGGTCAGAACTGAGTTAGCGTTCTTCGCTATTCGGCATGGGCCGAAACCGCTTCCCCCGGTGTAGTTGGTCGGCCTTTATCAGGCACAACTTTTCCTGGGTGAGACATGTCCGATTCTGATTCCTCTCCCTCATCATCACAGTCCTCGCTCGAAGCTTGGAGAGAGCGCCTCGATTTGTTGGTTACGAGCCCGGCTCAACCCGGGCGTTTGTATGTGGCGGCCGTCGCCCTTGTTGTATTGGTAATAGGTGGTGTCGTTGTTTTTCGAAAGGATCCGCCGCCTCCTGAGTTGAGCTTGCCCATGGCAGCCAGTGCGGGCGAGCCGTCGACGACGTCAACTACTTCTACGGTGCCAGCTGAAATAGTCGTGCATGCCGCGGGCTCGGTGAACCAACCCGGTATCTATTACTTGCCATCGAAGGCTCGAGTTGCTGATCTGATCGAGCGAGCGGGGGGTGCGGCCAAAGGCGCTGAGATTGATGCTATCAATCTTGCTTCTCCGCTAGTTGATGGACAGCGGGTTTATATACCTAGAAAAGATGAGATACCCGCTGGGGCGATGGCAACAGGAATCGGATCTTCAGATGTTGGCTCAGAAGGAGGCAAGGTTGGGAAAGTAGTTGATCTGAACACGGCTACGGCCGATCAACTTGAAGCACTCCCAGGCGTTGGGCCCGCAACTGCAAATTCAA
>CAYGGL010000006.1:0-25000 GCA_964349215.1 uncultured Acidimicrobiaceae bacterium | reverse complement strand
CTTGAAGCCCGCAAGCAAAAGGGTCGTTTTAATTCGGTTGACGAACTACTTGATATACGAGGCATAGGCGAAGCCAAGATGGCAGAGATCCGCCCGCTGGTAAGAGTGTGAGAACCAGCCCGAGTCCGACACCGAGTCCGACAGCAAGAGCATGAGCGATCGCTCGGCCGTCATCTTGGCGCTGTCTGTGTGGATAGGCGCATGGTTGTCTCCATCTCTGTCTAGATGGGCATTGGTCGCAGCGATGGTAATTGCAGCCGTCGCTGTCACGGTGGGGCTTGTGCGTCTCAACGCCACGGCCCTTATTGGGGGCGCGTTTGTGTTGGCGGCCACCCTTGGCTCCATCGCCTGGTCGGGCCTTACGCCGCCACAGCGTCCGGTTCCAGTCGATGGTGAGGTAAGGCTGTTGAGTGATCCGGTTGATGTCCGCGGAGCGTTGCGGGTCGATGTCCGCCTTAACAACAGGCGAGTAGAAGCTTGGGCGAGAGGTGATGCAGCGGCGGGCCTGCGTGATCGCATGGCCGGCGAGAAGGTGACTCTAAAGGGTCGTCTCGTTGCTCCTTCGACAAGAGCTCGCAAGTGGTTGGCCCATCGACATATCAGTGCTCGTCTTCAAGTGAGCGAGGTTGCCGGTTGGCGAAAAGGTGGAATGATTTCTCAGATTGCCAACGTGACACGTCGCACCCTTATCACTGGCGCAAAGTCACTAGACGAAAGCAAGCGCCCAACCTTTGCCGGGTTCGTGCTCGGTGACGATCGTGGTCAAAGCGAAGAGGTTGCATCTGATTTCAGAGCTGCCGGGCTGACTCACCTACTGGTTGTATCGGGCCAGAATGTCGCATTTGTATTGATCCTTATTCGAGCTCTTGTGAGTCGTCTCGGTCTTCGGGGCCGTTGGATCGCAACGATGTTGTTGTTGGGCTTCATTTTGGTAGTCACGCGAGCGGAGCCCTCGGTTTTGCGCGCCACAGCAATGGCGGCAATTGCGGCGACAGCCGTTGAGCGTGGGAGACCCGTTAGTCGTATACGTATGTTGGCGCTTGCTGTAGCGGGAGTTGTACTGATCGACCCTTTGTTGGTGCATGCAATGGGTTTCCAGCTTTCAGTTGGAGCGTCACTTGGCATCGTCGTGCTGGCCGGACCTTTATCAGAGCGCATCAGCGGACCAAAGTGGTTTCGTGAACTCATTGCAGTGACGATCGCAGCTCAAGTGGGAGTAGCGCCCATCATCATCCCTGCATTTGATGGTCTGCCCGTTGCATCGTTGCCCGCCAATCTTCTCGCCGTTCCGGCAGCGGGCCCTCTCATGATGTGGGGCTTGGTGGCAGGGCTAGCCGCAGGAACACTCGGCGCTCCGTTTGCCGATGTGTTGCACATGCCAACCTCGTTATTGATCAGTTGGGTCACAGGCGTTGCCAAATGGGCTTCTGGATTGGAGTTGGGGCGAATCGAAATGCCTCAACTTGTTTCACTACTTGTGTTGGTCGTATGCATCTGGGCAACACATCGACGCTTTAGAGACAGCGAAGTTCCTCGCCAGGCGATTATTTCTTTGATGGCCGCCCTCATGGTCCTCGTTGTCGGGTCACAACTTCTCTGGCCCCAGCGTGAAAGCATCGATGGTATAGAGGTAACTCAGGGAGCAAATCTTTGGCGAGACACCAAAGGGTCAGTAGTCCTGGTGCTCGATAGGGCCGACCCACTTCGATTACTTGATGGGCTGCGATCGAGGAGCATTGGGCGAGTTGATGTAATCGTGGCAAAGCAGGGGAGGGGAGAGGTTGTTGATGCAGTTGCAGTGTTGCGTAGTCGGGTTCAGGTGAGGGCAGTGTTCGCACCTGAAGGCCACGAGATACGTGATGCCATAGTTCTTCCACCAGATTCGCCGTTCATCATCGGTGAATTTGAAATAATGACCACATCCTCAAATGGCGAGTCCTCTAATGGCAAGGCCGTTTCTCGTGTCACAAGGCGGTAGCGTCTGGACCGATGGAACTTGCTCTTGGGCCTCACATATTTGACATCACTTACAGATCTTTGGTCATGGGAATCTTGAACCGCACGCCTGACTCTTTCTATGACCGAGGCCAATTTTGGGATCTCGATGCCTTCTATCGCCGGGCCGAATCACTGGTGGCTGATGGCGCAGATCTACTCGATGTCGGAGGAGTCAAAGCAGGCCCCGGCCCAGAGGTTTCTGAATCAGAAGAGCTTGATCGCGTAGTTGGGGTAATTGACGAACTCCACCGGCGCTTTGATATTCCGCTTTCTTGTGACACCTGGCGTGCATCGGTGGCAAAGGCCGCCTATTCGGTTGGAGCGGTCGTCGGCAATGACATCAGCGGTTTCTCTGACCCTGGGTATCTAGAAGTGGCCGCGGCTGCAGGAGCATCAGTCGTGGCGACTCATATTCGACTGGGCCCTCGCATCCCTGATCCAGAGCCTCACTATGAAGACGTGGTCAAAGAGGTAAACAGTTTTCTAGAACATCGAGCCCAACGAGCACTAGATGCAGGATTGAGTCCCAACAGGATCATCCTCGATGCAGGTCTTGACTTGGGAAAGACGTGGGAGCAGTCAGCCGTTTTGTTGCGTCACTCATCACGTCTCGCATCACTTGGCTTTGCAGTCTTGCTCTCGGCGTCGAATAAGACCTTTCTCGGCAAGATGTTTGATCTTGAGATAGATCAACGCCGAGAGATCAGTCACGCTGCTCATGCACTGGGAATCGCCGGAGGATGTCGAATATTGCGAGCGCATGATGTGAAAGGTGCGCGACAAGTGGCTGATGTAATGGCAGCTCTTCTAGAAGCCAAGGGTTGAGGAGGGCGAGATTGTGAGTGCGCCGCTTCCGGTTTATCTAGTCAAGGGTGATGATCCATCGCTGCGCTCTCAGGCGGTATCAAAACTTATTCACGAGTTGGTAGGCGATGCTGACATCTCGATGGTGGTAGAGGATTTCAGCGCCGACAATGACGGCGGTGACACGACGATGGCTGCAGATGCAGCACAAACGCCGCCATTTCTTTCCGAGCGTCGAGTAGTTGTAGTTCGAGACATAACCACCTATTCATCAGAAGCGCTGCAACCACTGATCAATTATCTTGCAGACCCCCTTCCAACTACTTCGATGGTTTTGGTTACTGGCGACAAAGGCCGACTATCAACACAACTTTCTGGTGTCATCAAACAGGTCGGACACATCATCAGCACCGATGTGCCGAGCCAGGCCAAGGGACGCAGTGCATGGTTTGCAGACCAATTGAAGAAGTCGCCAGTTCGATTGGATAGCCAAGCGATCGCCATGCTCGACGCTCATTTGGGCGGTGACTTAGGACGGCTGTCTTCTCTGTTGGAGACTTTGGCCGCAGGATACGGAGAGGATGCTCATCTGGGCCCTGATGACATCGCTCCGTTTCTCGGTGAAGCGGGAGACATTCCGCCATGGGATCTAACAGATGCGATCGACCGTGGTGATACCCCCGGGGCACTTGAAGCTTTGTCTCGGATGATGGGTGCAGGCGAGCGCCACCCTTTGCAGATAATGGCGGTTCTCCATGGGCACTACACGAAGATGCTGCGCCTTGATGGGGCAAATATTGTCGATGAAGCTGCTGCCGCAGATGTACTTGGCATAAAGGGCTCAACATTTCCTGCCAAGAAGGCTCTTACTCAAGCTCGGCGTCTTGGTCATGAGGGAGTGTCCGAAGCGATTCGCTTACTTGCCGATGCCGACCTCGACCTTCGAGGAGCAACGGCATGGCCAGAAGAATTGGTAATTGAAGTCTTGGTGGCCCGGCTCAGTCGCTTGGGCCCGCGCACCCGTCCAGCCAGGCGATAGCGGCAAGTCGCCAAAAGCTGATCGTCTAGGAGTCGGCGGTTGCTTTGGAGAGACGCTTCATCAGGCGGCTCTTGCGACGAGCCGCTGCGTTCTTATGGATGATGCCTTTAGTCGCTGCCTTGTCAATACGTTTGACGGCGAGCTTGAGCGCATCATCGAGATTCTCTCCACCAGACTCGGCGGTAGTTACGGCAACCTTGACGCGGGTCTTTAACTCAGTGCGGACGTCTTTATTCCTGATACGTCGCTTTTCATTTTGCTTATTGCGTTTGATTTGGCTCTTTATATTTGCCATGACCATTCCTGCCCGCAGATTTATGTAACACATTGACGATAGCAGCCCTCGATGCGCTCACCACAGCCGCGGTCGCTACGCTCTTGGTATCGCAGATCTATCTCAATTCCGCTCCATCAGTATTATCGCCCATATTGACCACGGTAAGTCGACTTTGGCTGACCGCATTCTTGAATTGACCGGGGCCGTAACGGCTCGGGAAATGAAGGCTCAGTATTTGGACTCGATGGATATCGAGCGTGAGCGGGGCATAACTATCAAGGCCCAAAACGTGAGAGTTCCCTGGAAGGGCCACTTCATTCACATGGTGGACACGCCTGGTCATGTTGATTTCGGCTACGAGGTATCGAGGTCCTTGGCGGCCTGTGAAGGTGTTCTACTGATCGTTGACGCGGCTCAAGGCATTGAGGCGCAGACATTGGCCAATTGTTATCTGGCTCTTGAACACGACTTGGAAATCGTGGCGGTGTTGAACAAGATCGATCTTCCAGCCGCTGACCCTGATCGATATGCAGATGAAATTGAGCGGGTCCTCGGGCTGGCGGCAAAGGACATTCTTCGCATAAGTGCCAAGACCGGCGAAGGAGTTCCCGAGGTACTCGATGCAGTGATCGAGCGAATTCCTCCACCTGTAGGTGACCCAGAGGCCCCCCTCCAGGCCCTGATATTTGATTCGCATTTTGACCAATACCGCGGAGTCATCTCTTCTATAAGAGTTATTGAGGGCACGATATCCAGCGGAAATCGCCTTCGATTTATGCACGCCGGGACCGTCTACAACGCAGAAGAAATAGGAATTAGAACCCCCACCCCTCTTCCAGTCGCAACCTTGGGTCCGGGTGAGGTTGGCTATCTCATAGCGGGCATCAAAGATGTCGGCGAAGCCCGTTCGGGTGAAACCGTGACACTTGCAGCAAGCCCTGCAGCCGAACCACTTGAGGGCTACCTAGACCCTAAGCCCATGGTTTTCTGTGGGTTATTTCCTGTCGATGGCGACGAGTTTGAGACTCTCCGAGAGTCTTTGGAAAAGCTTCGACTCAATGATGCGAGCTTTACCTATGAACCCGAGAGTTCAACAGCACTCGGTTTCGGATTTCGGTGCGGGTTTCTAGGTTTGTTGCACATGGAAATTATTCGCGAGCGTCTTGAGCGCGAATTCAACCTGAGCCTTATCGCAACTGCGCCATCAGTGGCATATGAAGTGACAACCACAGCGGGAGAGACCCAAGAGGTCGCAAACCCATCGATGTTGCCGCCTGCAAACATGATCGAAAAGATCGAAGAGCCATATTTAAAGCTGACCATTCTCACGCCTTCTGACTACACGGGCACGCTCATGGAACTTTGCCAAGAGCGGCGGGGTGTAATGGAAAAGATGGAATACCTGAGCCCTGAGCGCCTTGAGCTTGTTTACCGTATGCCACTGGCCGAAGTGGTAGTCGATTTTTTTGATCAGCTCAAGAGCCGCACCAAAGGTTACGCGAGCCTTGACTATGAGCCTGTTGGTTATGCACCTTCACAACTCGTCAAGGTCGATGTCATGCTCAACGGAGTTCCAGTTGATGCCTTTTCGACAATCGTTCATAAAGACAAGGCATATGACTACGGTCGGCGCATGAGCGAAAAGCTGCGTGAGTTGATTCCCAGGCAGATGTTTGACGTGCCAATTCAAGCGACAATCGGCGGGCGCATAATAGCTCGCGAGACAGTCAAGGCCAAGAGAAAAGACGTTCTCGCCAAATGCTATGGGGGCGATATAACCCGTAAGCGAAAGTTGTTGGAGAAACAAAAAGAAGGCAAGAAACGCATGAAGTCGATCGGTCGTGTCGAAGTACCACAAGAGGCATTTATTTCGGCCCTACGTCTGGACGATTGAGAGGTTGGCACTCAGAGTTGGCGAGTGCCAGCTACCATCTATATGACAATGTTGGATGAACGCAAGACATTGATCCTCAGAGCAGTCGTTGAGGAGTACATCGAGACCGCACAACCTGTCGGCTCGAGTTGGGTGGCGCGCCTACCGGGCATCGGTGTTTCGCCCGCTACGATCCGCAAAGAGATGATGTCCCTCGAACAAGATGGCTTTTTGACCCAGCCTCATACCAGTGCCGGGCGCATTCCGACAGACATGGGTTACCGTTTTTTTGTTGATTCGATAACTGCTTCAAATGGTCCCAGTGGTCTTGATGAGGTTAGAAGCGAAGAGATCAAAGCTTTTTTTGCAAGAACGAGGGGTGCAATCGAAGTCATGTTGCATGGCACCTCAAGATTGTTGGCTGACCTGACGGACTATGCATCTGTGGTGATCGGCCCCCCTCATGAAGACGCTGTTATTAAGTCAGTACAGGTAGTGCCTTTAGGTGACCGATCAGCGATTGTGGTGATAGTTCTCTCAAGTGGAGCGATCGAGCGTGTTTCACTTGAGATGGATGATGGTGCAGATCAAGAAGTGGTTGAGTTAGCTTCTCGCTTCTTATCGGAGAGGCTGATTGGGAAAACCCTTAAGCAAGGAGTTTCCACAAAACCGACCTCACTGCCGGAAGATGCAGCGGCTAACAGATTGTGCCAGACAGCTTTAAAGGCTATTTCAACTTCAAGAGATGGTTCATCTGATCAAATTTATGTAGGTGGGGCATCACGTATGGCCCAGGCCTTTGATGCAGTAGAGACAGTTTGCCAAGTGCTCAACACTCTTGAACAGCAGTACGTAGTAGTAAGCCTTCTCCAAGACGTTCTTGATCGCGGACTTAACGTTGCCATTGGTCATGAACACGGCATCGAACCGTTGTCCAATTGCTCGGTGGTGGTATCTCCATATGAGGTTGATGGTGAGCGAGCCGGCTTAATTGGAGTATTCGGACCAACTCGTATGCACTATCCAGAAGCGCTAACCGCTGTTGCGTTGGTCGGCCAAAGTCTCGGACGACGTTTGAGCGAGAACTAAAGAAGGTTTGATCCGTGTCCACTGATTACTACGAGCTTTTGGGCGTTGACCCTAACGCGTCCGCCGATGAGTTAAAGAAGGCATATAGGCGTTTGGCGCGCGAGCTTCATCCTGATACCAATCCTGATGCTTCTGCCGAGGAACGTTTTAAGGAAGTAGCCAGGGCATACGAGGTCCTTTCCGACCCCGATATGCGGCGCCGTTATGACACTTATGGGCCAGAGGGTCTCAGCGGGGCTGGAGGGCCTGGCGACTTTGGCTTTGGCGGAGTGGGAGATATTTTCGAGGCGTTTTTCGGCGGACAGGGTCCCTTTGGAGGTCGTGGCCGCCAATCGAATGGCCGACCAGGCCCTACACGTGGACCTGACCTCGAGGTCTATGTTGAGATTGATTTTGAACAAGCGGTATTCGGAGGCACTCACGAGGTAAGCGTGAGGACTCCTGTGTCATGTGGTGTATGTAATGCGACTGGGGCAAAGGTGGGCACCCAGGCAACTACCTGTGGTGAATGTCAAGGGGCCGGCCAGGTCAGGAGAGTTCGCCAATCAATATTGGGACAAATGGTGACCGCTGGTGTGTGTCCTCGCTGTTCTGGTGCCGGCGAGGTGATTACCAACCCATGTGAAGTTTGTCGAGGTGAGGGTCGCATTACCGAAGAACGCACATATACCATCGAGATTCCGCCAGGGGTTGACGATGGCTCGACTCTGCGGCTCTCGGGTCGAGGTGGGGCCGGTCCCCGAGGCGGGGGAACGGGAGATCTATATGTTCAGCTAAAGGTGAGAGACCATGAACGCTTCACCAGAGTCGGCAGCGATCTTGTTTATGAACTTCATTTGCCCATGACCCAGGCGACTCTTGGTGCCAAGTTGAGTTTTGAAACTCTAGATGACACTGAAGATTTAGTCGTTGTTGCCGGCACCCAGACGGGGAAAGTTTTTAAGTTAAAGGGCAAAGGCGTGCCCCATATAGACGGTCGAGGTAGGGGTGACCTGCTGGTACAAGTGATAGTCGACACCCCTGTTGATCTGAGTGAAGACGAAGAAGAAATGATCCGCAGACTGGCAGTCTCCAGAGGTGAAGAAGTAACGCCTGACGAAAAAGGTCTTATGACACGGCTGCGTCATCCCTTCAAATAGGTGAAGTTTTTTTTGAAACAATTCTTCTTCAATTTTTCCATTGCCCGAGTAGAGACATTCAGGTTTAGTATTGATCGCGGAAAGCCTGGGGCATAACGTGTCAAAAGTCCAAAAATTGAGGAGCCAAACGTCGTGACAAATTCTAAAGAAATGGCGCTCGAAGGCGAAGACCTTTCATATACGGAAAAGGTTGGAAAACGCCTTCGGGCACTCCGCAAGCAAAAGCGGCTGTCTCTACAAGAGGTAGAGGCCCAGTCAAAGCAAGAGTTCAAAGCCTCTGTGTTGGGTGCATACGAGCGGGGCGAGCGGGCCATTTCAGTCCCACGTCTCCAGCGCTTGGCTGCTTTCTACCGCATGCCCGTTGATCAATTGCTTCCTCGCCTCGATGCAAAGAGTGTTGTTGAAGTAATAGATCTAGACGTACAAGACGCCTCACCCGCCACGCAAGAATCGGTCACCATTGACCTCCATCGTGTTGCAGCCGCAACCGACAAGCCTGAAAGTCAGCGTTTGAATAATTTCCTTCAAGCCCTTCAGCTTCAACGAGGCGATTTCAATGGGCGCATGTTGACAATTCGTCGCGATGATCTCTTGGCTCTTGGTGTCATTCTGGATACAAACCCAGATAAGACATCCTCTCGTCTTGAGGAGCTCGGCCTTCTCCTCGACGCCTGATTTTTCAACGGCTCAATTTGGGGTCTATGTTCACATCCCGTTTTGCACACGTAGATGTGACTACTGCGCATTCGCTACCTGGGATGATCGCCCTGCGTTGATACCCGATTATGTAAATGGGTTGGTGTCAGAAATCAGAGCGACTACACAAGCAGGACTACCCCCGGCGACCAGTGTCTTTTTAGGCGGGGGTACGCCCTCTTTGTTATCGGGCGATCAGGTGTCCGCGATATTGAGCGAAATGTCATTGTCCCCTGATGCTGAAATAACACTCGAATGCAACCCTGACAATGTCACCGATGAGTTATTGCGTGCCTATCGATACGCAGGCGTAAATCGCATTTCTCTTGGCGTGCAGTCAATGATTGCGCACGTATTGAGATCACTGGGGCGTTTGCACGACATCGATAACGTCAAGGCATCCGTTGATGCTATTGGTTTAGCCGGTTTCAACTCTTTCAATATTGATCTGATTTATGGAACCGTTGGGGAGAGTCTCGATGATTGGCGAGTCACTATTAATGAGGTATTGGCGCTCGGCCCATTACACGTGAGTGCCTATGGGTTAACAGTCGAGGCGGGAACTCCACTTGCAGAAGACCCATTGCGTGCTCCAGATGATGATGATCAAGCCGATAAATATCAATTGGCCGATGACCTATTGAGCGATGCCGGTTTAATCAACTACGAGATTTCTAATTGGGCTCAGCCTGGTTACGAATGCAGACATAATTTCTTGTATTGGGGCCAAGGTAATTATCGAGGCTTTGGTTGTGCCGCACATTCTCATCAAGATGGTCGACGGTGGTGGAATGTGCGGACTCCAGAGCGCTACTTGGCGTTGATCGGTGCCGGAGAATCGCCCGAGGCAGGAGCAGAGACCCTCGACGATGAGGGTCGGGTTTTGGAGAGGCTCCAACTGACTCTTCGCACTAGAAGCGGGGTTCCCCGCGGAGCCCTTTCTCCACAAGACGTAGGGGAGGGAGGCCGACTTGAAGGTCTGGTCGAATCCAAAGACGACCATTGGGTTCTGACGCGCAACGGAAGACTGTTGGCTAACGAGGTGGCACTTGCGTTGAGACTTCCGCCAGATTGAGGTTTTGGCCCGGTTGAGCTTCCGATTGGACGAGACAGGTAGGTGCTTCTGTAACATCAGGTTCATTCGGGGGGAAAGGACTCATCCCCATTGATCGGAAAGGGAATCTATGTCGATGCTCCCCTTGGAAGAGGGATACTTTACGGTTCCTGAGAAAGAAGGCGAAAGGCCTCGTCTGCTCGGCTCCTATAGTCCCGCGGCTGACACCTACTTCTTCCCACGTCGTAAGAGATGTCCAATAACCGAACAGCCGGTGAGAGACGTCGAGCTTTCCCCTGAAGGAACTTTGTATTCGTACACATTTGTTGTCTCTCCTTGGATGGGCAAAGGCAAGTTTGGAGACGGCGTCTCAGGGCACGGAGTGGGTCAGATCGATCTGCCTGAAGGCGTTCGAGTACAAGGGGTGATCGATGGGGACATGGGCGATTGGGAATGTGGAATGCCGATGGGCCTCGATCTCATGCCGATCATGAAAGACAGCGATGGTAACGATTTGTGCACGTATAAGTTCGTGCCGCTTTCTGGTCCCGCCACAGAGAAAGAGGTTTCGTCATGATTGATGACGTTTATGTGATCGGCGTCGGCATGGCGCCGTTCAGCCAAGACGGCACACCTGTTCGTGACATGGCTTTTGATGCGGGTATAGCTGCTTTAAGTGATGCCGGCATTCCCTTCAGAGACGTTGACTATCTCTACAACGGCTACATCGGGCCTTATGGGCTTGAAGGCGTTTCTATAGCCAAAGAATTCGGATTAACCGGGGTGCCTGTTGTTCACGTCGAAAATGCTTCGGCAACTGGCTCGACGGCTTTTCGTGAAGCGGTGCTTTCGGTAGCGGGTGGGCATTCTGAAGTCGCAATGGCACTTGGCTTCGATGACATGAACCGTATGGTTAAGTCGATGGCGGCGAGTATGGGAAAGCCTGGGGTCGAGACGATCTTGTTGCCGGCGGCCTTCTTTGCAATGTGGGCAGTGCGTCGTATGCATGACTACGGCACCACGGTCGAAACATTTGCCGAGATAGCGGCCAAGAACTGGAACCATGCTCGTCTCAATCCTTATGCGCAGCGTCGTGCCGACCATGAGGTGACCGCCGAAGAAGTGCTTGCATCGAGGATGATCTCTTATCCTCATACTTCCAAGATGGCGTGTGCGGCGGGCGGAGGCGCAGCCGCGGCGATAGTTGCCACACGTGAAGTAGCCGAGCGTTTGGCGAATGGTCGCCCATTGGTCAAGGTCGTGGCTTCCCAGCTCGAATCAGAGCGCTACACCCAAGGTCACGTGTTCATGGGTGCAGTAGTAGGGCCAAGCGAGTTGACCCGCACAACTTCAAATGCTGCATACGAACAAGCAGGCCTTGGCCCGGCAGACCTTGACTTTGTGCATGTACATGATGCGTTCCCTATCGAAGAGCTGATGTATTACGAACTGCTTGGCATCTGCGGTGACGGAGAGGGCGACAAGTTAGTCGCCGAAGGAGCGACCAAGATTGGTGGGCGCATTCCGTTTTCAACAGATGGAGGTCTCACTGCTCGTGGACATCCCGGTGGTCCAACAGGCTTGGCCCAGGTTTGGGATGCCACCCAGCAGCTTCGAGCAGAGGCTGGTGCTCGCCAAGTAGAAGGCGCCCGTACTGGCATGGTGCACATGATGGGGGCAGGGTCAGTCTGCGTGGTTCATATACTCCAGCGCGAAGGATAACCAAGGCTTATAGCCGAATTATCTCCTTATCCAATTATTACGAGATACGTGCAAGTATGTGACGATTAGGTTAAGGTACCTCCCATCAGATGGATCGGACTCTTCTCGTGGTGGCCTAGGCCGACATGAGACAGAGTCTTTAAAAAGGCGGAGGTCCAAGTGAGTAAAAGGCGCAAGAACAAACGTGTATCACGGGTGTTGGCAGCAGGAGCGGTGGCATCGGCGAGTGTCGTCCTGCCGGCAGTTGCAGTTTCAGCCGCTCAATCACCGAACCCCTTTGGTTATGTTGATTCTGCAACCCGTGTGGCCGGAGGCGTGCGTGTCACCGGGTGGGCAATAGACCCAAACACCCCTGCTTCTATCGACGTCCACATCTATGTAGATGGCAAGGGTTACCCAGTGGGTCCAGCTGGCGCACCTCGTGGTGACGTTGGCGCACGGAACCCTCAATATGGTGCTGCGCATGGCTTCGATGTAGTTGTTCCCTTGGGCTCTCAGGTGTGCGCTTATGGCATAAACCAGGGCGCCGGGTCTAACACCCTTTTGGGCTGTCAGTCTGTACCGGTCAGCCCTTTTGGATACCTAGAAACAGTTGCGCGAGATGGAAATAACGCACGGGTGACAGGTTGGGCAGTCGATCCTGATACTGCCAACCCGATTGAAGTTCACATTTATTCAGACAATCGTCTTGTTTCTGCGGGTGCTGCCGGTGGAGTTCGCAATGACTTGGCAACCAACATGCCCGGCTATGGAACAAGTCACGGTTTTGATGTGACTGTCCCCAACGGATATCAGATATGTGCTTACGGAATTAACCAGGCAATTGGAACAAACTCACTGATTGGGTGTTCAAGTGTTCCACGACCATCGGGCATTGGCCAGATGGCAGGCGATCTGTTAGCTCGTATTAATGATGAGCGCGCAGCAAGGGGCCTGGGTGCCTTGGCCTGGGACGAGAACCTTGCCGCAGGAGCACGCGATTGGGCTATTGAAATGAGCCGTTCGGGTATGCGCCATAGTCCGTCGAGTGGGAGGGACTATGGAGAGAACATCCAGTACCTGACTGGCGGGACATCTGGTGCACTTCATGCTCAATGGATGAACTCCACAGGCCACCGGGACAATATCGTGTCGCCTTCTTATGGAGCAGTCGGAGTCGGAATTTACTGCGCACCAGATGGTGTGGTTTGGGCGGTCGAACGTTTCGGTCAGATGATTCCTGGCGTCAAGGCATCAACAGGCACTCCTGCAAGCCCAATCGTCCGTGGCGATAGCGGTGGCCCTGCCTGTTAAGGGTTCGGACTACCAGTAGGCAAAGTGGCTACAGGTTCTATAGGGACTTCTGCGCTTGCGGTACTTACTGCATCCACTGAGAAAGTTTGTGGTCCACCAGGTATAGCTCGAGAGAAGATCGTGTTCACTTGGCCAACGACCCTAACTGTTACTTGGCTGCCATCGACAGTCGTGGTGACTGAGATGTTCTCGACACCAGAGAGCCTTTGAGCGTCGACCGTTTGTTGTGCAATAACACTTGCGTCAACGGGGTCGACGACTGCACCGGTTCCTCCATAGAAGTCACCCTGATGGAGCCCGGCACCGGCTGCATTGTTGGCCGCAGCGGCCGAGGCATTGGCCAGCGCGCGTTCGCCCATGAATGCAACCGTATGGTCAACAGCCAATGCCCCAAGGATTATGAATACCAGCACTGCGACTGGCATGAGAATGAGGACACTGCCCCTTTCGTTGCTGGTCATGGGCATGAGGTTTCTGAGCCATCCTGTGCGGGCACGCCGTCGCGATAAGGATCGACCAACTCACTGTGGCTGGCTCTGACAGTTATAGAGCCGACTCCAGGGCCCTTTATCCATGGCAACGAAATTGTTGGGACAGGATACGAAACCTCAAACGTTATTGGACTGCAGCGGGTGTAGCTAGCGTCATTGACGGTTACCAATCTCATTTTTGATGGGTTTCTGCCGTGTCCGGCGATGGCCTCGCCGGCAGCTTGTTGTGCATTTTGAATCGCATAATCGGGGATTGGAGATTCCACATATGCACGAGTTGCTTCTCGTGCAGCTGAATAAGCCGCGAGTTTCGCATCCATCACGCCCCAGGCATTTGCCAACAACAGTCCACCTATAACAAATACCAATACCCCAAAGGGCAAGGCTTCTGCGCCGCCGGCGAACCCTGATTCATCAACAAGCTTGATTCGAATCGAACTCATTGCACACGCTCCATGCGCACGAAGAAAGTTCGATCAATACGTTGGTAAGGCATCGAAACATTTGCGAACAAGTTGGTCGGGTGTTCGGCTATGACTCTTAACTGAACACGATCAGGCTTCGCGTCGCCCTCGGTGTTTGGATAGGACCAGATGAACTCGAGATTTCCTTCATCTTCATATCGATTGAGTATCTGCCTTGCGTGTTGTTCTGCAGACGCCTCAGCCGCCGGCCCTCCACCTTTGCCGGCGACGATTCGGGCCGCGTCAAAACCAACTGCTGTAACAGTTGAAGTTGCATACAGGTTCAGCAAGAGATGGACAGCCAGAAAGAGGAGGCTCAAGAACACTGTGACGCCGGTGATCGAACCCACGAGTCCACTGCCATTCTCGTCAGCAGGCGTGGAGCGCCTCATTGATCAACTGCCAATTTGTTCCACGTTGTCGCTGATCTTTGTACTTGCATCGTCGAAGACCGTTTTGAAAGCAACCCACATTGACAACCCGATCAGGGCCATGATGAGCACCGCTATTGCTGTGGAGATGACACCTTCACCCGCTTGATCGCCAAGGCGAGAGCGCAAGCTTGGAGATGCCAAACGAGTGGTATCTGCCGGCGTGGTTACACATGTTGGTTCATTGATGGGGGGCTGCATTTTATCTGCTCCTAAATATCGCATTTTCATTTGGTTTTGGTGTTGGACAGGACATATCTCAAGCCCCGAACATTCGAAGGGCTTCGATAAATGGAATGGCCATGAACAAAACTCCTGGAATCAAGGTGGCCACGGTTACTGGAATCCAGACTTGTTGATCACGTCGTTCTGCAATCTCGATTAGTTCTCGTTGCATGTCGCGGCGAATCGATCGAGCTTCTTCTGCGATGAGTCGACCTAAGTCACTCGTGTCACGGTTAAGGGCCAAAATGGGCACCAGGCGATCAAGGGCGTCGACCTTTGCGATTAAGGCCCACTCTCTGAGTGCCTCAGTTTCCGAGAGGCCTTGACTGATGCGATTGCATACTCTTGCCAAATCTTTCGCACAGGCACCCGAACTTCTCTTTGAAAGCCTGTTGAGAGCAGATGATAAAGACCAGCCGGCCGAAAGCAGTAGAGACAGCTGTTCTGTCATGACAGGCATTTCAAGAAACAACCGACGCTGCCAGTTCTCCGATGCACTAGCGAGACGTTGTTCTTGAATGAGAAACATGAGGATTGGACCCGCAATTAAAAACGCCAGGCCAATCACGCTCGGGGGTTCGATCGCAAGAATGGCGAATGCCGCTACTGCAAAGCCGATGACGCTATAGCCCACTTGGCGAACTCGAAATGAGGTTGAGTCGTAAGGCGCATGAATGCGAGTAAGACGAACATCTAAATCTTCAGTAATGCCAACAATTCGAGAGAGGTATGCCCCGATCAATTGTGAAGCCGGAGCGATTGCTTCACGAAAAGAACCCACTGAGAAAAGCCCAGACTTTCCTGTTTGTCCCATTCCTCCAGGCAGATATGGAAGCAAGCGTTCTGAGATGGGTGGGCGTGAAAGGGCACGAAACTTGGAAAATACAAGCGTGAATCCCAGCCAAAGCATGAGGCCAGAGATGACAAGCAGACGACTATGCTCCATCGAAAACCCTTTGTTCGTCTGGAAGACGCATGATGCGGCCGGCCCAGAACCAACAACCCGTCATCACGGCAATGCCTACCATGACCAAAAACTGACCAGTGGCACTTTCATAGGCAGATCGACCTTGACCAATGCTCAGTCCGATGAGCGCCATGCCTAGAGGAACAATCAAAACAAACTTGCGGGCAAAGCGCGCCCCCGCTTGGCGCGATCTTGCATCTTTACGACCTTGCAGATCGAGAATTCGATCGTCGACAAGAGCGGTGAGACAACGTTCAATATCGTTTCCACCAATTTGATGAGCAATAAGTAGCGTCTCGCAAACAGCGTCAGCTGTGGCATCTGCAAGACGATCTTTCAAGATGGCGATTGTCCGAGGAAAGTCAGTCGACAAAAGCCATTCGCGATGGGCTGCCTCAAAGGCCCCACGCATGTCCTCTGGAGCGCGTGCGCCTACTTCGAACAATGCTTGTGGAATAGACCTACCTACCGAAACAGTGGTGATGCGAATTTCTTCGATGAGACGCGGCCAGGCCTCTCTAGCTTCATGGCGCCGCCGATCACGTCGAGCTCGAGCCGCAGCAATAGGAAATGATGTAGCGAAAGTACCCCCAGCTAGAGGTGGAAATATTCCACCAAATACTGCATGAGTAATGAGCGCTCCGATAAGAAACAGGACTAGTCCGGCGGCGGCCAGCTCGCGAGGCCTTGCATCATCAAGGCCTGCTTGGATCATCCACGATCTGAAGTGTTGACCATGATGGCGCTGTCTTGGAACGCTTGGTCCAGGAGCAATTCCATTCCACCCAAATGCTAGAGACGTGTATACCAAATGGATGCCATAGGCGCCCGCAAGCGTTACCAATAATGCAGTCATGAACCGAAACCATTTGTCGCTGCATAAGTACGGTTCCCAGACGTATCCAATAGTTCACGGACGTCATACCCTGCTTCTTCGAGAGAGCGTTGACACCTTACGGGCAGCTCGCCTGTCCATGTCAAAGGGGCATCCCATCGAGAACGAGAGAATAACTCTGTGACTGTAAATGCAGTTCCTTCTGGGCCGGTTTGAAGGTCTTCAACTGCGATAATTTCGGTCACCTGAGGTTTGCCGCGAACGCGAGCACAGTGGACAACCAGATCGATTGATTCACTTACCAGTGCGTTCAGTGCAGAAATTGGTAGCGAAGAAGATGTTTCGGCGAGTTGGCAAATGAACCTTAGGCGAGTCAAAGCTTGGCGAGCTGAGCCGGCATGAATTGTGGTGTAACCCTTTACGCCCGAAGACAAAGTCAACAGCAGTGGTAATGCTTCTCTGTCACGTACCTCTCCAACGATTGCCACATCGGGAGCCATACGTAAGAAGCCAGACACGAGTTTGCGCAAATCAATTTCAGAACGGTCCGAACGTGCAGGACGCGTCTGCATCGCAGCAACATTGGGTAAAGGAACATCAACCTCGAAAACTTCTTCGGCACTTACAACGCGCAACGAAGGATCGAGTTCGGCAGTACAACATGACAACAAAGTTGTCTTACCTGAACCGGGTGCGCCTGCGAAAATGATCGATTGGCGAGAACGCGTAGCAGCGCGCAAAAAGCTTGCAGCAACCGGATCAAGCATCCCATTGCCAACAAGGTCATCAAGCGAGCGGTATGCGACACCTGTGAACTTACGAATGTTCACCAGAACGTGATTGTCCTGACCTACGTCGCTATGCACTATGTGCAGGCGCGATCCATTATCTAGCTGCGCATCTTGAAGACCTTCAGCTGCATCGAGCTTTCGATGTGATCCAGATGCATCATCAAGAATTTTGGTAAGGGTGCGTAATACATGTTCGTCGTCATGGAATACCTCATCGTGATATCCCGATACTCCGGCATGGCGTTTGGCGAAGATGGAGTCAGGGGCGTTGATCATGATTTCCCAGACATCATCATCAGCTAGCAACGGCTCAAGAGGTCCGTATCCAGTGAGATTTCGAAGCGCTCTATCTAAAACAACTTCTGGATTGGCTAGTTCAAATGCCCTGAGACCACGCTTGTGGTCTTCATTCCAACGGGCGATTTCATCAGATACGAGTTGGCGCAGTGCTGCCATGCCTGCATTGCTGCGAACATCAAGGGCTAGGCCTTTACCTAATTCTTGAACATGGGCTTCAATTTCAGCCAATGGAGAAACTGGTTGAGTGACGGTTTCCATCACACTGCCTCCAAGTCGTCGTCGCTCCAGGTGCCAAGAGAACCAGGGGTAACAAGTTGGAGATCAAGAGTCGGCGTAATGCCTTGGTGGCCTACCTTCTTCAAAACAGCGTTGTATGCGCCGGCCATCGTAAATGGAAGCGGAGTCGGCAGACGTACAACATCTCGTATGGCTTGTTCGACGTTGCGATGTGGAATGAAAAGTGGTGGAGTGATTTGGGCTTTACCAATGACAGAAGCAGTAAGTTCAGCGATGCCTCTGGAAATCTGAGCCCTTTGTCTTTGTTGACGAGGGGCTTGATTGATAACAGGAACGATGCGCGTTGGCTCAACATCGTTGGCTATCAATTCGGTAATAACCCTCATCAGGGAATGAAGACCCTTGACCCCAGGATGACCAACCACAAAAACAACATCTGCATTTCTAGAGACGTGGCGGGCCATGAAGTTTCTCTCTTCAAGGTCAGCTGACCCTGTTGAATTGGCTCCCTCAAAGTCAGAAGAGATATCACAAACGATCACTTCAAAGGTCCGGCGCAAAGATTCAAACGCAGCGGCAAAAGCGTGAGGCCGTATTGATGGCCAGTACCGCGCTTGACGAAGACCCAAGAGAAGTTGGTAGTTGCGCTCGGCGACCTCAAAAGTCAGGGCTCTAACTTCGCGATCACTTGGTGTTCCAATTCGATGTGCATCAACAAGCTCTTGAATTCCGGGGACTACATCTCGAACGTCGTGCAACATTGCCTGTTCGCTGTGGAGGGCGAGATCAACCAAGGCGATTTTCCCCTGCTGTGCAGATTCTTGACCCAAGCCTTGAGCTAAGGAGCCGGCAAGAATTGATGCACCTGTTCCACCTGGTCCACAAACTCCAACAACTGAACTGGGCACCAGTGCCTTAGTGAGATCTATGTCTTGATCTGACGATGGAGCGAACACTGGGGTTGCTCCACCAACCATCTCTGCATGAGTTACAAGCGCGTCGAGCAACTCTTCTCGGCCAAGATCTGGAGACAAGATTGCAGTAGCGCCAAGCTCAATCCATTCTCTTGAGCGACGACCATCGTCGATAATTAAAACGACACAGCCGGCGTCTCTCGCCGATTGCAACAAATCACGATCGACCACTGGCAAAGTGCCATCAAGAAGAACTGCGGAAAATATTCGGCCGCCGGCCATACGGGCTTTGAGCTCTTCAACTGACACGCACTTTAAAAATTCTGCCGGGACCGCTGCCGAGGTGGTCCAGTGACTTACAGACTTAAACCACTGCGCCCTGGGTCTTGCGAGGCCAAGTAAGACGTAACGGTTGCCAGTGTTCATTTGGCCTCCACGTCATCTATTAAATTAGAGATTTTTGGGTCTGTGTCTTCCCAACCAAGGCCCGTTACGCGTGCAATGGTGACAGTGCCTGCAGCGCTTGCTTTCGCCATATCCTCCAGCTCTTCTGGTGGAACAGCCAAGACCAGGGTCATGGCACCATTGCCGCCAACGCTGCGATCGCCCGAGTCAACCCGAACCACGCGGGCTGCCGAACTTATCTTTGTTACTTGTGGCGCGCCTGCAGCAGTGGAGGTAAGCAACACGTCGACTCGTTCTCCTGGAAGGAGGCGACCACCCAGAGCATTTCCGGGATTGACTGGAATTGATATTTGAGCCAGTTCAGGACTTCCATCTGGCTTTACAACCCCAGACGTCCAAATGAGTTGACCTTCTTTAATAGGCGCAAGGGTTGTGGTGCCTACAAGTAGCTCAGGCGAGGAAATGGCATGGCGCATGAGCTGATCGGGCAGGTCAACAGGGACGAGAGCTAGGTCAGATTCACTAATGAATTCACCTGCCGCTATGTCACGCTTTGCAGTGACATAGGAACGCTCTGGTGTTTGAGAAGACGCTTGATAAACAGAGAAGATTCCTATGGCTCCAGCCGCTACTAGAAAGGCTCCAACTACCGCGCGTCCACTCGGCAATGTCTTCCTGCGCTCGAGTCGGCGAGACGAAGAAGAGTCGGCATCATGGGCAGACTTTCTGTTGTCAAAAGTACTTAAAATAGCTGAAATCATAAGAAGAATCTCATTTTTAGTAGTTTACAGATACCCTAGTGTGAAATAAATTTGCGTTAAAACCAAACTGATAAGTCATGAAACGATATGAATATGAGATAAATGCGCTATGCTGGGCGGGTGAGTACAACTGATAGCAACGACGAGATTGTCTGGATGACCACTCAAGAGGCAGCACGGCGAATGGGTGTTACCCCCAGGACTCTTTACAGATTCATCGATGACGGCGGAATTCCTGCCTACAAAATGGGGCGAGTGTTTCGGGTCAAGAAATCTGACGTTGATGCCTACATCGAGAGCGTGGCAATCAAGCCGGGGTCTCTTAGTCATTTGCTAGCCGAACGGGTTAATAGTTCTGCTAGTGAGTCTAAGGACACGTAACAAACCGCCGGGCTGGCGCCGTGAAGTTGGATGGTAACGACATCTGTACCTACTGAGTAGAGATGTCCACCTATCTGTTCACCGCCGCTGGTGATGATGGTGACGAGCGGTTTTTCTTCTGAAGCCAAACTCAACAACTCGCTAAATAGCAGGTCGACATTAGTTTCGCGATTTCCTAAAGCTGGTCCGTGGGTTGAATGTGACTGCGGCCTGATAGACGACAGGTTTGAAATATGGCAGTAGAGAATCGCATCCGATCTCAATCGGAGTGAGAAAAAATCTCGCCCTACGGTTCCGATTTCGCCATGGTGGGTGTTGCCACTTTTGGTATGGATAGTTAATTGAGCCGCTTGTTCACCCAGGTCTATAAGAGTCCCCATAATGCTGGCTTGCATCTGAGCCTGGTGATGCAGCCCGTGCTCGCGATCTCGTTGGCGGCGAATGGCAGAGGTGCGTTCTTCGTCGATAAGTGACGTTAGAGGATCATATGCCATAAAAAGGAAGGTTCTACTCCCTTAGAGAGTTTTCCTTCCCGATCCTCAAGTGCTATGAATACTTCTTATTGCATATGACTGATTTTTGATGCATCATCTAGAGATGTCTGTTGCAACACATGTTGGGGTCATAAATAACCGTGCAGTGTTTATTAAGAAAACAGCAAATAGTGATTCGTCCTCCCGCTTAGCGCGGGAAGCGTCAATACTGGCGGAGATAGCGGGCTCTGGCGTGGTGGAACTGGCTAACTTTGTTGAGGGCCCCAGCGAATGCTCATTGAGTACCTACTACGTGGGAGGTGGGACGGCGGCCGATCTTGTTTCTCAGAACAAGATCAGTTCAGAAAATGTTGCCGCCATGGCGGCAAGTCTGGCCTTGACGTTGGCCGACGTTCATGACCGGGGCTACGTCCATGGCACTCTGGCTCCACATCACGTCTTGGGACCTATATCAGCTACGCCGCTAATTTGCGGGTGGTCGGGGGCCAAAGAAATAGAGCGCGACGCGCAAGGCCATATTGGCGACGAGGGACCAGACCCCCACGAAGATGTTGTCGCCTTAGCGCGGATAGCTCTTGAGTTGCTAGGCGGTTCAAGCGATGTTGGTGCAGAAAGATTAAAGGCGATCTTCGCACGAGTTGGCCAAACAGGTTCTAACAACCCAGCGGGGCTTTCCATGAGATCTATGGCGATCGCCTTAGAGAAACTTGTTTCGGACGACCCCAAAGATTATCCGAGTAGTTTTTCGGACGTTCCCTCAAGTCGCATGGTTTATCCGAGACAAGACAGTCATCAAACTCGTGGTCGATTTCGTTGGGATGATCGAGGTGGGTTCGATCGGTTCGCCTTGCTTGGACATCGATTGCGTACGGCTGGCGTTGGGGTTTTAGCTCTGGGGATTGTCGCCGGCGGGTTTTTGTTCTTGTCCAGTTCTGATTCGAACGCATCTTCAAGTGCCGCATCTTCAAGTGATGGGTCTTCAAGTGGTGAGCAGAAGCCTTCTCGTGTGGAGGCAAACGAGATCAGAGCCCAACAAATCAGCGATCAGCGTGTTGATGATGTTGATTCGTACAAGGTCGATGGGCGGAGAGTCATCAGGAAAAATGCCACATGGGAGATTGGCGCCCAAGGCGATCTGGTGTTTATCGGTGATTGGGATGGCGATGGTTTTGGAACTCCAGCGATCGTGCGCCCCAAAACGGGTGAAGTTTGGGTGTTCATCAAGTGGGCCGAAAGTGGCGAGCAGGTTCAAGCCCAACCTGTAAGCGCAGAACCTGTTGTTCAGGCTCGCTCAGCGAAGGTTATTGAGAGCTCCAACGGTCTTGACGCCATCGAGATTCAAGACGAAGCGGGTGTCACTCACCTTGTGAAACCGCAAGTGGTGAAACCGTCAGTAGTTAAACCGTAACGACGTTTGCGCAGAGGTCTTCTGCCCAAACGACGGACTGTACGTAGCTTCTGGCGGTTAGTTCCGAAGGAACCTCCAGCTGATCTGCTTTTTCTGGCTCGCCTCTTTCATATCCAACTACAGCATCTAGGAGGATTCCCAAAGGCCCCTTCTTGTGAACGAGTGCTGCTCGTATGTCTGGAGTGAGCGGAAGTTGTTCGACAACGGTTGCCATTGGAGAGTCAAGAAGAGCATCTAGAACTGACAACATGCCAACGGTGAATGCTGCGCGGCAATCAAGGTTTAACTGTTCAGCCAGCTTTTCTGACATCTTGGCCCTCACTAGAGCGAGGGTGGTCAGCTCGTTGGGCTTGTCATCAATGGTGGTGAAGGCAATAAGCACTGCGAGGTTGTTTACGGCATTGATACCTAACATGACGAGTGCTTCTCGAATGTCTTGTACCTGTTTGGGCAGTGAGAAGAACCCCGAGTTAGCGAGCCTTAACGTGCGATAGGTGAGTCCTATGTCCTGGTTGATTATTTCGCCCAGATGTTCGATGTCACTTGATGGAGAACTTAACTCTGCGAGTAGTTGTAATACAGATAAGCGATTGCTCGTGATGCGATGCGATGAGAGGACTTGTGGCCTTGTGAAGAAGTATCCCTGAAACAGGTCAAAGCCGAGAGCGTGACAGATAGCAAAGTCTTCGGGAGTCTCGACTTTTTCTGCGAGCAATAATGCGCCTCTCGATTTTAGCCGATCTACCAACCCGCTGAGTTCTTTTGGTGGACAAAGAGGCAGGTCAATTTTGACTATCGCGGAGCGTTCAATAAGTTCATCGTGAAGGCTGTTGAGCGAAAAATCGTCGAGGGCAAAGCGATAGCCTTCTTTTTGAAGTTCCTTAAGCTTTTCGAGCAAGAGCTCATCGACCTGTTCGTCCTCTAAGAGCTCAAGAACCACCCGATGGGAGGGCAAAGCGCGGTATAGACCCTCAAGCAGGAATGATCGGGTCACGTTTATAAATGCCAACCCTCCGCTGGTCAATTGATCAATTCCCATTTCGACCAACGCATTAGAGGCAACTTGGCGAGTTGCCTCGTCGGCATCTTGGAAATTAGCAAAGTTGGCGAAACCGTCGCGATAGAGAAGTTCGTAGCCGATGACGTTACGCACGCGGTCAAATATTGGCTGGCGTCCGAGGAAAATTCTTTCGCTCACAGTATTTCGTCCATCGTCACAAAAGAGACCCATCTTTAAGGTTTTGTGTAGCCCCCAACATATTTCTCAAATCCTCTGCCCAGACCACAGAATCAAGGTAGGCATTCCTGACAACGGATATATCCATGCCGCATAAGGCGATGCTGGCAAGATCCCCATGCTCATAAGAGATTGCAGTTTCTATGAGAGAACCAAGAGGGCCGGTGCGGTTTATCAGTGCATCCTCTACCTCGTCACTCAACGAAAGGTGACTGAGTATCGTTGACATTGATGTGTCGAGAAGTGCGTCAAGAAGTGACAAGAGTCCTGCAGTGAAAGCCTTAATGGGATTCAGCCCAAGTTGAGGGGCCAAGAGTTCGCAAGTTTTTGCCCTGATCAGTGAGATTACCGTTAGCTCTGAGCACTCTTCGTCAATGTCATTTAGAGCAAGTAGCCACAACATCTCACGTATCTTGTCGACGCCTAAAATGACGAGAGCTTGGCGCACGCCTTGGATTTTGTATGGCAGCCCGATCCCTGCGGAGTTAACCAATATAAGGGTCCGATAGGTCAGTCCAATATCTGAACTGATTGCAGCATCTAGTTCATCTAATTCCACCGTTGGGCGATCAAGCTGGGCTGCCAGATGCAAGGCAGATAGCTTGTTCGCAGGCGCTCTTCTTCCTTCGATCACTTGAGGGCGAGAAACGAGATAGCCCTGAAACAGGTCGAAACCAAGATCATGACAGCGAACGAACATTGACGCCGTCTCGACCTTTTCTGCCAACAGGAGCGGTCCTCGACCGTTGAGGTGACCAACAAGATCGTCTAAGCGCTCATCTGGGCACTGCACTAAGTCAACCTTCACTATGTTTGCCAACTCAACTAGTGCGTCTTGTGCAAAAGAAAGCGAGAAGTCGTCCAATGCCAGGCGGTATCCCTCTCCCTTGACCTTGTATAAGACCTCGATCAATTCAGGGGTTACGACTTCTGTTTCGAGCAGTTCAAGCACAGCCAGTTCTCGTGGCATTGACCGATGCAAACCGTTTGCGAGAAACGATCCGGTGACGTTTACAAATGCGGGAAGGTTGCCCGTCAGACGCTTAAGTCCAATATTTGTAAAGGCAATGCTGACGACCTCACGTGTTGCTTCGTCGGGGTCAACGAAAGACGCCACGTTTCTTGAGCTATCTCTATATAGGAGCTCATAGCCGATGACGTCACCAGTACGGCCAATTACAGGTTGTCGCGCAAGATAAACGGTGTTTTCCATGCTGTAGCTCTGATCGGAAGACGTGGGCACCATATGAGCGATTTGGCCTAATTGGGCGAATTCAAGGCGTCAGTCATTCGATAAATGACAAGATATGAAAAACAATGAATTTGGCCATAAGAAATTGTAATGGCAGACTTTTTACATGGACTTACGTTTTTCTGTGTCTTTATATTCATCTAGTGTGGTAAAAACATTCATACTTCGATGGCTGCTTGTCCTTGGTTGGATTGGCCTTTTGGGCGGAGTAATTTTTGTCCTCAGTGGGATCGATACCAACATTGCCGAGCCGCCGAAATTTCTTGAGCCGAATACGTGGCTTGATTGGATACAAGGTCTCACCGCATTTGAGGCATTTACTTCACTTGCACGGGTGTTTGTTTTGGCGCTTGGGTGGTATCTACTCGTCGTTTCTGTACTCGTGGCTCTCACGCAAGCAAACCCCGACGGCCTTCCGGCTCG
>CAYGGL010000005.1:22243-44987 GCA_964349215.1 uncultured Acidimicrobiaceae bacterium | reverse complement strand
CTCTTGTGACGAGGGGTTTGGCTGAGATGACTCGTTTGGGGGTTGCTTTGGGTGGGGAGCTGATGACATATATGGGCCTTGCCGGGGTAGGTGATCTGATGGCCACATGCGTGAGTGCTCAGAGTCGCAATCGTTACGTTGGGGTACAACTGGGCCTTGGCAGAAGTCTCGAGAACACTGTCAATGAGATGACAACAGTGGCAGAAGGGGTACGTTCCGCCCCCGTAATCGTCGAGTTGGCAGCTCGGCATCAAGTCGAAATGCCCATCACCGAACAAGTTGTAGCAGTTTGTGAAGGAAGGCTCACGCCCGCAGAAGCACTTGGCGAATTGATGTCTCGACAACAACGATCTGAACATGGCTGACAACTCACTTATAAAGAAACGTGGAGAACCTAAATGCCCTTGAAGACCTGGTTGTTGCGCCGAGCCATGGGCCGGATGCGCATAACCGACGACGTCATAAAATATCTGTCGACCTTTCAGCGCCTGGGTGAATATTTTGAGGTTGAAAGTCCCGGCGAGATGTTGCCAGTCGGTGCTCGCACCGTATTTCGTGCTTTGCGCACACGCTCTGCCGCACAGATAGGAACCGGCTGGATATGGCCTTACTGGCTGGACCGCCAGCTTGACCCCACCTCTCCCGCTTTTGTCCCTCGTGGCCATCTGCCCTTTCTTACCAATATCACTGCTCGCAACTGGACCATGGTGGGCAACGTTGGTTCGCCTCATGAGGCAATAGTTGATCCACGTGGTCTAGTGACACCTTGGTTTGACGGTTGGTCACTCGATTGGTGGATAGGTGCCGATGATCGGTGGCATTTCCCTTCGCGTGAGGCTGCTGTGCGCCAGCGATTGGTAGACGACACCCCGGTCTTAGAGACGGTGATGAGAGTCCCTGGTGGAGATGCAGTACAGCGGGTTTATGCCGTCCAAGGGTCTTCTTCGTCTGACAATAGCGAGTTGGTGATAGTTGAAATCGAGAACCAGAGCCCTATCCCATTCGCAGTTGCATTTTCTGTAAGGCCTTTCAACCCCGAGGGGCTAGCGGTTATAGAACGCATTGGTCTCCATGAAGAACACACGGTCACAGTTGATGGGCGAGTTGCGATGGTCTTGCCAAAGGCTCCGGCGCGAATGGCGGCTTCCACCTTTCATGAGGGCGATGTGGCGTCTGTTGTAACAACGGGTCAGGCAGGTACTCAGTTTCCAGAAAATGTTCGTTGTGAGGCGGGCATGAGTTCGGCGGCGTTCATATATCCGTTGCCACACACTGCAACGATTCGAGTAATGCTTCCGATGGTTCCAGAAAGCCGCACTCGTCGAAAGGGCCTTACTAGTCGTCGAGCGGCTCATGCACCTCAAACCCAAAACACAATTCCCAATGCGCAACAAGTGGCAAGAGGCTGGAAGGCACAATCTGATCGAGGCATGCGCCTCGTGTTGCCCGATGAGCGTTTGACATCGTGTGTTGAGGCGAATCGCCGCTATCTCTTGTTGTTCCACGACGGCGATGAGATCACTCCCGGGCCCAGCACTTACCATCGATTTTGGTTTCGCGATGCGGCTTACATGTTGGGTGCCCTCGATCGTTATGGCTACATCAAGGAGTCGGCCGAGGTATTGGCTTCATATCCCGGTCGTCAACGAGGAGACGGATTTTTCTTCAGCCAAAGTCATGAATGGGACGCTAACGGAGCAGCTATCCATGCTCTGGCTGAACACTGGCGACTGCACCGAGATGCTTCTCCACTCGATCTGTCAGAGATAGCACCATCTGTGGCCAGCGGTGCCGAGTGGATAGAACGTAAACGACAGACCAAGAAAGAACGGCGAGATCCAGCTAGGCGAGGGTTATTGCCGCCTGGAATTTCTGCGGAACACTTAGGTCCATTCGACTATTTCTATTGGGACGATTTTTGGTCGGTCAGGGGTCTTCTTGATGCCGCCATATTGCTGGAGGCTGCTGGTGAAGACAGCGCTGCCACCCAGACCTTGAGGTTGGCCGAAGCTTTCCGTGCAGATCTCGACACATCTATTGCTCTTGTCGGCGAACGGCTAGGTTCGTTGGCCATTCCATCGGGGCCGAGGAGGCGCTCAGACCCAGG
Source organism: uncultured Acidimicrobiaceae bacterium (assembly GCA_964349215.1). Classification (GTDB taxonomy): domain Bacteria; phylum Actinomycetota; class Acidimicrobiia; order Acidimicrobiales; family CADCSY01; genus JACOTK01. The sequence continues at coordinate 42,880 of CAYGGL010000005.1, read as the reverse complement.
AATGATAGGGACCCTGAGCGCATGCTGGCCGTTGCGCCTTATGCCTAATGATGATCCGCGTATCGCCGCTACAGCCGAAGAGATTCGCGAAAACTTCATGCAGGGCGATGCCTTTTATCAGGGAATCAGTCATACGGGTTTGGGCACATATCTCACATTGCAGTTGGCATTCGTAGAACTCGAAGCCGGCGATCGCCGTGCTCTCGACCGCCTCGCATGGATGCTCGATGCAGCGACTCCCACCTGGACCTGGCCCGAGGCTATTCACCCTCGACTCAAGGGCGGCTGTATGGGTGATGGTCACCACGGTTGGGCTGCCGCAGATCTGTTGACTTTCGTACGCAATATGTTGGTACTCGAGACTTTCGATGGCCAGTTGGCTCTGTGTTCGATGGTCCCTGATTCGTGGTTGGGTAGAGGCATTGAAGTTCATGATGCCCCAACACATTTCGGCAAACTTTCTTATGCAATTCGTTGGCATGGCGATCGCCCGGCTCTCTTATGGGAGCTGGAGCCCCACGAGGGGGTTGATGAAGTAACGATCACATGCCCAGGTCTCGACCCTTCCTGGTCTACAAACGACCTTCGAGGTGATGCTCTCCTTTCCCCAATGAGCCCGGACCTCGGATTACAAACCATTCAGGTCGATCCCGATGGAGGCTCGTTCAGCTAAAAGGAGCAATTTCTTTACTTTCCCTCATTGCGGACGACTGGAGCGATCAGATATTTCTATCGAGTGCAGTAGAGGTGAAAAGTGAGCTGGACCGTTTCTAAAAAGCTGACATTACTCGGTTTTATAAGCGTTCTGAGCATGGTAGCGCTCGGCAGCTTTGGCGTTTCTTCGATTAAGGATCCAGCCAAAATTCAAAGCTATGCGCTTGCTATTGGTGCCTCGACCTTAGCCGACATGAAACATGATGCTGTTCGCAGCGACGTTTTGGCCGGCTTGTTGGCTAAGACTCCTGAGGAAAAAAACGCAGCACTGACTGATCTTAAAGACCATGCTCAGGGCCTTGGTGATGACTTCTCTTTTCTCAAGAAAGAACTTTCTCAAGAGCCCGAGGTAATCGCAGCCGTTAATGGAGCCCAGAAAGTGGTGGATGCATATGCGGAAACAGGGGTAACGGCAATTACATCTGGTGATCCACAGAGCTTTGAACTATTCACTGAGCAGTTCAAGGTTCTTGAGGTTCAGATGTCCGGTGTCAGCGATACTGTTGCCAAAGCGTTCAAGGAAGCTGAAAGCTCGACTCACAAAGCCAACGGTCGTGCTCGCAAAGCAGCGATATTGGCTACCGTCGCCGCGTCTATTTTCATGGCAGTATTGGTGACTTTGATAACTCGATCAATCTCTCGACCTTTGTTCATGGTTACATCCAGGCTTTCGTCTAGCTCAATGCGCTTGAGCGCCGCCAGTACTCAGATGACTGGAAATGCTGAAGCAACCATCAGAGAAGCGTCTGGCGCCTCAGTGGTTGCATCAACAATGACCTCAAACATGAACAGCGTCTCAGATGCTGCAGCCGAACTTTCCAGTTCGATTGCCGAGATTGCCAGCGGGGCAAGTGAGGCGACCAGCGTTGCTGATCAAGCGGTGAGCGTTGCCCACGATACAAATAACTCAGTCTCGAAGCTGGGCGACTCAAGTGTAGAGATTGGCCAAGTTATTGATGTGATTACCTCAATTGCCGAACAAACAAACTTATTGGCACTCAATGCAACCATTGAAGCTGCTCGCGCAGGTGAAGCAGGCAAGGGCTTTGCTGTGGTGGCAAATGAGGTGAAGGAACTGGCAAAGCAAACGGCTACGGCAACGAATGAGATCAGTCAAAGAATCCAAGCCATTCAGAGCGACTCTCAAGGAGCCGTCGATGCTATTGGCCAGATATCTGACATCATCGGGCGCATTGCAGAGGTTCAGGGTCGAATAGTTTCTGCAGTCGATCAACAGACATCGACCACTCGTGAGATTTCATCAACCGTTGGAAACGCTCAACAAGGAGCTACAGAAATTATTACCAGTATCAAACAGGTGGGTGAAGTGGCTCGTTCGACAAGCGAGGGCCTTGATGAGACCAGGGCCGTATCTGCCGAACTCATTGAGGCATCAAAAGATCTTCAGATGCTAGTTGGTGCCCGCTCGGACCATTAGTCCTCAGGTACTCTCATTTAGAAGCGCTCTTGTAGGCGCGCTGTGGCGATGGCCCAAGGCCCAAGGCTAAAGCGTGTATCAAATGTGCCAACAGGTGTGCCTCGTAGGTTCACGAGCTCGCCACTGCGGCCACCGATAGTAACGGTGGTTGGCTCGTTCGTTGGGTTGAAGACTCGCACTTGCAACACCCCATGATGGCGAGTGATGCTCGACACCTCGGCCCCGTGAACACTTAGTGCTGACCCGATGTCAGGTTCTGTGCCAAGGCCGGCGGCGGTGGTCAACTCCAAAGGTAGGTACGCATCTTCGATCAGAGCCCAGGGGTTAACGTCTTGGCCAACAGCCACCCCATATCTCAAGCTATGGCGACCTTGAACCTGGGCACCCTCAAGGGATAGAGGCGGTCCTGCAGGCAAAGGTCTATATGTCATCTCAACTCTGGACAGCATGGCTGTTGCACGCAATAGGGTGAGCGCCAAAGAATTTGCAGCACCGCCTGGCTCGTCAAGATCAACGAGTTCGTATTCCAACAGACCCTCGTGAACAACGGTTAAGTCTCCGGCTTGAACAAACCGTCGAGATGGATAAGTGGGTAAACCAAACTCTGTTGGTCCGCCTTCTGCAGAAGTGGGGCGCTCGACTATGGCAAAGGCACACTCACTTTTAGACGAACGAGCGGATGTCGGCAGTGGGAACCATGAGCGCAGCCGATGGTCGCGAACCGTGTTGTCGAAGTCGGCTGTTATGCGCACAAGGCATTCCCCTGCTCGAAGTTCAAGAAGAGTGGTTATATCGACAATCTTTGATCCGACTCGTGAGTGAGATTCGTCATCAATACGTTCTGGCCATTGGTAAGAGCGGGTGACTTGTATCCTCCCCCGCAGTGGACCTGATTCGAGAAGCTCGATTCTGACTTGTGTGGGAATGTCAATGACTTGGTCATGATCAGGTGGGCTGTAGTTATACGTGTCACCGTGGTCACCATCGTCTACCAAGCGATCGAAACCAGAAAGGCCATTGAGCGAGAAACTTCCATCACTTGCGTCAACCTCGATCGTTATCAATCCATTGGTCAGCCCATGTCCAGTTGTTGTGGGTGCAACATGGGCAGTCTCTGGCGAGGATTGTTTCCAAAGTTTCCACCCATAGCCAGGGATGTCGGTAGCTCGAGCAAGGACTCTCGTGCTTGGCTTTTGTATTACCTGAAAATGAAATGGAGTGTCCGGTCGGGCCCCACCAAGTGCATATAGCTCGCGCTTGACTTCATCGACGAGCAAATTTTCACGCAGCTCTGCATCTGCATGGAATGTGACCATTACAGCTTCATCGCCTTGTTCCACATCAACCTCGACTATGTAAGTGTCGGGGCCAAATTGCTGAGAGCGAATCTGGCCTAGAACTTTGCCCAGTTCACTTCCGACAACAGTGGTATCGAGTACCGATGCAGAGCGTCTGGCCAACACCTGAGTTCCTTCGGGTGCATCCTCGCCTGGAACCACGACTTCGACCAAACCTGAGCGGGGTCGAGAAGATGGGTTAACAACGACAGGCCCGGTGGCTGACAATGTGGCAGCGAGAATTTTGATTGCCGTGTCGCCCAAACCTTGTGCAATTTGTCGAGCCTCGCAATAACGCGAAATAACGGCGTTACACACCTCGTCGTGAGAACATGCACAGATTGAGTCGTGCGCCGAGTTGCGAATCATCTCTAGCCAGGCCGTATCGAGTAAGGCCTGTGGCCACCACCATGCGGGTGCAAACAAAGCGCATAGGGGTTCAGCCCTTCGTTCAAGTTCACGTTCAGCTCGGGCAGCTGCGATCTTCACGTCTACGCGGTTAGACGCAACACCCATCAATAAGTTTGCTCTAGCGCCAGAACGCATTTCACCGGAAACGGTTTGCAGTCCATCTGAGGAGGCAGTCGATAAGTACTCAGTCAACCCGGTGACTTCCAAATGAAAGTGACCCTGGGAAGAGTTGACCTCATCAACCACCCGTCCAAGCCAAGCTTGAGGCATCTGATGGTCGGTGCCGTTCATCCACAAGATTGGACTGGTTGGCTCAAGTCGCTCGCCCAACTCCGTTTCGTAAGTGCCAAGACGACGGACAAGCGCTGCGGATTCTTTCGGCACACCGGCCCCGTTGCCATATCCGTGAGGTAGGTATTCCGCCCTTACTCGGGACCCGTCGGGAGCATCCCACCAAAAGGCCGTTCCTGTTACGGCTTGTGGTACTCCTCGCCATACAACGGCGTGGTCAAGTTCGGCCTGTTTCAAGATTTGAGGCATTTGGGCAACGTGTCCGAACATGTCAGGCAGATATCCAACTTCCATCGCTCCACCAAAACGTGTGGCACGCTCGAAACCCAGCTGAAGGTTACGAATCATGCACTCGCCCGAGACTAAGAACTCGTCCATGAGTATGTACCACGGCCCCATCGCAAGGCGTCCGGCCTTATTAAGCATGCGCAATGTCTCTTCAGCTTCAGGGCGAATGGTGAGGTAATCGTCAATCACTGCCATCTGGCCGTCCAGCAAGAAGTGCGCATAGGTCGGGTCGTCCTTCATGCGAGGCAAGAGCTCATCCAGTAGTTCAACCAACCGCAGACGAAATGTCTGAAATGGTGCGTACCATTCACGGTCCCAATGAGTATGGGGGACTATTGCCACTCGACGAGCCATGACTTGAAGACTAGGTCGGTCCTACCTTGGAATTGGTGTTCTAGGCTGTTCGGGTGCGGATGAAACCACCGAACTTGAAAGTGGAACGTCAGCTTCTCCAAGAGGGACACCAACTCATTGCTGCGGTTGATGAGGTCGGCAGGGGAGCGCTTGGTGGACCGGTGACAGTGGGTGTGGTTGTTATCGACGCCGGCTTTCGTAGAGGGGTTGGCGGTGTTCGCGATTCTAAACTTTTGACTGCTGAATCCAGGACCAAGTTGGTACCTCGAATCAAGCGTTGGGCACTTGCGCATAGTGTTGCTCATGCCACTGCCGCCGAGATCGATCAGATGGGAATACTTCGAGCATTGCGCTTGGCAGGAGAGCGGGCGCTGACATCGTTGGCAGAATTGTCTGTGCATCCTGATTGCATCTTGTTGGACGGCAACTATGACTGGTTCTCTCGACCTGAGCCGAGTCTCTTTTCGCCAATGATGTTGGAAACACTTCCCAGAGTTGAGCTTCGAATAAAAGCCGATCTCACGTGCGCTTCTGTAGCAGCGGCAAGTGTCTTGGCCAAGGTCGAAAGAGACGCCTTAATGGCTGATCTGGCCGAAGTGCATCCAGGTTATGGATGGGAACACAACCGCGGCTACGCGACATCAGAGCATCGCAACGCTCTCTTAGAGTTTGGGCCCTGCTCACAACACCGCCGAAGCTGGAACCTCCTCGGCGTGGAATAACACGCGAAGATCTACTCTCGCAAGCGCCACTTTCCAATCTGTTTTGCCAATAGTCACTGTCTGGCCATGTTGAGCAAAGACCGTGTTTACCTGCGTTGCTTAGGTTCTCCTTTGTGAACCACTAATGAAAAACCAAAAACAAGGAGTTTCATCATGAGTAAACGTTTTGGCATTGCTTCAGGTCTGGGAGCAGCTGTACTTGTTGCCTCAGTAGGTCTGGCAGCCGCAGACTCGACATTCGATTCAGGACCAATGGGATTTGAACCAATCGCCGGTTCCGCTTATGGCTCCACTTGGGACCCGGCCTCACCTTGGATAGTGCCTGAGGGTTATACACAAGAGTTGGTATCAGGTGAAACCGCCGATCGTTGTGGCGGTACCGGTCTCAACATCTATGGCGATGGCCTTGATGACTGGAACGACATGAACACCGTCAACGAGACTGGACGTAGGGCTGGTCGCTACCTGTATCGCACCCACGAAGTTCGTCTTGCAGTTCCTGGTTCGGATCCTATTTATCCTCAGGGTGGAGCGGTATCAGTGGTCGATCTCAAGACCTGCGAAGCTCGTGTGATCGCCCAAGATCCCACATGGACAGCCCTCGATGGCATTCGCTGGACTCCTTGGGGAACGGTTCTGTTTGCCGAAGAAGTTGACGGTGGCCGCCTTCTCGAGCTGACCCCCGATAAGTCGAATCCAATGATGGGCACTGTGGTCGAGCGTCCTGCATTGGGCAAGCTTGCTCATGAGGGTATTGAGATCGGTACTGATGGCTCGGTTTATGTGATCGACGAGAGCCGTGGCCAAACCGATGGTAAAGGTGGAGGCATCTATAAGTTCGTTCCTGACACCTATGGTGATTTGTCCTCAGGGAAGCTGTTCGTTCTTGGAGTGAACGGAGAGACAACTGTGGGCGAGGGCGTCGGACAAGGTACATGGCTCGGCCCGATTGATCCCGCCACGGCACCACAGGCAGGGACAACTGCAGGTGGAACCAGCTATCAGCGCCCCGAGGACCTAGAGCGTATTGGTAACACCCTTTATGCAGCCATCACTGAGGGAACTCGTACCGGAACGACCGAGAACTACGACGGTCGTGTGCTGGCAATCAACCTCACGAACATGAAGGTGACCAACTATGTCAAACCTGGTGTAAATGTTGCCGTGGAGACTTCGACAGTGACCGGCTTCGATAATCCAGACAACTTGGCGCAAGGTCCCGATGGAAAGTTGTGGATTATAGAAGACAACGTGCCATCCGATATTTGGGTGACCAAGGGCAAAGGTGGCCAGGCCTCCAATGTTGGCCTATTCGCCTCGCTGACTGATCCGGAAGCCGAGGGAACAGGGATCTACTTCGGCAAGGACCCTCGCACTTTGTTTGTGAACATCCAACATTCTAAAGCAACAGATGGCGACGGAACCTGGGCAATCACAAATAGGAAATGACACAAATAAGGATTGGCAGAATAGGAATTGACAGACGTTAAGTTGAAAAGAAAAAGCTAGTTAAAAGCGATTTGGGCCACCCTAACCGGGGTGGCCCAAATCCTTTCACGAGGCAACTGATTTATAGCCGGATCAAGAACTCTTTTGAGTGCCGACCTTTAGTTCACGAAATGGGGTCTTCGAGTCAATGCCCGGGTCCTTGGGAAGTCCGAGCACGCGCTCGCCGACGATATTGCGCATGACTTCATCTGAGCCACCAGCGATACGCATGGCAGGGGTGCCGAGCAATAGATTGCCCCACGAGTAGGTACCCCACTCGCCGGTATCGGCCGTCAGGCGAGGGCCCAGGACCTTGGCGACAAATTCATTGACCATCATCAGATTCTTGGTCAGAGCCATTTTGCCAATTGACATTTCAGGACCAGGTGTCGCGCCCGCCTTCATCTTGTCAGCGGCTCGCTGGTTGGTGAATTTAGAAACTTGGAAGTTGATATAGATGTTTGCAAGTTCGTTGCGGAAAAGCGGGTCTTCAGCCAGACCAAAGTGACGGAGCATCTCGATGAGCCGTGCCGTATTGGCAACACCCATTCCTCCGCCCATGCCTCCACCAATTGAAGCTCGTTCGTTCATCAGCGTCGTGATCGCCACGCCCCAGCCCTCATTTACATCACCGAGACGATGATCATCAGGAACTCGAGCGTCTGTAAAGAAGACTTCGTTAAATGCCGCGCCACCAGTCATCTGCCGTAACGGACGAACCTCTACGCCTGGGGCTTTCATGTCCACCATGAAACCGGTTAGCCCTTTGTGTTTGGGCAGGTCGGGATTGGTGCGACAGATGATCTCGCCTATGTCGCTGTAATGCGCACCAGATGTCCAAACCTTTTGACCGTTGATAATCCACTCATCACCATCACGTTCTGCCTTGCACTGAAGACTGGCCAAATCAGAACCTGCGCCAGGCTCACTGAAGAGCTGACAGCCGACCAGCTCACCGCTATACATCTTTTGCAGATAGAGGTTCTTGGCATGATCAGTGCCATGGGCCAAGAGAGTAGGGGCCACCATGCCAAGGCCGATTCCGAAGAATCCCATGTCAGGGGTCTCATATTTAGCTTCTAGTGATTGATAGATGCGCTCGAATCCCACGGGCAACTCACGGCCGCCGTAGGCCTTTGGGCCCGAGATCCATGCAAGGCCGGCAGCAGCTCTTTTGCCGCGCCAGGCCTTTGCTTTGGCGAGCTCCTCTTGTTCTTGGGCACGATCGACTTCCTCAAACAATCCGATGTCATCTTCACCCTCGCCCCAAACGACCTTTTGTTCATCTGCATTTGCAGGCTTATCGGCACGGAGTTTGGTATTTGCCTCAAGGAAAGCAATTACTTCTTCGGTGAACTGCTCTTCTGTGATCTCTGACATTTCGTTCCCCCTGTAGACCTTGCTTGCCTTAAAAACTTGCTTGGTGTTGGACAAGATAGCCCAGGGAACCACTAACGGTCACGACGACGAGTGACATGGCTCCGGTTGATATCCGAAACGGTGGGTGTGCCCAAAAGAGCCATTGCATTTTCAAGCTCTGCTCTGATGATTCCCGCTGCTCTTTCGACCCCGTCGCTGCCGTCAATAGCAAGCGCATAGAGCCAAGGTCGTCCCGCAAATACAGCTTGTGCACCAAGGGCTAACGCAATCAAAATGTCTGCCCCTCGTCTCACCCCTCCGTCAACGTAGACCTCTGCTCGGCCACCCACAGCGCCGACTACGTCTTCGAGTACTTCTATGCCAGCTTCAACACGGTCGAGTTGGCGGCCCCCATGATTGGAAACCCATACAGCGTCAACGCCGTACTCACAAGCAATAGCGGCATCTTCACTAGTATGAATGCCTTTGACGACCAAAGGCAGCTTTGAGAGACCTTTGAGCCAATCCAACTCTTTCCAGGTGAACTGTGAAGAATGTAGGCCGGCCGTGATCATCGCTATCTCACCGGCTTTGGCATATCGAGCAAAGTTGCCGTATCCCGATGCATCGGGCTGAGAAAATCCACTACGAATTTCACGTTCGCGGCGACCAAAGACAGGCAAGTCGACCGTTAGGACAATGGCGCTGCATCCAGATGCTTCGGCTCGGGCAACCATGTCGGCAGTGATCGACCGATCACGATGGTCATAAACCTGAAACCATCTGGGTCCCTCTATGGCGGCCCCGGTAAGATCTTCTACAGGACGGGTTGCCAATGAAGACATGGTGTAGACCAGCCCCGCATTTGATGCACCTTGTGCCATAGCCACCTCGGCATCTGGGTGAGCGAGGCCGTGTAGTGCCGTAGGAGCAATACCAACGGGCATGGCCACTGGCGTCCCGAGCAAAGTGGTGGAGGTTGTGATCGTTGCAACATCGACCAACACGCGTGGCCGCAGTCGCCAATGCGACCAAGCCGAAATATTTTCGGCCAGCGTGATCTCATCGGCGGCACCACCTGAGTAGTAGGCGTAAGCGGCCGGTTTCAGTAGGTCCTTGGCAGCTTCTTCCAGATCCGACAGATTGACGATCTCACTCATGGGGCTATGGTCGAGTTCATGTCAGGTGCTGTCAAACGTCTTGGTGTCAAACGTCTTGCTGTAAAAAATATAGGTGCGCCGTTGGTCTTTACCGCATGGACTTTTTGTGTCTGGGGAAATCGCATCGCCAACATCTTTGACGATGAGGGTGCATTTGATGCAACTCAAGTATTTAGCCTGACCTTGGCGGTGACGATGACTTTGCTCGCAGTCGGTGCTGGTATCTCGATCTTTATACCCAACAAGTTGCGCAGGGCCTTACCTTCGTTGTTTTACCTTACGGTCGGCATGTGGATGATCAGGGTGCCTTTGATTTTGCTCAACCCCGATCATGAGATTGGTTTCAAAATTGTTCACACTGCCCTAGCGGCGATATCGATCAGTTTGGGTCTTCTTGCAGTTCGAAAGCCTCCGCAGGTCGAAACTGCCGATATAGATCACGGATAATCACCTGAATAATGCCGGCGGCCGGAATAGCTAAAAGAGCCCCGAGAAAGCCGAAGAGTTCCACGCCAATCAAAACGCTTACCAACACAGTAAGAGGGTTAACGGCGACAGTCTTTGACATAACGGTGACCTGGAGAACCTGGTTTTCAAACTGCTGGTAAGCAATGTAAAAGATAAGGGCAATCACCCCTGAAGACGTGCTGTGCAAGAACGCCAGTCCAACAGTTGGGATCGCCCCCAATGTGGCACCCACCATCGGAATCAAGTCGGCAAACGCAACCCAAAGAGCTATTACTCCTGCATAGGGAACATCTAAGATCACAAGCAAAAGGTATGTAGCGGTGCCTGCAACGACACTTATAAGTAGGTTTCCAAACATATAGCCACTGATTGCTTTGGCGGCGTCGGCTCCTATCAGGCGGACCCGTTCCCTATACCTAGGGGTCATGAGCGCAAGGGTTCCCTTGCTTAGTTGCGGACCGTGCACGATCAGCAAGAAAGCTAAAACCAAAATCGTGATTCCTGAAAAAACAGTATTGAAAATTCCTCTGAGCACATCTAGAGCAGGCGAACTTGCATTGGTCAGTTGAGATTGAATCCTGTCGCGATTGTCGGCAATGACTTCGCTGAGGTTATAACGATCTACCAGTTCGCCGATGGTCCCACGTCCTTGTCGTGCATCTTCAACCGTGCTTGGCAGTGTCTCTAGAAAAGTGTCAACTTGGTCAACAACAGGACGTACGAATGCATAGATGGCACCGCCAAATAGGCCTAGAACCAAGATGAACACGATCATCGTCGCGGGTACTCTTCGAAGGTGTAATCGACTTTGAGCCAAGTCGACAGCAGGGGCCAAAACCACGGCAACAAAACCTGCCACAACTAGCAAGACGATTACGCGAGATATAGCACTCAGCAACAGAAACGCCACAAAGGTTGCGCAAACCATGGCTATGGTTGCTGCGATGGTTCGCCAGGGAACTAGTGGGCGATTTGTCTCACTGGCGGATGGAGTTACCATTAACCATGATGGTAGTTAGTGCTTTGTGGTGCGTGGGGGACATCCCAACTACGCTTTGAGCATATGGGCCAGGAAATTACAGTCGTTGAAAAACCAACTGCCCGACCAGGCGTGGTTCGTTTCGAAACCAATCGCAATCTCACAGGAATGGGTCATGAGTCATATCTGAGCCCCGAAGATGCGACAGGTGATCGTTTGTCAGATGAACTCGCTCGACGCATATTCGAACGAGGTGGTGTAGACGGGGTTCATTTCTTCTCGAACATTATTACCGTCGATCTCACAAAGGGTCTCAGTAGCGAGGGAATAGCTGATCTCCTAAGTGATGTATTTATTCACTACAAGCCAGGCGTGCTTCCCCCAACCGATGAAGAACTGGGTATTACTTCTTAATGAATTTTCAAAATCTCATTGTTTAATCAACAAGATCGACCCTAAAGCAGGTCTATTCTGGCCTCATGTTGGACACCACGCCTTATCCGATTCGCTGGGAGGCGAACGTGGTCTTGGTGGATGGGGGAACTGTATTTGTTCGCCCCATCATTCCTGAAGATGCAGATCGACTGGTTGCGCTGCATAACCGGTTGTCGGCTGAAACCATTCATTACCGATTCTTCTCCCCGCGCCCACGTCTATCTGCAAGAGACGTAGAACGTTTCACCGTCGTTGATTATGACGACCGGGTTGCACTGGTAGCCATGTTGGGCGACGACATGATCGCCGTTGCTCGTTATGACCGCCTGCCAGGTACAGACGAAGCAGAGGTAGCTTTCGTAGTTGAAGATGCGCATCAGGGCAGGGGCATAGGAACACTTCTTTTGGAACATCTTGCTGCAGTCGCACGTGAGAAGGGCATCAATCGTTTTGTTGCCGAAACTCTTCCCGACAATCAACCCATGATCGGGGTCTTTCGTTCCGCCGGCTGGGCGGTGCGGACACGATTTGAGGACGGACTCATTCTCGTTGAGTTTCCGATTGAGACAACACCAGACGCTCTCGTAGCTCAACAAGAGCGCGAGCATCAGGCAGAGGCTCGTTCAATCGCCCGTCTATTAAAACCGTCATCGATTGCAGTCATCGGAGCGAGTCGAACGCCAGGTGAAGTCGGACACGAGATTTTTAGAAATCTTTTATCAGGGGGCTTTAATGGTCCTGTTTACCCGGTTCATCCGACTGCTGCTCATGTGGGTAGCGTCCGCGCATATGCGAGCGTGATGGATATACCCGATCAGGTCGATCTTGCGGTGGTTGTAGTTCCTGCCGGGGTTACGCCTGAGGTTGTGCTCGAGTGTGCTCAAAAACGAGTTAGTGCCTTGCTCATCATCTCTGGAGGTTTCTCTGAGACCGGCGAGAAGGGTACAGCGGCAGAACGTGAAATTGTTGCCCTCGCACATCGTTTCGGTATGCGCGTAGTAGGTCCGAACAGCATGGGAATTATCAATACCGATCCGTCGGTGTCGATGAATGCCACAATTGATGACCACCGACCTCTATCGGGTGGAGTCGGATTCTTGTCTCAGTCCGGAGCGTTGGGAGTCGCCATTCTTGAATCGATGGCCTCGCTTGGTCTCGGTGTATCGAGTTTTGTATCGGTAGGTAACAAAGCAGACGTGAGTGGTAACGATCTTTTGCAGTACTGGGAAGGAGATGACCGAACTGATGTTGTGCTTCTTTATCTCGAATCGTTCGGAAACCCCAGAAAGTTCACTCGTTTAGCTCGAAGAGTTTCTCGTAAGAAGCCAATAGTTGTGGTGAAAACCGGAAGACGCCATTTCGATGATGTAGAGATGCCACATGGTCGAGCCACAGATGACAGTGTTCTCAACTCTTTGTTTCGCCAGACCGGGGTACTGCGCGTAGACACTCTTCAACAACTCTTTGACGTCGCGTCCGTATTGACGAGTCAACCTCTGCCAAATGGCAATCGGGTGGCGATAGTTGCAAGTGCCGGTGGTGCCGCATTACTTGCTGTCGACGCCTGTGAGGGGGTGGGCCTGCGTGTGCCACAACTGTCGGATTCAACCTTGCAATCCTTATCAACCGGTTTGCCCGAGGGCGCAGGGATGGGCAATCCAATTGAGATGCCTGCTACTGCAAATCCAAATGATTACGGCCGCGCATTGGAGGTAGTCCTTGGGTCTGATGATATTGATGCAGCACTTGTGATTCATGCATCTTCGGGTCAAGGTCCAATGAGTGATGTGGCACGAGCTGTAGCAGAGGCGGGGCGTAAGTCATCTAAGCCAGTGGTGGCCAACTTTTTGATGACTGCTATTGATAGAGAGGTTGACGAGTTGGGCACCAAGAGCGGTGTTCCTACCTTCGCTTCCCCAGAATCTGCAGCACTGGCATTGGCCCGGGCTGAAGATTACAGCCAGCGCCGTAGACGTCCGCGTGGAGAAGTCCTGTTGCCTGAAGGGATCGACCCAGTTGAGGCACGACGATTGGTAAAGAACTTCATCGATTCGACAACCGAATCGACCATTGACGTAGACGCTCAACCATTGTTGAGTTGCTATGGCATTGAGGTAGACCCGCTGAGAGCACGTAGTGAAGGTGAGCGTGCGATGGATCTTGCAATTGAGGTTAGTCAAGACCCATTTTTTGGTCCTCTGGTTAGTTTGTCGACTGCTGGACCGGCGGCAGAGTTGATTAATGATCACGTGTATAGAGCATTGCCACTAACGGATCTTGATCTAACCGAGATGATTCATTCGCTTCGTAGCTGGCCATATCTCAATGGTGAGAGGGGACGAGAACGCGGCGACATAGAAGCCCTGGAAATGTTATTGGCCAAGGTGAGTTGCATGGGTGACGATCTTCATGAACTGACGACTCTTGTGCTTGACCCCGTGGTCTTGCGTCCTACTGGGGTGTCGGTCGCCCATGCCGAGGCTGCATTGTCGTCTTCGACTCAATGGCATCGTAACGATTTGGCACTTCGGAAAATGTGAGATGTTATTCTTTCGGCCATGGCACGTTTCAGGGTAGGAGTTCAGCTCCATCCCCAAGCCACCTCGGTTGAATCTTTGCGAGGGGCATGGCGTGAGGCCGATCGAATGGGCGTTGACAGCATCTGGGTATGGGATCACTTCTATCCGTTGTATGGAGACCCCGACGCGACTCACTTTGAAGGATGGTCGCTACTTTCGGCAATGGCTTGTGACACGGCCAATGCTCAGATTGGCGTGTTGGTCACGTGCAACTCGTACAGGAATCCCGAGCTGTTGGCAGATATGGCACGAACGGTTGACCACCTAAGTAATGGTCGTGCGATCTTGGGAATCGGAGCCGGCTGGTTTGAGCGTGACTACAACGAGTTTGGTTATGAGTTCGGAACAGCTCCAAGCAGACTCCGTGATCTGGGGGAGTCATTGCCTCGCATCAAGACACGTTTGGCAAAGCTGAACCCACCACCATTGGGGCCACTCCCAATATTGATCGGAGGCGGGGGAGAGAAGGTTACGTTGCGGCTGGTCGCTCAATATGGCGACATGTGGAATGGCTTTGGACCGGCTGCTGATTTCGCACATAAGAACAAGGTCCTCGATGACTGGTGTGCAAATTCGGGGCGAGACCCATCATCTATCGAACGCACAGTGAGCTTTTCGGGAGAAGTCAGTGATGAGATCATCGATGGTTTCTTAGAAGCCGGTGCTCAGCACTTGATCTATGGCCTTGGTCACCCCTTCGAACTCGATGCCGTGCAGCGACTTATAGAGTCTTCGAAATCTTAGACATCCGTCGCTTAAACCTTTCACTTTCCTTGACATGCCTGGATATCGGGCGGACACTTTAGACGTGGGACGATCACGAACGAGAGGTCTGCGATACAGGCTGACCCTACTTGTGGTGGCCGTCCTATTGCCCTTCGTTTTGGTCGTCGGCACTTTGATTTCAAGCCGATATGACACTGCTCGCAAACAAGCCCAGACTCAGGCGGCGAGAAATACAGAGATACTGAAGTCTAAGTATGACGTCTGGCTGGCCCGGACCGAGGGGTATCTTGAATCGCTGTCGTCAGTGCTATCCCTAACGAGTGTCGGCAATCAGCCACAATGCGAAGCATTTCAAGCGGCGATAGTCAATGAGCACAATATTTTTAATGTTGTGGTCGCAGACGCCTCCGGAGAGATCAGATGTGTTGTTCAGCCAATACCATCGAATGCGCCAACAAACGTTTCTGATCGCCCTTCATTCATTGCGGCACGAGACAGTCGAACATTGCAAATACTTACCGCGGTTGAGGATCCGATTCTGCGGGGCAAGTTTATTCCCATCGCATTTCCGTGGATTAGAAGCGGCGAATTCTTAGGCGTCATCTTTGCTCCAGTCGAGATTGGCGAACTGAACGTAATTATGAATTCAGCGAAGGTTGAAGAAGGTTCGGTGGCGACTGTTTATGACAAAGCAGGAACAGTGCTGGCCCGTAATGTTGCCCCAAACGACTATGTAGGTACCGATAGATCTGATAATGAAGCTTTCATAGCGGCCTCCAACCCCAAGGGACCATCCTCATTCGAGACAGATGGACCGGACGGTGTTCGGAGACTTTATTCAAGGTCTTTCGTCGAACACGAAGGATCTGAAATGCCCTTCGTTGTTGTTGTTGGGACTCCGACAAGTGAGGTATATGAAGGGGCTAACCGGCTGCGTACGATGATTCTGGTTGGTCTTGGCGTTTTAATAATTGGAGCGCTGGGCGCATCTTTAGTTGGAGCGGAGTTTTTAATTTTGCGCCCTCTTCGCGCGCTCCAAGGTATGGTTCGTCGCACAGGACAAGGCGATCTGGGAAAGCTCAACTTTAAAGATGTAAAGGGTGTAAGTGAACTTCAAGATCTTGGTGAGGCATTTGGAGAGATGTCAGTTGCACTAGATCACCGAGCTAGGCAATTGGAAATATCAGAGAGCCGATTTCGAACGATGATCAACACTCTGCCGGCAATTACGTTTCTGGTTTCTCCAGATGGAGAACGTTTTGAAGAGATGAGCGACCAGCTTGAAACCTTGATCGGACTTCCTCCCCGGCGATTGCTTGATGATCCAGGGCTCGTTGAGTCCATTCTAAGTCCGGATGATCTGAATCGTTGGAAAGCAAATCTCAAGAAATGTCTGGACGATGACGCATTGGTGACTATGGACTTGGCCTTTCAAGGCGAAGGTAACTTGAAAGGCTGGCTGCAGATCAACCTTGCTCCCTCTCGTGATGCAGAAGGCAACCTGCTGGGCATACAGGGGGTTGCCTTTGATATAACAGACAGAGTGGAAGCTCAACGAGAACTTGCGCAGATGAACGTCGTTTTAGAAGATCGGGTTAAAGCCCGCACAGCCGAATTGAGTTTTCTCAATGCTGAGTTGGCCAGATCAAATAGCGATCTTTCCAATGCAAACAATGAGCTTGAGGCATTTAGTTATTCGGTATCACACGATCTGCGCAGTCCCCTGCGTTCTGTCGCAGGATTTGCCCGATTTCTAGAACTTGACCACGCCGCTCAACTTGATGAGGCGGGCCTACGTTTTTTGGCACGTATTCAAAATGCCGCTGCACGAATGGGAGATCTAATTGATGATCTACTCAGTCTCGCCCAAGTTGGGAAGTGTGATTTGGATATTGGCCCCATCAACATAACGGAAATGGCCCACGAAGTAGCTGCCTCGTTTGCCGGTAGCGATCCCTCTCGATCAGTTAAAGTCACGGTTCAAGAGTGTTTGCGGGCCTCAGGTGACGCAGCTCTAGTGCAAGTGTTGCTTGATAATTTGTTTGGCAATGCATGGAAGTTCACTGCCAATGAAGAGTTTCCTCGTATCGAATTTGGGCAACGATACGAGGAGAAGGGTGGGGAGCAAACATTTTTCATTTCGGACAATGGCGCGGGATTCGATATGGCTTATGTGGACAGACTCTTTAAGCCATTTCAACGACTTCACACCACAAAAGAGTTTGAGGGGACTGGAATTGGTCTAGCTATTGTGGGGCGCATTATAAATCGTCACGGTGGCAAAGTTTGGGCATATAGTGATCTAGGAGAAGGCACCACGGTCTTCTTCACACTCTCCGGGCCCTCTCCCGAAACCGGCATCGAGTCAGGAAACTCCACCTAATGGATCAACCTACGATCCTTCTTGTTGAAGACAATGAGGACGACATAGAACTGGCGCTCAGGGCGCTCCGCGAAAGGCGAATTGGAAATGAAGTAATTGTGGCAAGGGATGGAGCTGCGGCTCTTGAATATCTTGACCCGAGTGCCAAAGGTTTGGATCAAGGCATGCCTCTTCCACCACTGCCGGTTCTCATACTTCTCGATTTAAGCCTGCCGAAAGTCGGCGGCCTTGAAGTTCTCAGGCAGCTTCGGGCCCATGTCCGTACCCGCCATATACCGACAGTCATACTTACCTCTTCTCGGCACGAAGATGACCTTGCCAGGGCTTACGCCTTGGGTGTTAACAGTTATGTGCGCAAGCCAATAGATTTCTACGACTTCTCAGAGCTGGTCCAACAACTTCATCTCTATTGGATTTTGATCAATGAAGTTCCTCAGCCGCCAGGCTGAGTACTGATCAGAGCTTGACTATGAACGGGGGGCGAAGCGGTGGAGTTTTTGACCTTGGCCGGTGTCATGGAACACCACAGAAACTTCTTGCCCTATTTTCACTGACTCTGGTTCACAACCAACAATATTCGTCATCATGCGAGGGCCTTCTTCAAGCTCTACATACGCAAGAACGTATGGAGCAGCTGCGCCATACATAGCCTCACCCTTGCGGACGATTGAAAAGCTGTAGACGCTTCCTCTTCCTGACGCCGTGAACCAAGAAACTTCGAGTGACCCACAAGCTGGGCAGAATTCTCTTGGATACCAGATGACGGTTGAGCACTTATCGCATTTCGGCAAGAGCAATTTGTCTTCAGCCGTAGCGTCCCAAAATGGTTTTGAATCAGGGTTTATTGGTGGAGCCATTGCTGGCAATGGATTGCTCATGCGTCTTCCCTTCCAAGAATCAAAGTGGCACTACCCATGCGAGTTCCAAGAGAACCGCCGGTGCCATGAGCGAGAGCGATTTCACAGTCTGGAACTTGAACCTGAGGAAAGGCTTCGCCTCGTAGCTGGCGAACTGCCTCAAGAACCTTGGTCATGCCACCACGGTTTGCCGGATGGTTATTGCAGAGCCCTCCGCCGTCGGTATTGAAAGGCAGGACACCGTTTGGTGACTGAAGGGCACCGTCGCTGACGAACTGTCCGCCTTTGCCCTTCTCGCAAAAACCTAGGTCCTCGATAGTTTCGAGAACGGTGATGGTAAATGAATCGTAGATCGACGCATAGTCAATATCTTTGGGAGTAACGCCTGCCTCGGCAAACGCACGTGGGCCCGACCAAACAGCTCCGGTATATGTGAGGTCGATGCGTCCGTTATCGGTGTGCTTGGGAGCCTCTCCGTGTCCGAGCACTCTGACGCAATGACGATCGAGGCTGCGTGCAACCTCGGGTGAAACGACTATCAGGGCGCCACCACCATCAGTTATTACACAACAGTCCATACGGTGCAGCGGCTCTGCAACCATTGGCGACTCAAGTACCTCTTCAATGGTCAATACCTTTTGAATGTAAGCATTTGGGTTGTACTGCGAATGAGTCGATGCGGCCACTTTTATTTCAGCGAGTTGGGCACTAGTGGTCCCGAACTCATGCATGTGTCGTCGTGCCGCCATGGCATACATGCTGATGATCGATGGTCCAAAAGGAACTTCGAAACCTGCTTCAGGAGATGCCATAAAGCGCCCGGCCATTGACATCATTTCTTGGGCGCCATTTGTACGGGGCTGGCCGGCGAGAGTTATCAGCGCAACACTGCACTTGCCCGCTGCAATGGCAGCGGCAGCATGTCCCACATGCGCCACATAAGACGAACCGCCAGTTTCAGTTGTGTCGACGTACGAGAGCTTGAGGCCCATGTATTCGGCCATCGACATGGGTCCAAATCCCGGAGCATCTCCAGCGCAGAAATATGCGTCAACATCAGAGAATGAGAGCCCCGCATCCGCGAGGGCCCCTGAGGCAACCTCAGCATGAACTCTGGCGAGAGACTTACCGGGAATTTTACGGTCGGGGTGCTCATAGGCACCAGCGATGAAGGCCTTGCCCTTAATGCTCATGGGCGGGACCCTAGTATTCCGGTACGACCCACGCCAGTTTCAGCGCATTGGTATTAAGTATTAGGTATTAGAAATTCTAAATAACCTTTACGTTCTGGGCCTGGTCTCCTTTGGGCCCTTGGGTTACCTCAAACTCAACCTGTTGGCCTTCTTCTAGGGCCCGGTAACCAGAACCCTCAATTGCTGTGTAGTGCACAAATAGGTCTGATCCACCCTCACGAGAGATGAAACCGTAGCCCTTCTCAGCATTGAACCACTTCACGGTGCCGGTCGACATCAGCCGTCCCCTTTGTTCTGTAATCGGGGTTCGGCTAACGCACGTACCCACTCCAATTGCCTATTAATGGTGTCACGGTAGCACTATAGAGAGCAGTTGTAATGAGATGTTGCGTTGCCGCGGATGAAGGCCTGGTTTGGGGCAGACTCATTAGGTTGATAACTGAGCGTCTTCGCCTGCTTGCTCGCGCACGATTTGTTCTCGGGCCAAGTCCTGCCGATACCCGGCAGAGTCTTCTCGCGCTTGGAATTGGGACCATGACAAGCCTTGCGGCAGGCGCCACATTGGGCCTGGCTCTTAATGCGTTTGAAGATATGCCAGGTGTTCTTGTTCTTCTTCCGGCATCAATTGGCATGCGAGGAAATATCTTCGGCGCCCTTGGTTCTAGGCTGAGTACCTCTATTCACATGGGAACCTTTGGTCTTAGCCGAAGGGTGGATACGGTCGTCGGTCAAAACATTGCTGCTTCGCTGGTTCTCACTTTGGCGGGCTCCTTAGCTTTGGCAGCTCTTGCCAAACTGGTGATGGTGGCCTTTAGTCTGACCGGCTCAATTTCTTTCTGGGAGTTGGTAGTCATATCAATCGTAGGTGCCCTGATTTCGTCACTGATCGTTTTG
The DNA here is from genome assembly GCA_964349215.1 of uncultured Acidimicrobiaceae bacterium. Classification (GTDB taxonomy): domain Bacteria; phylum Actinomycetota; class Acidimicrobiia; order Acidimicrobiales; family CADCSY01; genus JACOTK01. The sequence continues at coordinate 22,804 of CAYGGL010000005.1, read as the reverse complement.
GTCGCAACGCTTGGACTCGCAGCAAGTTCCACGCGCTTTGGTTGGGATCTTGACAACGTCGCAGCCCCGCTGGTTTCAGCTATCGGTGACGTAGTGGGAATCCCTTCAATTTGGTTGGCCACACTTTTGATTGCCACGCCTAAATTCAACATGTCTATGGGGTTGGTCTTGGCGATTGTTTGTACGACGGCCTTGATCGTCGCTTTGAGATCTGGGCTAGTCGATCTTGTGGCGATAGTGCGCGAGTCGCTTCCCATTTTGATGGTCGCGGGTCTCGTAAGTCTTATTGCGGGTGTAGTCGTTGAGAAACGTCTTGATTCCTTTACGGCGTTTCCTTCGCTGATTGTTTTGCTTCCAGGATTTTTGAGTTCGGCTGGGGCTCTGGGCGGAACGCTTTCAAGTCGTCTGTCAACCAAGTTTCATCTAGGAATCGCAGAGTCGACAGCGATTCCTTCTAAGAGCGCCCGCCTCGATATCAGCCTGATTGCGATGCTCTCTATTCCTGTTTTCTTGGGAAACGCCGTTATTGCTGAACTGGCATCAGATTTATTGGGAGTTAAG
>CAYGGL010000005.1:0-22233 GCA_964349215.1 uncultured Acidimicrobiaceae bacterium | reverse complement strand
GAGATGGTCCAAGTGGCAATGATCGGTGGGCTATTGGCTATGGCCTTTGTTGTCCTAATGGCTTACTACGGAACGCTCGCAGCAGTTCGTCTGGGTGTGGACCCCGACAACTATGGAATCCCACTCGTGAGCTCTTCTGTAGATCTGATCGGTGCGTTCACTCTCATCCTCGCTGTTGTTGCACTGGGAATCAACTGATTTTCGACCTACCCTGGAGGCGTTGTGGAAGAACGACCACGAAATTTGAGGACCATGCTCTCGGAAGCGAAGGATACTTCTGAGCTCATGGTCGACCTTGCCTACGCCGCTGTGTACTTTGGCGATCCTCAAATGGCAGATGAAGTTGAAGAGCTCGAAGATCGTCTTTCTGAACTGGTTCATGATATGCGAGCGGTTTCAGTACTTGCAGTTCGCTCTCCAAGAGATGCCGATGCCATGGCATCAGTGCTGCAGGTCATTTCTTCAATTGAACGAATCGGCAATGCTGCAGTGGATATCGGCCATATCATTAGCCACCGTTTGGGCATTCCAAGTGGTCTGATCGCTGATCTTTCTGAGGCCGAGGAAGTATCACATCGAGTTCTGATTCGAGAGGGCTCTCACTTCGCTCATCGCGTTTTGGCTGACTTTGAGTTGCCGGTGGCCGTTGGCATGCGAGTCGTTGCCATTCACAGAGAACGTGACTGGGTAACAGATGTACGAGGTGGCGAGATCTTGGTGCCAGGAGACGTCCTGTTTCTCCACGGATCACCTGCCGGTATAACGCGCTTGCATCAACTTGCCGGGGCTCCTGAATGGAAGCCGCCTACTTCGCCCGAAGAAGTGATCACTACCGATCTTGGTCGTGCGATTGACGTGCTCATCGAGATGAAGAACATCTCAGAGGTTTGTGTTGGATTGGCGTATTCTGCACTTGTATTACGGGACGTGGGCTTGGCGGCTGAGGTAAATCATCTTGAGGACCGTCTCGATGAGATGAAAGAACGCCTCGAAACTTGGGTGTTGCGATCATCATCTGATCTAATCGACCCTTCTCCATTAAGAGGCTTGCTGCACCTCGCGCAGGCTGCTGAAGAGTTGGGAGATGCAGCCCAACAGATGGTGTGGTTGGTCGAGCGTCATGAACGGGTGCATCCAGTTCTGATGCTTGCACTTGGAGACGCTGATGAAGTGGTTGTGCGATTACCTGTGGGAGAAGGTTCGCGAATAGACGGAGTTCGTCTGGGGCAACTTCAACTAGATATTGATCCGGGTTTTCATGTCTTGGCTATTCGTCGGGGCGGTCGTTATGTATATCGCCCTCGTGGGCGTGAAGTTTTGCGAGCCGGTGATGAAATTATTGCCAGTGGTCCAGGCGAAGGTGAAACATTGCTTGCAGAGATGTGTGGTTGGCATCTGGTTGAAGACGATGAAACCGGGCGGGACGCGCTTGTTCCAGTCAACGGAGTCGGAGACACACGCTGATTGTGTTCAAAGCCCAGCAGCTCAAGCCCAGTCAGCTAAAGCCAGTCGTAGCGTTTGAATATGCGATAAGCGATTACTGTCACGCTACCCATTAGCCCCAGGGCGAACAGGTAACCATATTTCCAGGAAAGCTCTGGCATATGTTTGAAGTTCATGCCGTAAATGCCCGCTATCAAGGTGGAGCCCAACAATATGGCTCCCCAAGAAGTCATGCGTTTCATGACCTGGTTCATGCGGTTCGAGATGACTGCCAGGTGCGCATCGACTGCATTGCCGAGAAGTTCACGCTGGGAATCGATTTGATCGGTGGCGCGTAGAAGATGGTCCAAAACATCTTGGAGGTGAACTCGTGCGGGTGTGTCGATAGAGGCCACCTCACCACGTAAGAGAGCGCTAATTACGTCGCGTAAAGGAGCAATCATTCTGCGAAATGTCAGAAGGTCGCGACGAAGGCGCAAGACGTTTGCTTGTATGAGATTCTCTTGGGAATTTGGGCTGAGAACTAGATCTTCGAATACCTCGACTTGGTCTTCAAACTGGTCCGCACGCGTGAAATAGCCGTCAACTAACTCATCGAGCAAGGTATAGACGATGTAGCCAACCGTTGCTTCTGTCGGGACAGCTCGTTTCAGCCGTTCACCGGCTATGTCCGAATTCCAATATTGCCCATCTTCATTTCGTTCACGAACGGTGATCACCCAAGAAGGGCCGATAAAGAAATCAACCTCAGCTGCTTCCATCGAATAAACCACCATAAAGGCGTGGTTTGGAAAGTGATCGAGCTTTGCTCTTTGCCCGTGTTTGGTGGCATCTTCGATCGCCAAGGGGTGGAGGGAGAACAATTTGAGTAGGTGATCAAGATGAGTTGGGTCTGGGTCGAGGAAATCTATCCAAATATTTGCATCGCTATTTTCGAGTGAAATATCCCCGAGAGGTACGTCTTGTTTGGCAACGATTCCATCAGGTCCAAATGTGTAAAGTGCGATGCTCATTGTCATCAGGCTAGGACCTGTTGGTATGTGATGGTTGGACTTGACTTGTAGCGTATGAACCATGACCGACGCCGTTGACCGCCTTTGTTTAATGACAATTCATGCACATCCTGACGATGAAGCCTCTAAGGGGCCGGGGACAGTCGCAAAAGCGCACGCAAAGGGTATTCACACCGTCTTGGTTTGCTGTACTGGGGGCGAACTGGGCGACATTTTGAATCCGTCCATGGATAGTCCCGAGGTTCGTGAAAACCTTGCTCAGGTCCGTCGAGATGAGTTGGCAGCCTCTGCTGAGATCATTGGATACGACGACGTCATTTGGCTCGGATATAAGGATTCCGGAATGGATGGGGCCGATTCAAATAAAGATCCGAGGTGTTTCGCTCAGGCAGATCTGAAAGAAGCAGTCGGGCGACTTGTGGCTGAGATTCGTCGTCACAGACCACAAGTGATCGTTACCTATCCAGATGATCAATCGGGTTATCCGCATCCCGATCATTTAATGGTCCATGAGATCAGCGTCGTTGCGTTTGATGCGGCGGGCGACCCCGATGCTTACCCTGAGCTTGGCGAACCATGGCAGCCGTTGAAGATGTATTACTCCATGTGGTCTAGGGCCCGAATGCTGTCTATCCACAATCGTTTTATCGAGCTTGATATTGAGTCACCGTTTTCCCCCGAATGGTTTGAGCGTCCTGATCTTGACCATCGGATTAGTACCAAAGTGGATATCACGGGCTTTGCTGATGTTCGCAGTCGTGCATTGCTGGCACACAAAACTCAGGTTGACCCTGAATCTCCGTTTTGGTTTGGGTTACCAGACCATGAGATGCATACCCTGCATCCATTCGACGAATATATTGTGGCCCGTTCGTTAGTCGATAGCCCTCTGCCAGAAGACGACCTGTTCAACGGAATCGCCATATAGAGCCAGTGATCGCTTTTGATCGCCTGGCTTTAGATTGCCTGGCGTAATAATTCGCGCAGTGGTCGGTAACCAATAAGTTCTGCCCCTGAGCGCTCAAGTTCTTCACGGATATCGTGGTTATTGACCAATCCGTCGTAGTCGTTTGTATGCCGCTCCCACTGGGGCAAAAGCGAACGAAGCTCAGGCGTATCGATTGCCGGCCGACTCGTTATTTCGATAACCCCCGGTGGTAGTTCGCCAAGGGCATATCTGATATCTGAAATTAGGTCGCCTGTATCTGTATCTACTACGTGATCAGGAAAGACGAGGCCTTCTTGTGAGGCAATGCGGCGGAAAGGAAAGCCTGCAATGCGCTCATATGACTGGTCTGGCAGTCGCAAGGGCAGACGAAAGTCGAGAGCCAGTTCAAGATATACATCAAAGAACTCGGGACGAAGCGCTAAAGCCCCAAGATGCGTGCCCAGATGACTTATGTCAAAGCCCCACAAGATGGCGCGTTCAATTTGAGTTCTACATTCACGTCGCACTTCGTCGAGGTCGCCGTGGTCCCATAGCTCTGCGACCGTGCGAGGGAACCCACCATCGCCATCGAGTAGTGAGGGAGCTTGGGTAATAGGGCCCCATCGATAGAGGTCAAGCTCAGAATTGAGTGTTAGTTGCACCCCGACGTCTTCACCGCGGTACTGAGAAACAGCCTCTCGAGCCCATGGACAAGGAATCATTAGGTCAGAACTGGTTGCAAGCCCTTCACGTAAAGACTGATAAACACCGGCATTTGCAGCATGACAAGAGCCGAGGGATTCGCTCGTGATCATAAGAATTCTGCTGTCAGGCGAGTATCCAAGGCGCTCGACAAGACTGGTCATCACCACGTAACGCTACCTGTGTATCAATCGGAAGTGGTTGGACATGTTGCCCAAAGCCCGACTTTATTGTCGCGAGCAGAACTGACAGCTGCAGAAAAATCTTCCACATGGGCGACGTTGGGCGGATAGGTCGCCTGTTGTGCAAAACCATCGGCCGCAAGGGCAAGGTTGACGAAGAGGCCATCTTGTTCTCGATAGACATAGGCCAAAAGACGCTTGTAGCGGTCCCTGGCTTCAACGTCTCTTACAAGTCGAACCTGCGTGCCTTCTGGCAGTAACTCAGAAGTGTGACGGCTTGCTTCTTTGCCAAAACATTCAACCGGCTTTCGTGGATCGACGCTCTCGGGGGTATCAATGCCAATTAGGCGAACCTTCTCTTCTTGTCCATCGATTCGAACAACGATGGTGTCGCCGTCTACCACGCGCACTATCTCAGCTATGCCAGCCTCTGTGCTTTCCTCTGCATTCGTTTCATCGCTGGAATTACCCCCGAGCGCATATGACACAAATACGACAATGATTGCGCCCAGCACCAGTAGCGAACGACGGCGAGATGGCCTACGAAATGGTCTACGAACAGGCATAGGGGGGAGTGCTGTTAACCGAGGCGTTCTATGAGCGTGCCGGTACCCAGGCCGCCCCCACAACACATTGTCACAAGCCCAAAGGTATTATCTGTGCGCTCAAGTTCATGAAGAGCCTTGGTCAACAAAATCGCACCGGTCCCTCCAAGGGGATGACCGAGTGCAATTGCTCCGCCATTGGGGTTGACCTTGGCCAAATCACCCTTTAGCTCACGTTCCCAGGCAAGAACCACAGAAGCGAAGGCCTCGTTTATCTCAAGAGTGTCGATGTCGCTCAATGAGAGCTTGTTGCGCTCAAGCAGACGTTGTGTTGCGTCGATGGGCCCAGTGAGCATGAGCACCGGGTCTACGCCGACGAGACATTCATCGACAACGCGTGCTCTAGGACGTAGACCTAGTTCTTCTGCCTTGGCTCGTGTCATCATCAATATCCCTGCAGCTCCGTCAGAGATTTGAGAAGAACTTCCAGCGGTATGTACGCCGTCTTCTCGTGCAACGGGCTTTAGTTTGGCAAGACCTTCAAGGGTTGTCTCCCGAGGCCCTTCATCGCGCTCTACCAAGTGAGTGGTACCTGTGGGTTTTCCTTCTTCGTCGACGTCGGGGGCGGTGACAGCAACAATCTCGCGCCCAAAACGATCTTCTTTAAGCGCCTCAGCTGCTCGCTGTTGAGACATCAGTGCAAAGGCATCGGTGTCAGATCGCTTGATTCCCCACTTGTCAGCTATGCGCTCGGCGCCCTCAAACTGAGTCGTGAACTCAAACTTTTCAAAGTAACTCTTTGGGATTGCCTTACCAGGACCGTTGCTGGAGTTTACGCCGATTGGCACCCGACTCATTGACTCGACCCCACAGGCCACTGCGACATCAACAACTCCTGAGGCCACCAATGAAGCCGCTAGGCCGGTTGCTTGTTGTGAAGACCCGCATTGAGTGTCAACGGTTGTAGCGGCAACAGTCATGGGAAGGCCGGCACTTAACCAAGCGGTGCGCGTGATATTGAAGGATTGCTCGCCAACTTGGGTGACACAGCCGCCGACAACTTGGTCAACCTGGCTTGGGTCAATACCCGATCGTTGTATGAGGGCTTGCAGCACCGAGCCCAACAAATCGGATGCATGAAGGCTTGAAAGCCCACCCCTTCGCTTTCCGATCGGGCTGCGTACGGCCTCGACTATGACTACTTCGCGTGCGTCTCTCATGCTCATGAGTTCTTAGCTTAGGAGACTATTAAGCCGCTTGTCTTTGCATTGAATGGGATTGCGTGGCCCTGGACTTGGCGAGTGCGGCTCGAGCCGAAGCAATGCCTTGACGACCGACATTGCGAGTCTTTGCATCGAGCTTCCATGGGGCTTGGCTTTCCAACATGACCAATTGTTCTCTCATGTCTCCCATTATGAAGATGGGGTGTGACACCATGATTATGTGCGAGTAACGGCAAAGGTTGACTATGCAGTAAGAGCGATGATTGAACTGGCTGCTGTCGATGAGGGTCCAGTGAAACTCGATCAATTGAAAAATGCACAGGCGATACCACCCAGATTTCTTGGTCATATTCTCACTGACCTTCGGAGGGCAGGCCTTGTCTTTAGCCAGCGCGGGGCCGAAGGAGGATACCGTCTGGCTCGAGAGCCAGGTGAGATAACCGTGGCCGACATTATCCGTGCGGTGGAAGGTCCCTTGGCCAATGTCCAAGGCGTGCGTCCTGATGAGGTCAATTACCAGGGATTGGCCCAACCTCTTCGAGAGGTGTGGGTGGCAACGCGCGGAGCCTTGCGATCGGTGCTTGAGAACGTGACGCTCAGCGATCTTATAGCCGGTCAATTGCCAATATCGGTCAAAAAACTCCTTGAGGAGCCCGATGCATGGGCACCTCGTTGAGAATTTTCCCTTAGGCAGGGAACAACTTTGCCGATTGCTACGTTTAAATACTGGTGAACAGCAGGATCGGCCGCTATGGTGAAGAAGTTCTCAATCAGCGAGCGACGGTTTAGGTTGACGAGAGAATCGAGGCAAGGATTATGACTGAGACCACGTTAACGAAGGTACCCGGGCCTGCTCTAGTCGAGGCATTGGCGGCCATTGATGGCGGTCTGGCGGATATGCGCCATCGAGAGTTGGTTTCTACTGACGAAGTTTCGAACCTGCTCTTAGATATTCGTTCGTTGTTGGTAGCCGATATGGCGGTTAATTAGACCAGTAATTAATTAGTGCTAGCCGATCGGCCACAAGGCTACGATCGCAAGTCCAATGCCCAGTCCTATAAAGGACCCTCCAACCACGTCACTGGCGTGGTGAATCCTGACGTAAACCCTGCTAGTAGCGATTACAGCGGCTAGGACAAACCAAAGTGCCATGGTCATTGGCTCGGCGCTTGATAGCAGTGTAGCTGACATAAAGCTTGAGGTTGAGTGCCCACTTGGGAAGCTGCTAGTTCGAGGGGTTCGCAGGCGATGAGGCCTTGGGCCGTCGTGAACCGGCCTTGTTCTCTTAAATAGCGACTTCACCAGTCCGTTTATGAAAATCGACTCAATTAGCAGGGCTGTTGCAAGCCTAATGGCTTGGTCTTGTCCATTGTCAGCCCAAAAGATGGTTGTGATGGCAGCGAAATACCAGATAACCGAAAATTCTCCCAAGGCCGATGCGAGATAGAAGAGGCGATCGAAGAAACGGTTTCCTCGAATCTGATCGAGAAGTCTGTCGATTGCGTCGTCGTATTTGTCGAAAGAATCGAAGTGGATCACGAGATAGCGAGCGGAATTTGGCGGTTGTCTAAAAGCCCAGTGGCAGGTTCGCCACCAAAGGCTGGACACAGCGACTGAAAGGAACACCAGTCACACAGCTTGGATGGGTTGGGTCTGAAGTCTTCACGATCACATGCCTGTTCGACCGCTTTCCAAATTGCACCCACTTTGCGTTCCATTCCCTTGATCGACTGATCAGTCGGAACAGACACAATGCTGACTGGTTGAGATAGATACAACAGCTGCACTTTTGCCGGACGGTGACCGAAAACTGCCTCACATAGATAGGCATAAAAATGAACCCCATTGAGACTTCCCTGCTCAAAGCGCTCATTGGGAGCCCGACCAGTTTTGTAGTCGGTCACAATTAATTCTCCATCGGCACTGAGGTCGAGGCGGTCGATTATCCCTCGAATAAAGACCCCTCCTATTTCCGCTTCCAACATCAACTCAAGGCCTACTGGCATGACTTGGGTTGGGTCTTCAAGCTCGAAATAACGCTCTATCAGTTTCTCGGAATCAGATCTGAGAAGCGTTGAACTTGGTTCGTCAATCTCCATATCGCCATATTCGGATGAACCCGTTATTTCGGGTATGGCGATGTCTAAGGCCTGAAGCGCCAACGCGTGAGTTCGCTGTTCGGGTGGGGCATCAAATAACAACTGCAAGGCTCTGTGGACGACCGTTCCCTTTAGGGCCGGCAGCGATGGCGGCTCGACAAGACGATCAATAGCGGAATAGCGAAAGGCCAGCCCACAGTTTTTAAATGCGGTTACTTTTGAAGGGGTAAGTGATCCAGGAAGAGGTAGAGCCATCGACTTGAGACTAGACGGACACTGCGACAGGGGTGGGAATGCTCGTTTAGAGTCTGGCTATGGACTTTGACCTTCCAGCCGATGATGATCCCCGCCGACTTGCAGTACGTCGATGGATCGAGGAGAACCCCAATCCAGCGCAGAGTGATTTGGCGCGAGCCGGCTATGTGGCACCGCATTGGCCGTCTCCATGGGGCCTAGACGCCGACCCTATGAGTCAGTTGGTTATTGATGAGGAACTCAAGCGTGGGGGGATCTCACGTGCAGCAGGGGGCATCGCACTTGGTTGGGCAGGTCCCACCATCTTGCATGCAGGTACAGCCGAACAAAAAGAGCGCTATCTATGGCCAATTCTTGAGGGTGAGATTTGGTGTCAGTTATTCAGCGAGCCCGGCGCTGGTTCTGATTTGGCGAACCTGGGCACCAAGGCCGTTCGGGATGGCGATGAGTATGTAGTTACTGGTCAAAAGATTTGGACATCGGGTGCGCATTGGGCCAAATTCGGCATCTTGTTGACCAGGACTGATTCTGATCAACCAAAGCAACAAGGAGTTACTTACTTCATATGCCCTATGGACCTAGAGGGCATAACGATTAGGCCACTGATCGAAATGACGGGCATGCACCTTTTCAACGAGGTCTTCTTTGATGAAGTGCGTATTCCCGCAGAAAACATGGTGGGTCAAGAGAATCGAGGCTGGCCACTCGCAAAGGTGACATTGGGAAATGAGCGGATATCGCTATCTGGGGGAGGAGCGCTTTGGGGAGGAGGCCCAAGCGCTTTTGATCTCATAGACCTCGTCAGAGAACAAGGTGGCACCGACGACCCTGTTCTTCGTCAACGTATCAGCCAGCTTTATATAGAAGCCGAGATTCTTCGCCTTATTCGTCTGCGTACCGTTACTGCTGCAGTCAAGGGAGTGCCACCTGGGCCCGAGGCCTCAGTTCGCAAGGCACTGGCAGACGAACACGGCCAAAACATTATGAATCTCGCGAAGGATCTGACAGGCGCAGATGGAATGTTGTCAGATCGAGGACCTTTAGGTTCACCTGGTGGTCCTTGGCCTCATGGATTCTTATTTGCGACAGCGTTGACAATCGGTGGAGGAACCTCAGAGGTACAGCGCAACATCATCGGCGAAAGAGTGCTCAATCTGCCTAAAGATATCGATGCCGAGCAGGGCAAGTCTTGGATTGAAGCGCGTATGGCAAAGGTTTAAAAGCCCGTCTTTTTTAAAAGCCTGTCTCTTTTAAAAACCTGTGTCAAGGAAGAAACCAGCAGCTGATTTAGCTACTGCTGTCGGGTCTTCAAGTGGTCCGAAGTGGCCCAATGACTCGAAGACATTGACAGTTCCGTTGGGTATAGCGTTCGCTTGTATGCGTGCCATCTCGGGGCTGATTGCGTTGGTGAGGACTCCACTGGCAATGACTACTGGGCACTTGATCTGATGGAGTTGTCCAAAGCCCTCATGTGTTCCTCCCATGCGATAGCACTCGGCCTCGTGCTCACGTTGGCATGCAAGAGCGACAGTTCCATCGGGTTGGTCTATGAATCCATATTCAACGTAGGCATTGAGCACCTCTGGATCTAAGCAGTCGAGCGGAGCTTTTGCCGCATAGTTTTCTATTGCTTCAGTTTTTGAAGAGAACGTATTACGTCTTCTTAGGGCCCCGGCCGATAAGGGGTTTGTTTCTATCGGGGGAGGTTCGCTCAGGCCAATATTTGGAAACACGATTGGTTCATAGGCATAGATAGAACGAAAGGTTCCCGGGCGGGCCTGTTCGCCCAGCAATAGTCCGGCTCCACCCATCGAGTGACCTAGCCCAAAGGGTCGTTCCAGGCCGAACGCATCAACGGTTGCCAACACATCATCAGCCATGCCTGACCACGAGAAATCGCCGTCGTCAGGCGGGCCAGATGCTCCATGCGCACGGAAGTCGAGAGCGTAGAGATGGAAGTTATCCCGAAGCTGATTTGCCAGAGGTATCCAAACTCGGCCATGAAAACCTGTTGCATGCGCGAGAACAACAGCGGGGCCATTGCCCCCTAAGTCATAGAGGGCAAGTTCAACGCCATTTGTAGAACGAGTCTTCAGAGGCTTAGCTCCGACACGGCGTGTTCTTTTAGGCGTTTGTAATCGACCTTGCCGTTGGCAGCGCGGTCAATAGTAGAAACTGGAAGCACTCGCTTTGGTGCTTTGTAATGAGCAAGTTGATCCTTTACGTGAGCGATGATTGCTCCCTCGTCAAGAGTCTCACCTGGGGCGAGTTCAACCACTGCGGTAATGGCTTCACCAAACTTTTCATCGGGTACGCCGACAACAACTGCGTCACGCACTGTTGAGTAGGTTTTGATTGCCTCTTCAACTTCTTCGGGAAATACCTTTTCGCCACCGGTATTGATGCAAACCGAGCCTCGACCCAAGACTTTCAACGAACCATCAGCTTCGACTTGGGCATAGTCGCCGGGTATGCAGTAGCGCTCACCGTCAATGACCTTGAACGTCTTGGCAGATTTCTCTTCATCTTTGTAATAACCAAGTGGGTTACGACCCTTTACTGCCAAGAGCCCTATCTCGCCAGAGCCTGGAGCGATGTCCTTGCCGTCTTCACTGATCACGCGGGTGCGGTCTGTAACCATGAACTTTGCTGTCTCTGCGGCAGTGCCACCGGTCGAAACCGAGCTACCCATTCCAAGTGCTTCTGAAGATGAGAAAGCATCCATGATCAACATCGATGGGTGGTGTGCAAGCAGGCCCTTCTTGGTTTCGGTGCTGAACATGACTCCAGATGACGCGACTGCAAACAGGCTTGAAATATCCCATCGGCCGGGGTTCTCATTCATGGCCCGCAGCCACGGCTTGGCAAATGCGTCGCCAACAACTGCCATCATATTGACCTTTTCACGCTGAATAGTGTCGAGCATTTCTTCGATACTGAAATTGCGCTCTGTCAAAGTGACTACACATCCGGCCGATGACAATACCTGGAAAGAGATCAGAGCCCCAGTGCCGTGCATGAGCGGACAAACGGGCAGGCCAACAGGTCCGGGGAGTTTGGCACGATCACGAATGATGTCGAGATCGGCCTCTTCGGGAAACGAGCCCGCCATTTGGTGCAGGATCATAAAGAGATCATCTTGGCGCCACATCACGCCCTTGGGCATTCCCGTGGTGCCTCCGGTGTAGAGCATGTAAAGGTCATCGCCGTCGCGTCCCCATGGTGCAACGGTTCGAGTCGTGGCGCTCTTGGCAGCATCTTCGTAAGGCTCTGCCCAATCAGGACATGGACCTGAGCCGTCGTCGACCCAAAGCCAAGCCTTTACCTTTGGGGTGCGGTCACGCAGCTTCTCAATTCGTTCGGTAAAAGTTCCGTGGAAGACCACTGCAACGGCATCAGCGTTATCCCAGAGATAAAGCAGCTCATTGTCTTGATAGCGATAGTTGGTATTGACCGGCACGAGCCCGGCCTTCCACATGCCAAACAGCGACTCAAGATACTCAGGACAGTTGTAGAGGTAGTGGGCAACTTTGTCCTGTCGCTCTACTCCGAGGTCCAACAGCCACTTGGCAATACCGTTAGCTCGTGCGTCCATCTCGGACCAGGTGAAACGACGATCGCCGTGTACTTGGGCGGGAGCATCTGGAAGCTGTTCGGCAATTACTTCCCACGCATCGGCAAAATTCCATCCTGGCATGACGTTTCCCCCCTTGGGATTTGCTCATCGAGACAATCAACAACATATAACAGCATTGACGAGTTCCTATAAATTTCTCCGACGAATGGCGATCGCTGCGCCGACGGCGGCGGTAACGGCCAAGCCGACAGCTCCAAAGGCAACTGGGCTGGGAGGATCAGTGCTGTCTTTGTCGCCAGGTGCTTTCTTTGCCGAACCCGAGGTGTTGCGAGATTTAGGAGAGTCTTCAGGGTCGGCTTCAAGCAGTCGAGCAGCGCCGGCATTTACTTGAAAGACCGCTGCTCGACGTTCTCCCTTGTCATTGGGTCCGGTTCCCTTGATATGCCACCACTCGGCCCAAACTCGCTTTGGACTGATAGATGCCAGCACGTAACCGTTCGAACTAACTTCGGCCCAACGAAGGTAATCAAGTTGTCCTTCAATGGCACTGGTGACCAACTCGTTGATCAGATTTCCTTCGCCAAGATACTCATCAACTATGTCGTTTGATCCGCTGATAACACTTCCAAATGGAGAAGAACTAATTGCCGGCACGACAATCTCAACGGCCACGGGATTGTATTTTGGGTTTTCATCTTGTCCGAGAGCGGGTACTTCGAAGGCCCATGAAGAATGGACGTCTCCTGTTAGAAAAACGGTGTTGGCTGCCTCCGGTCTGGCAAGGCTGGCGAGCACTCGGGTGCGCTCACCTCCGTAACCGTCCCAACTATCGGGATTGATTGCGGTCTCGTTGACGACAACGCCAAAGCGATCGCCAAAATCGGTAAGTGGTCCAGGCAAATTAAGACGAAATGGTGAGAAGAGAACTTGGTTGGCAACCAGTCGCCAAGTTGATGGCGAGTTCAACAAGCGCTGGTTCAGCCAGTCTCTTTGCTCGACCGACATCATTGAGCGGTTCTGGTCATCGAGCGCTTGTAGAGGATCAGTATTGTTATCGCTGACTTGTTGGTCGCGCCCATCATGTCTGGTGTCGATGAGTATCAACTCGGCTGCGCCACCAAGTGGGATTGAGCGCCATATACGTTCAGGGCTGTCTCGGTCAGCTCGACGAACCGGCAACCATTCGAAATAAGCCTTGATAGCGGCACTTCGCCGCTGCTGCCACGTGCCTTGCTTGGCAGTGTTATGGCTTGAAGAGCCCTGGCTCCACGCGTTTCCTGCCACTTCATGGTCATCCCAAGTGCTCGACATCGGATGACGTCGATGTAACAACTGCAGATCGGGGTCACTGCGGTACTGGCGGTAGCGACCTCGATAGTCCTCAAGTGTCAGTGGGTCATCAGGGTTGTCATGGTCGCGAGCCCTACTGCGAAAGCTCTCGTAGATGTAGTCACCGAGATGTACAACCAAGTCCACCTCGCGGTGTGCTAGCTGGCGGTATGCGTTGAAGTACCCGCCGGGCAAGGCCGAGCATGAGACGAATCCGAGCTGTATCTCACCGGGGTCGTCGGCCCTTCGTGAAGTTCTGGTGCGCCCAAGTGGTGACTGGACTGTGTCGAGTTGGGCTGTGTCGGCCTCAAACCGGTACCAGTAGGTCGTTGCAGGCTTGAGTCCGACTACATCAACATGCACTGTCCAGTCATTATCCAAACGAGCCTGAGCCGTCCCCTCCGCCACCGTTTTCGACATTGCCTCGTCAGTGGATACTGACCATGAAACCGAAACGGCGTTGATGCCTGAAGCCACTCCGGATATACGTGTCCAAATGATCACTCGGTCATGCAGAGGATCACCACTGGCAACGCCATGCACGAAGGTGTTGTTGGATTGCTCAGAGTCCAGTTGCTGGACTTGACCATGAGCAGGGGAATTAGCAACGGCTGGGACGGCCAAAAGTGCGATGCCGGTGGCAGTGCCCGTTTTGAGGAAGTGACGACGAGGAACCCCATGTTCTGACGAAGGTTCTTCAGGCAACGAGGGTGACATCAACAAGCCACACCCTCCTCGGGGCGATAGGTGGCTCGGAAACGGTCGATCTTTGTTCGATTATCTTCGAGCCATGTGCGCGTTCGTTCTGTGGTGACGCGAGTACATGCACCCACCGGGCCTTCTGTTTGTCCAGTCTGTTCAGCAACCACGCTACGAGTTGAATAAAGGCTTACCGTAATGCTGGTTGAGTCGTAGGTGCTCCAGATAAGTACCGCATGCGGCGTTTTATTCTCGATGACGAGATCGGGTTTGGGATACGACAGCGTTGCTTCTCGCCCGCGAGGGTAACGATCCAACCAGATCGAATGTGACTGATACTCAGGAATATCGAGACCGGCAAAAAAGGCTGCATTGAACAATGTGGTGGCGAATTGCGACACGCCACCTCCTACGTCTTCAGTGAATGACCCTTCATAAATAACCCCTGCAGGAATGAACCCCTTGTCCAGGGTTCGCTTACCGACAACTTCATTTATAGAGAGCTTCTTTCCAGGTTCGATGATCTTTCCCTGCAGCATGTCTGCAATGCGGTGAATATTGGCAACGCGCGGCTGATTTGCAGGATGACGTGTGGTAAATGAGCCGATTTCTTCAACAATTCCCATTGCTTGGGCGTCTTCAACGCTGCGATCGGGCTCGACTACTCGAAGTGGCAGGTTGATTGGCCTTTTGTTCCCATCGGAAACGGCAGGAATAGAGAGCGCTTGAAGTATCAATTGCTCCGATGCGGGCGCACAACAAGCCTTGCCATTTTCTCCCGGTATCACAACAGGCGTTTTGCCCAACACCTTGAAGCTCGCGTCCACAGCAGGTGTTCCTGCCTCAGGTAATAGCTTCGCCAAATCTTCAGCCATCTTTTTGTCATCAAGATCAAGCGTGAGCCCACGATCAGTTGGAGAAGAGCCAACCCAACGCTTGAGCATTTTTGGCTGGATGGTTGCCGAGGCATCGTCCGCGGTGACGCTTAATGTTGCATTGGTAAAGGTCTCGACCTTGAGAGCCAGCTCCTTTGCGGATTCCAGGTCAAAACGAGGTGGAAGCACAACGTCACTGACAACTGCGCGAATTGGAGATGTCCCAAGCGAGGCTGCGTCGGTAACCGCTTGGCTAACGGCCTTTGTATCCAGACCATGACCATTAACCCCTTCGATGGCTTTGATTGACCCATCCTCATCTGCTGCGATCCTCGGCTCTATTGGCTCCAGTCGCTGGGTGGGGTCACGCACAACGAGCACTTGGGCAAGCTTTTGATTATCGATCGTTACTGCTACATCAACGCGACGGGGGCTGATGATTGATTGAATCCATTTGAACGGACGCTTCCACAGCTGGTCTTGTTCGCCAAGATTGATTGCTCCGGCAATAGTTTTTTCTTGATTTACAACTAATCCGATTTCTTCTGCATTGGCTTTTAGTGGTCCGCTCGGAGTTAGGACTTCAATTTGTGCACCGGCCAATCGCTGCGCCGTCTTTGTCACAATAGGGCTGAGTTCTTTGGCATTTAATCCTCCAACCGCTGTGCCGGAAAGCTCAGCATTTCGCACAACAAGATCTGAACTCATTGAAGTATCAAACGCCCAGGCGGCGAAGAGAACGACGAACAGCGCCAGCAATACTGTCGCGGGCCACTTGAGCCGTCGCATGAAGGAAGGTATAGCTGCACGTGTAGCTATACGTGGCGCGGCAGTAATTCTTCCCCCTTTTGTCTTCTTTGCTTTCAGTTTCTTGATTTCAGTGCTCGTCAGATTCGGAATCAGGGTTGGTCTGATCGTTTTCTTCTGGGGTCAGATGTGCTTCGGAGAGATGATCCTCCAACTCGGGGCGGGATATAAAGCGAAGCTCGCAGCGTGGGCATTGGTGAACGTCCATAACATTTAAGCCTGACAGGTTTGAAGGGGTGTGGCATGGTCATAGGTATGGGAATTGAACAAAAATTTAGGCATAGGCTTGTCGGTGGTGGCCTGATGTTGCTTCTTGCCGGAGCTCTATTCGTAGGAGGTTGCAGTGACGACAAATCACAGGCTGGACCGAAGGCCACGACAAAGTCGACTGCAATCGATTCTCTTCCCAGAACATATGAATCTCCCGACGGAAAGGTGGAGGTTGGCGGCGGTGGCGACACGGTGGAAATCGAGACGCCAGAGGGCAAAAGTCTACTGATCAACGGCAGGCTTCCTGACGACTTTCCAAAGGGTTTCCCGATCATTGATGGTGCGAATTTCCAAACCTCGTCAGTGCAGCCAAAGAAGGACTCCACACTCCAGACAACTCGGTATTTCATCGATCTTGATGCGGCAGCGGTTTTTGATCGCTACGTAGGTGAACTGCCGGCAGCTGGCTACCAATTGGTCGACCAAAAACGTGTAGATGATGGACCAGCTGGTTTTGACGCTTCCATCTCATTTGAGGGCCAAGGCGATATGGCAAGCCAGTCAGGACAAGTGGTGATAAGTATCAATAAAGAAAAGGTACAGGTATCAATTACTTTGACCCTGGCCAAGTAATGGGCCAAGTAAGGGCCAAATATTTAGTCAGACCCTGCCGATAGCGATTACTGAAAGACCTGCTGCCAGGTCGTGATTTGCGAGCCATCGGCGCTCAAGTGCGGCGGCGTGTCCTAGTAGCCCGCCAAGTCCGTCTTGGGCAACATCTAGGTCGCTACTTGTGCGACCTCGCTCGAGTACCGCTTTTATAGAGGCGGGTGGAATCAAGAATGCATAGGCACCAGTAGAGCGCAATATCTCAAGCCCGTTACTTGTGAGCAGGTCTGCGAGTTGAACTCGAGAGAAGCGACGAGCTGAATGAGTCACGCGATCGTGTGCTCGCCTCAGTCGACGAACGCCAGGTTCCATGAGACACACGACTCCTCCCGGTCGAACAACTCTCGCAAGTTCTCGCACTGCAGACCGCGGGTCTTCGATTGATCGATGGCATAAAACTGTTACGCATAACAACGCATCGAACGAGTCATCTCGGTAGGGAAGACGAGTTAGATCTGCAATAGCGAGTCGGGTCGCATCATGGCCTTCCCTATATAAAGAAAGAGCAAGGGGCTCCATGTCGGCACCAAAGAGTTGGGCTCGCCCCCCCGAGATGCTGTCAGATCCCAGCCACGAGCCGGTGGCCCCAGTTCCACAACCGGCGTCAAGGCGGCGACCCCCTGAAGGAAGATGATTGGACAACAAAGTCTTGAGCAGCTCACGAGTTGCTCCATACCACCAGTGTGAGGTTTCGACCTCTGCCATACGGCGGTATTCATCAAGCTCCATAGTGCCTGCTCCTGAAAATAAAACTCATCCGAATCGATCTACCATCTGCCCTGCTACAAGACTGGGAATACTAGGTCCAACTGATGGGGCAACATCGTGTCATTAATTGAATCCGAAACACCGACGAAGGCTAAGCGACTCTTTCCACTGCGAGAAGTACTTCTTCCATGGTTTGTGTCTCGGCTGTTGGTAGATCTGACGCTACTTATTGCGGCATCATCTCTCTTTGGTTCATCGAAATCATTGACCGCAGGTTTTACCGGCTGGGACTTTGGCTGGTATCGCCATATCGCCGAGTTCGGGTATGGGCCTCCACCGGTTGATGGCGTGCAATCTGCTTGGCCATTCTTCCCGTTATTTCCAGGCATATTGAGAGTTGCCGGCTGGTTTGGCCTTCCATATGGCCTGACGGCATTTGTCGTTAACCATGCGATGCTTCTGCTTGCTCTTGGCGGTTTATATCGACTGGCTTCGCGACACCTCAGCCCCAATGCTTCCCGACTGAGTATTTGGGCACTGGCTTTGTTTCCAGCATCGGTTTCATTCTCGCTGGGCTACCCATCGGCAATATTTCTGGCAGGGTCCGTCTGGGCCTTTTATTTTTTGGAAGAGCGCCGAGATTGGGCAGCCGCATTATTGGGTGTTGTTGTCACCATGGTGAGACCCAATGGAATATTGGTAGTTGCTGCGATGGGTCTTGTGGCGTTGCAATTTCCAATCCATCGGCACATTCAAAAACGTGCGATTTTGATCGGAACCCCTTCACTTTTAGCTATCGGGGCATGGTGTTGGCAACTTGATCAATGGACGGGCGACCCTTTTGTTTTTTGGACTGCAAAAGCCGCTTGGGATGAACTTACGATAATTGAGTTCATCAACACACAAGACCATGCGGGTGTCGTTCATGTCGCCATGGCTTTGGCCGTAGTTGGGGTATTGGTACTTGGCTGGAAACGTCTGCCTTTAGCCTGGGTGGTACTTATTGCTGCCTATCTCGTGCCCCCGGGACTTTTTGCGGTGGTGGGTTTGGGGCGATACGCAAATGAGACCTTCCCAATAGCGATTGCAGCGGGCGATCTGCTCGATCGCCGGCCAAAAATGATTCGTAAAATTGTCTTTTCGGCGTCTGCGGTTGCTTTGACAGCATTCTCTGTGATGGTTGTGAGCTACGATTTCGTGCCGTAGGGCCGGCGAGCCCCTGAGATGGGGAAGGGACGAGGTGTCCAATATGCAACGGAAGGCGACCCAAAGTGACGGCCAATAGCATTACCTTGAGTAAATTCGCCGGGAAGAAATGTTTGGTGACCGGTGGTCTGGGTTTCATCGGTTCCAACATGGCGCTTGCATTGGCCAGAGGCGGTGCACAAGTCAAAGTTGTTGACGCTCTGGTAACTACACATGGAGGTGACCGGCGCAATCTCGATACTGATGATGACCTCGACATCGAAGTCATCATCAGTGATATCGCCGATCGTTCTTTGGTGGCACCTCATCTCGAAGGAGCCGACTATGTCTTTGCAATAGCGGGCCAGGTAAGTCATCACGCATCGATGGTCAAACCACTTGATGATCTTGAATATAACGCTCGTAGCCAACTCAAATTTGTGGAAATGATAAGAGAGGTTGCCCCAAAAGCCAAAGTGGTGCATACCTCAACGCGCCAGGTTTATGGCCGGGCCGATCTTCTTCCTGTCGACGAGTCACACCTCACCATTCCTGTTGATGTAAATGGGGTAAACAAGCTTGCAGGAGAACAGTTCTATTTGATCTATGGCAGAAATTACGGCATGAGCATCAGCGCATTGCGCCTTACGAATGTCTATGGACCTCGCCAATGCTTGGCAAACGAGGGCCTGGGTTTCTTGCCAGTTTTCATCAAGCGTGCCCTGAATAATCAGCCGATCACTCTTTTTGGAACGGGCGAGCATTTCCGCGATTGCCTCCACGTCGATGATGTCGTACAAGCAATGGCACTGGCCGTGACGTCTAAAGATGCTCCGTGCGAAGTGTTCAACATCGGACACACAGAGTGTCTTACGCTGCATTCCATAGCCGAGACAATCATCGAGGTAGCCGGTCAGGGTGAACTGACATACAAGCAGTGGCCGGCCGAATTGGTCGGTATCGATATCGGAAGCTTTTGTTCCGACATTTCCAAGGCCAAGAAGTTGCTCAATTGGGAACCAAAAATTGGCTTAACCGAAGGTATCGGCAAAAGCATTGAGTTCTATCGGGAAAATCCTTGGTACCTGTCGTCGAGCTGACCAGAAGGGCAGAACGCTATCGAGATCGTTTTGTCGAAAGCGTTGATCAGGTTTTGAAGTCTGGTCACATTCTGTTAGGACAACAGACCGAAGCACTCGAAGCTGAAGTCGCCTCGGCAATGGGTGCTGGCTATGCAATTGCTGTTGCATCTGGAGCCAGTGCGCTCTCTCTCAGTCTGGTTTCTCTTGGAATTGGCCCTGGAGATGAAGTCATTGTGCCGTCGTTCACTGCTGTCCCAACAGCCGCTGCGGTATGTTCGACAGGAGCCATTCCTGTGCCCGTAGATGTGGATCCCCTTACGGCACTCATTGATCCAAAAGCAGTATCAGAAGCTTGCAACGAACGTACGGCCGCTATTTTGCCAGTGCACCTTTATGGTCGACCATTGTCAATCGTCGATTCAGGTTTGAGAGATTTTGGAATTCCCATCATCGAAGATGCAGCTCAGGCACATGGGGCTCTTTTGCCTCTTTCGGAGTCGGCAAGCGCGGCTGTCTGTTACAGCTTTTATCCAACTAAAAATCTCGGAGGCATAGGCGACGGCGGCATAGTTCTAACTGACGATGCCGAGACTGCCTCTCGGTTACGACGCCTGCGTGTTCATGGAATGACTGAGCAGTATGTGCACATTGATATTGCAATGAATGCTCGAATGTCTGAACTCGAAGCCGCTTGGCTGAGGCTCGTTCTGCCCGACCTAAATGAGGGTAATGAGCGCCGACGAAATATTGCCGGCCGCTATCGCATAACTGCACCTAGTCTTTTATGGCAAGAGCCGCACGAGCGTCACGTTTATCACCTGAGTGTGGTTCGAGTGAGCGACCGCCAGGGGTTCAGAGATTTCATGGCCGACCACGATGTAAAAACAGCGGTGCATTATCCATTGGCATTGAATGACCAACCTGCCTATCGTCAGTTTGAGCGCCACGATTGTCCCGAAGCTGCCAAATGGGCACGTGAATGTGTTTCGTTACCCTGTTTCCCTGAAATGACAGACGAGGAGATCGACATCGTGTGTAATGCCCTGCGTCTCTTTGAGGCGAGTGAAAATATCTAATGAGCCAACCTGAGGTGGGCATTCCCGCAAACCCATTGGTTTCTTCGATCTCCGCTTTTTTCCCTTGCTATAACGATGCTCTCGCTATTGGCTCTATGGTGACAAAGGTTTATTCGACCCTCGAAAAGTTGGTGGATGACTTCGAGGTAATTGTCATTGACGACGGTTCAAGCGATGATTCGCTCCAAGTTCTTAGCGGCTTGAGCCAGGAGCTTCCTCTCCTGCGTGTCATTGCTCACGAGGTCAACCGAGGATATGGGGGGGCGCTTCTATCGGGCTTTGAGGCTTCTACCAAAGACTGGGTCTTCTATACAGATGGCGACGCCCAATACGACCCCACTGAAGTGGCTGACTTAGTCGATGGTGTTCAAGAAGAAACCGATGTCGTCCAGGGCTGGAAGATCGCTCGTGGAGACACTTGGGTAAGAAAGATCATCGGGCGTTCTTATCACCATGCAGTTCGTTTCTTATTCAACTTGTCTGTAAGAGATACAGACTGCGATTTCCGATTAATCCGCCGAGATCTAATCGAACATGTCCGCCTGCAGAGCACAAGTGGAACCATTTGTGTCGAGATGATGCGCAAGTTCGAGTCTGCCGGTGCGAACTTTGTAGAGGTGCCGGTGCACCACTTTGCTCGTCCTCATGGACGTTCTCAGTTCTTTCGTTTGCCTCATATCGCTCGCTCTGCAGCTCAGCTTGGCCAACTCTGGTTTCGTCTAATGATCTTGCGTGACCAGGGCAAGCCTTACGCACGTTCTCACAAATAGAGAAGCTACTTACTCTTTAGTACCAAAGTCGTTTGGTAGATCGCGAGTCCGAAACTTAGAACGCCGAGCGGAACATGCCATGCCGCGGCCTCCGCTGAATCGCGTCCTAAATATCCAAGTCCTATCTGCATCGTCAGAACTGCAGTGAGCGCGACTGCCATGACCACAGGGACCTTGTCGTCTATCAGCCCAGTCCTTTTTAGTAGAATGGCGAGCGCGGCCAACAGCATGGCAATGCTAAAGGTGATGTTGCCGACTACGCCATGGATGGTGATGCTCCAGGTACCAAAGAGTGCGCGTCCGGCGAGCGTGGCCTGTATCAGGATTAGCAAGGCCAACAAGTAAGCGCCGACGCGGTAGACGCCACGTAAAGAAGAACGCTGTTCGTTAATCGGCTGACACTCCTTTTAGAGATTGAAGGGCGATAGAGGCAAGTTCGGGGCGACAGATCAACACGTCCGGGAGCCAAGTGGCGGCTTTGTTGTAAACAATTGGTGATCCGTCAATTCGTGACACGTGTAGACCATTCGCAATAGCGACTCCAACCGGTGCTGCCGAGTCCCACTGGTACATTCCGCCGCTGTGTGCATAGACGTCAGCTTCTCCGAGAACTACTGCCATTGCTTTGGCTCCTGCCGAGCCCATGGGAATCAAATCACCCTTGAGAGCAGCCGCCACGGCTTGTGCGGCGGGAGGGTTGCGGGTACGACTCGTTACAACTCGAGGCGTGCCGTCATGAGCGATGACCAATGGCGGGGGAGGGTTGATTGAAAGTATGAGATTTCTGGCCGGCAAGCCCACCGAAGCACATGTGATATTTCCGTTGACGGAAAGTGCAATGTGAACAGCCCAATCA
>CAYGGL010000004.1:27976-45818 GCA_964349215.1 uncultured Acidimicrobiaceae bacterium | reverse complement strand
GATCGCGGTCGCGTCCGTCATGTTGACCGTCGTGGCACCGCCACCCCCGCCCGCTCCGGTTGTGGCAGCAAAGGCCGGACTGGCAGCGTATTCAGGTCTTGGAACTTGGGTCGATGTATATGACTGGAGTGCAACATTTGGCAAAGGCGGACCTCTTGTCGATAACGCAGACCTTGACCGCATGGTTGCATCCGGAGTCGAAACGCTCTATATCCAAGCTGCAAAGTGGGATGCTCCTGTTGACGTTCTTGAACCTGAACGTCTGGTTCCACTGATTAACTACGCCCGTTCAATTGGTCTGCGTGTAGTGACATGGTATTTGCCGACCCTTGAAGATCCGGCAGGCGATCTAAGGCGTCTTATTGCGATTGCCAATCTCGGTGTTGATGCGGTAGCCGTTGACATTGAATCAAGGGCCGTTCCAGATATTCCTACGCGTAACGCTTTGTTGATTGAATTGAGTGCAGCACTACGAACAGCGCTTCCTGATATGGCCATAGGCGCCATTGCATTTCCCCCAGTGGTTACTGAAGTAATCAATCCAAACTTCTGGCCAAACTTTCCATGGCTGGGCCTGGCCCCTTACTACGACATCTGGTTACCAATGTCGTACCAGAGCAATCGAAAAGAGAGTTCTGGTTATCGTGATGCATACAAGTACATGGTAGAAAACATCGATCGGCTCAGGGCAAACGTTGGCTCAGCCGTACCAATTCATGCAATAGGTGGAATAGCCAACGCCACAGGGCCTGGAGATGTAGACGGAATCATTAGGGCATGCGTGGAACGTGGATGCCAAGGTGGCTCACTGTATGACTGGCGCACCACTGCACCAGAGCTATGGCCCGCTCAACAGCCAATGCGCGACTGGGGCGGTTAAGATCTATACCGACTTAAGGCTTGCGCACTGTGGGGTGCGCCAGGGGAGTGCCGGCCGATAAACGTTCAGCGAGAACGTCGAGCAAATTTGCGTAGGCCCTGGCACCTACTAGTGCCGTGATCTCGTCTTTCATCGAAACCAAAACAGTAGAAGCTCCAGAAAAAGCTTCGCCGCTGTCAGTACACCACCAATGGAAGTCATCACCGCCTCCACCCCAGTCACGCCTCTTCCATTCTCGAAGCGTTGAAGTGACATGACCGTTTTCATCGGTCTCGTCTACCAGGCGAAGGGGTAGCTGCCAACAGACATCGGGCTTGAGGTCTATGTAACTGACTCCGCGAGTCATTGCTACCTGGTGCAAAGCACAACCGGGGCCAGTGTGAAAACCTGGGCGATTCAAGAGAATGCATGCGCCGTTATGCACCCGTGTCCGCCAAGCTCCACCTTTCTCGCGTACTGAGATTCCCTTGCGGTTACCAACCGATGCATATTGCCATTCCTCGGCGGTTAAAGACTCGACGATTCCTTCCACTCGTTCACGGTCTTCATCATCTACATAGTGCGCCCCGTATGAACAGCACCCTTGTACGAGTTCTGGAGTTGCCTCGGTCAAAACCCCTTGGCATCCATTGCCAAAAATGCAATTCCAACGACTTAGCAAGAAAGTGACATCGAAGACCCAGGTGCGATCTTCTTTGTCATCTTCAAATGAGATCAATTCATGTAGATCCTTTGGTAGTTCCTTGCTCATGTCGACCTTTCAAGATTTGTTGGTTCAAAGTTAACCGCAGCGAGTTCGTGCCAAAGCTCTCCGGCAGCGAGGAGTCCATTCCAGAATTGCTCCATGACCATTCTCTCATTTGGTGCATGAATGCGATCGCCTGGCAGGCCGACTCCGAGAAACAATAGGGGAGCCCCCAATACCCTTCCAAGCGTTTCTTCCGGTCCACTTCCACCCTCTCTCGTGAACAGTGGCGGCTTGCCCCATACGCGCTCAATCGCTTTTGATAATGCTCCCATTGCAGGGTGATCAATGGGGGTGACGAAGGGAGCTACCGAACCCTCAGGCACAAGAGTGAATTCCACTCCCTCGGGGATTGTCATAGCGAGCCACTCTCGAAATAAACGATCAATCTGATTGGGACTTTGATCAGGAACGAGACGAAATGTGATCTTTGCGCGGCCCTCAGATGCAACGATGGTTTTAATGCCTTCACCGGCGTAACCACTCACGATTCCGGTTACTTCAGCAGTGGGACGATAACCAATACGTTCGAGAATGCCATGGCCCAATTCTCCTTCGAGACGGCGTGACCCTGCGAGCTCTTGGAACAGGGAGTCAGAAAACGGCAAGAAATTGAGCGACTCGCGTTCGCTGTCGTCAATTGGCCGGACACTGTCATAAAAGCCAGGGACGCGAACCCGTCCGCTCGAATCGTGAAGGCCGGCAACAATGCGGGCCAGCAGGTGAGTGCTATTGGCCACAGCCCCACCGAACACGCCTGAGTGAAGGTCGGCATCTGCCGTACGAATGTGCAAGTCGTATCCAATAAGGCCCCGCATGCCAACACAGGTGGATGGAATAGAAGGAGCCCACATGCCGGTGTCCGAGACAACCACGGCATCGCAATGCAAACGCTCAGATTCTTTTTTTAACAAGGCCTCAAAATTAGGGCTGCCAACTTCTTCTTCGCCTTCAATCAGGAACTTCAGATTGACAGGAATCTCGTGGTCGAGTTCGAGTAATCCTCGGACTGCCTCAATCTCGTACAACACTTGGCCTTTGTCATCGATTGCGCCCCTGGCTCTGCATTCTCCATCAACGATCACCGGCTCGAAAGGCGGAGAGCTCCATTGCTCAAGAGGATCAACCGGCTGCACGTCATGATGACCGTAGACGAGGATGGTTGGGGCTTTACGACCCGCATGAAGCCAGTCGCCGTACACGGCCGGGGCCCCAGGTGTTTCAATGAGCGAGACATGTTCGAGTCCGGCATCTTTCATAACCGAGGCACAGAACTCGCCAGATCGTTTAACGTCAAGTGAATGTTCAGGTTGCGCAGATATGGAAGGTATGCGTAACCATTCAAAAAGAACCTCGATTATTCGATCACGATTTTGCTCAACATATCTGCTGAGACGCAGATCATCTTTACTCATCGCTACAGCGTAGGACCTTGAGACACACTGTCGGTGTCCTTAGATCTGATATGCAAGGGGAGTGCAAAGCAATATTGATTCGATTAGAGAGCGCTTAGCCGAACTGGCGGACGAGTTGGGTGAACTTGCACTTGTCCGTTTGCGCGATGCGATAGAACTTGGAGAAACAAAGGATGAGCTTGAACGCCGCCTCACCAGAGCACGCCGGGCGGTAGAAAAGGCAGCCTATCTATTGAGCGATTCAAATTATGAGGAATAGTTTTCTACTTCGTCTTCTTCGGCCACAGTAGGCGGGAGCGAAGCTACGGTTGGTGCGCTTGGCAATGAATTGATCGTATCGATAAGCGAACGCAGACGACCGAAACTACGGCGATTGAATCTCATCATGAGCCGGGGAAGCTCCAGATGGTCATTCCCGGATATCTCTGGAGGAAGAGGAGGGGTTTGTTCAATGCGGCCTCCAATAATGATGCCTGAGAACTCATCGTTGAGTTGAGCAATTTCTTCATCAGTTGGAGTCGCTCTGATCCTAATGACCATGCGATCTCCAACCCAACGAATTGAGTGATAGTTCCGATAGAAGCCCTCGATTTCACTCACGGCCTCTTGTACCGAATCGGTGATCTTATACAGAGCACGATCGTCGGGATCGATCATTCCATGACCTTCGACTTCGTCGGTCACAAAGCGCTGCCAGCCTTTCCAGTACTGACCGCCTGGCACATCAAGCAAAACTATTGGGACCGGGTTGGCCTTGCCGGTTTGCACGAGAGTCAACAACTCGAAGGTTTCGTCAAGAGTTCCAAAACCACCCGGAAGCGCTACGAAAGCAGCCGACTCTTTGATGAGCATCAGCTTTCTTGTAAAGAAATACTTCATTTCGATCAGCTTGGGGTCACCGGCAATAACGGGATTTGCCCCTCCCTCAAATGGAAGACGAATCAGCACGCCTATGGAATTTTCTCGTCCAGCACCTTCCATCGCTGCGGCCATAATGCCTGGGCCTGCTCCAGTCACAACCATCCATTGGCGATCCGACAATGCCTTTGCAAGTTCGGCGGCGTCTTCATAAGAGGGGTCGTGACGTTGCGTACGAGCTGAACCGAAGATGGTCGCTTTCGGTACTGCTCTATAGGGTGCGAAAAGATTGAAGGCTCCTCGCATTTCCTTGAGAGCAGCATTACTTATTTTCAGATCCAGCCGATCTGCTTGATCGCCGGCCAACAAGACGCCAGAGACAAGAATCTCAAACAACAAGTCACGATCAATCGTCGCTTGTGCCGCATCTAACAACGCGACTATCTGGTTATCGAGCTCTTCTGTGCCAGTTCGATACGAGGGCAATGATCGTTTCATGCCGGTAAAGCTGCACCAAGGTCGGCCAACGGGTCTTTGTGGGCAACCGGTTGATAGAGAGTTGATCGTTGCATTAGCGCTCGCCCGAGAGGCTGAACTATTTGTTCAAAACCTTCTTTGTCCATCGCCTGTCCATGTGATGCACCCGCGGCCCTGGAAATATTTTCGTTGATCAACGTGCCGCCCAGGTCGTTCGCTCCTGCAAGTAAAGCTTGTCGTGAGCCACTTACACCCATCTTCACCCACGAGACCTGAATGTTGTCGATATAACCCCTATATGCAATGCGCCCTGCTGCGTGCATCAAGAGTGCCTCACGAAAGGTGGGACCTGGGCGAGCTTTACCCTGTAAATACATGGGAGCCGCCATGTGTACGAATGGAAGCGGAACGAATTCGGTGAATCCACCGGTCTCGCGTTGAAGATCACGGGTTCGCACGAGATGACGTGCCCAGTTGAGCGGTTGTTCGATTGAGCCAAACATGATCGTCACATTTGAACGCAGACCCACCTCATGGGCCGTCTTATGTGCGTAGAGCCACTCTTCGGTGTTGACCTTGTCAGCACACAGCGTCGCTCGAATTTCGTCATCAAGAATCTCCGCCGCAGTCCCTGGCAGGGTTCGTAAACCGGCAGCCATGAGGGTCTTGAGATAGACGTCTAGGGGAACCCCAGATCGCTTGGCGCCCTCTGTTACTTCCAACGCAGTGAAGCCGTGAATGTGCATGTCAGGAGCAGCCTCATGTACCGCTTGGGTGACATGCAGGTAATAGTCGCCATCGAAATCAGGATGGATGCCTCCCTGAAGGCAAACCTCTGTTGCGCCCATCTCGGCCGCCTCAACAACACGTTGAGTAATGTCATCTAGGGTCAACAGATAGGGCGCTCCTCGTAAGTTAAGAGAGAGGGGTCCCTTTGAAAAAGCACAGAACCGACACTTGAAGGTGCAGACGTTGGTGTAGTTGATATTCCGATTCGAAACCCAAGTGACTGTGTCACCCACAATCTCAGCGCGTAGTTCGTCGGCGACTTCGGCCACATCATTGACTTCGCGACCACGCGCCGAAAACAAAGTGACGATCTCATCAATGCCCACCTCTTGTCCGGCGATGACCCCTTCGAGGACTTCTGAAACCGGGCCCTTATCTTTGCGCGATTGCGAAGCCTTGCGCGGCCCCGCTGACTCTGTTGGGGTCTGAAGCAGTACAGGAGGATCAACCTCACTGCCTGCATGCCAAGTGTCATCTCGAGCCAAAGACTCGGCGTCGCTATGGTTAAGTACCTGGGAATGAAGAGCCTCATCAAGCCAACGATGTGGCTGTTGTGCCCACGATGGATAGATCGTCATGCGTGGAGCAAGTTCATGACCGTGGTCACGGGTAACGCTGCGTAATAGATCGAGATGAGGCCAGGGTCGTTCGGGATTTACATGATCTGGAGTCAGAGGTGAAACTCCGCCCCAATCGTCGATGCCAAGGTCAAGGAGGCGGCCAAAGTCTTGTGAAAGATTTGGGGGAGCCTGCAGGTGAATATCACGTGGCAGTACAACTCGAGCCGCAGCTATGGTCCAAGCAAACTCGTCGTCAGGACAAGCGGGCGATAAGTGCATTGAAGTGCCTGTCTTAGGCAAGAAATTCTGAATTATCACTTCTTGAATGTGGCCATAACGGCGATGGACATCGGCTATGGCATGCAGTCCTGCAAGTCGGGCCTCTCGCGAATCACCAATTCCAACCAAAAGGCCTGTTGTGAAAGGAATCTGTAATTTTCCGGCTTCTTCAAGAGTTGCCAATCGTCGCTCGGGTGTCTTATCGGGTGAACCGCGATGGGCATCGAGAGTGTCATCAATTGATTCGAGCATCATGCCCTGAGACGCACTGACTCTTCGCAATGAGGCCAATTCATCAGAGTTCAGTGCTCCGGCATTTGCATGGGGCAAAAGTCCGGTTTCATCGAGAACCGCTAGACACGCAGCGGCAAGATAATCAACCGTTGATTCATAGCCATGGTCAGCCAACCACTGGGCTGCTTGTGGGTAGCGAAGCTCTGGGCGTTCTCCCAAAGTAAAGAGAGCTTCGTGGCATCCATGTTCGGCTCCAGCTCGAGCAATTGTAATGACCTCATCAATGCTCATATATGGAGACGTAATACGAGCCGGAGGTTGAGCAAAGGTGCAATACCCGCATTTGTCTCTGCACAACTGGGTGAGTGGAATGAAGACCTTTGGTGAAAAAGTAATGCGCTTGCCAAATGCTTGATCACGAATTGATCTGGCCTGATCAGATATCGCCTCAAGGGGAGCACTCAGCAGAAAGGCGTCGTCTGGGAAGAGTTCGTTCATAGCTGACCTAACAATGGCTGGCTTATCAAGAGCGGGCCGGGATGGTATTGGCCTTGATTTCAAGCGCTTCAATCAGCTCGTCAAAGGCCTTGACAAATGCAGCCACACCTTCGTCTTCCAACACTGCGCTTACATCGGCCATGTCAATACCAATTCCATTCAATTCGTTCATGATTCTCTGCGAATCAACAACGTCATTCTCGAGTGTAAGCGCTGCCGTTCCTGTATTTTCGAAGGTTTCAAGAGTGGCTTCAGGCATGGTGTTTACGCTGGAGGCCCCTATCAAAGAGTCCACATAGAGCGTTGGCAAATACTCCGGATTCTTTGTAGAGGTAGATGCCCAAAGCGGTCTTTGCACATGCGCCCCGTGTGCCACAAGCGCACTCCATCTCGGGCCTGAAAACGCCTGTTGGTATAGCCCATAGGCAAGCTTTGATTGTGCGACGGCGGCTTTTCCCCTCAACGCCAATGCTTCGGGCGCACCAATTGCCTCAAGACGTCGATCGATTTCGGTATCTACTCTTGACACAAAAAATGAAGCAACTCCCTTTATGTCAGAAAGATCATCATGTCCTTTGGCGAGTCGATCTTCAAGACCAGAGATATAGGCCTCTATGACCTCTTGGTATCGAGTCAACCCAAAAATCAAAGTGACGTTGAGGCTGTGACCTTCGCTAACCAAAGTACGGATGACGGGAAGGCCTTCCTTTGTGGCCGGTACTTTTATCAATAGATTCGGCTCAGTGATTCTCTGCGCCAGGTCGCGAGCGGAATCGATGCTCGCAGCCGTGTCACGAGCTTGATCGGGCGCAAGTTCCAACGATACGAATCCGTCGGTTCCGCCACTTGATTCATGCAGCGGAGAAAACATCGACAGTGCTTCTTTGATATCGGTAATGGCCATAGCCCAAAAAGCCTCAGTGACAGAGCGGCCCTCTTGGATCAGCGCAACGAACTGGTCGTCATAGGCATCTCCGGTAGTCATCGCCTTATGGAAGATCGATGGATTTGAGGTGACGCCTCTCACTCCACGTTCAATCCATCTGGCCATCTCGCCATTTGCCAACCAGTCACGGCGAAGATTATCAAGCCAGGGGCTCTGTCCGTATGTGTCATAGAGCTCTTTTAGCTTGGTCACGAGTCATCCTCTTGGAGATCGGCTAACAAGTTTTTCGCTCGTTCGACCACATTGTCGACGCTAAAGCCCAACTCTTTCAATGCCACCGCTCCAGGGGCAGAAAGACCGAAGCGGTCAATTGCAATAACGTCATCGGCATATCGCTCCCAGCCAAATGAAGAGCCAGCTTCCACTGCGAGAATCGCCGTATTTATCGGAAAAATGTGGTCTCGATAGTGTTCGGCCTGTAGCTCGAACAAATCCCAAGACGGCATTGAAACCACCTGTACGTCTATGCCCTCGGCCTTAAGTGCTGCCCCTGCTTCGACACAGAGACTCACCTCACTTCCAGTACCCACAAGGACCAGATCGGGTGTTGGCGAGTCGGAGGCAATCAACACATAGGCCCCTCGTGCAACACCTTCATTGCCGGCAGTGCCGGCCAGCACGGGGAGATCTTGTCGAGAGAGAATCAGTGCAACGGGTCCAGTTGAGTTGATAGCAACTCGCCATGCCTCAGCGCTCTCATTTGCATCAGCCGGGCGCAAGATGCTCAAACCGGGCATTGCCCTTAGGGAAGCCAGATGTTCAACAGGCTGATGCGTTGGACCATCTTCTCCGAGGCCAACTGAGTCATGCGTAAAGGAATAGATCACCTTGGTGCCCATGAGCGCGCCAAGACGAATAGCTGGGCGCATGTAATCACTAAATACAAAGAAGGTTCCGCCAAATGGCAACGTTCCACCATGTAGCGCCATGCCATTCATGACTGCTCCCATTGCATGTTCACGAACCCCAAAATAGATTTGGCGGCCACTCGGGTCTTCGGCTGATTGTGTTCCATAGCCGCTTAGCTCGGTTCCCGTGTTTCCTGTCAGGTCGGCACCGCCACCAATTAGGCCTGGCACAACATCGGCAATGGTCTTAAGAATCGCCCCACTTGCTTTGCGGGTAGCCACCTTTTCACCCGCATCCCATGTGGGAAGCTTCGTTTCCCATCCGGATAGTCCTGTGCCGGTTATGCAAGCCTCATATTCAGACTTGTCTCCGTCCCACTGAGTAAAGCGTGCCTGCCAGGCGAGTTGCTCTTTGTGATTTTTAACAGTCGAGTTTCTGTAGAAATCAACAACTTCATCTGGAACCCAAAAAGTCTCATCAACGGGCAGTCCGAGAATTTCTTTTGTGGCGGCAATTTCTTCGGCGCCAAACGGGTCGCCATGCGCCTTGCTCGTATCTGTGCGATTAGGAGAAGGCCAACCGATGTGGCTTCTTAAAACAATCAGCGATGGGGCATCTTCGACAGCCATAGCGCCACGCAGGGCCGCTTCGAGAGCATCACAGTCATTGGCCACATCGCCAATGTCGTTTACATGCCATCCATAAGAACGGAAACGACTGGGAGCGTCGTCTGAGAGTGAAAGTTCGCTGGGTCCATCGATGGTGATGTGATTGTCGTCATAGACGTATACAAGACGACCTAAGCCCAAGTGGCCGGCAAGCGATGCCGCTTCATGGCTGATTCCTTCTTGTAAATCGCCATCGCCACAAATCACAAATGTGTGGTGGTCACATATCTCAGATCCAAATCGAGAACGCAGCCACCGCTCGGATATGCCCATGCCGACAGCACTGGCAAAACCTTGTCCGAGAGGGCCCGTCGTCATCTCTACGCCTGCAGTATGGCGATATTCAGGATGTCCAGGAGTTTTTGAACCTAATTGGCGAAAATCGCGAAGGTCCTCAAGCGTTAAGTCATAGCCATGCAGATACAGCATTGAATAGAGCAATATCGAGGCATGTCCTGCTGAAAGTACAAACCGATCTCGGTCGGGCCAGTTTGGTTCTTGCGGGTCATGTCGCATAACCCGTGTAAAGAGCACATGGCCAAGTGGAGCAAGGGCCATAGCAGTGCCCGGATGTCCACAATTGGCCTGTTGGGGAGCGTCCATGGCAAGACCACGAATGACGTTTATTCCGAGTTGTTCGATGTCCTCAATCACTGGACCCACCCTAGTGCCCATAAGGCCAAGATCTTAGATAAGTGCCGAAGGACCAGATCCCTAAGAAGCAGGGGGCAACAATGTGAGCGGGACGGTGACGACATGTCCTTGGTCTAAACAACAGCGAGCCTCGACAGATCCATAATCATCAAATGTAAGTTCAGAACGCACCAGGCGATAGCCAAATTTTCCCGGCTCAATATCAACAGGCTGGACGTTCCTCGCTATTTCTTCTTCATCTCGCATGAAGACCGTTTCCAAGACGGCATTCGAACTTGAACCGATGGGACAGCGGATCATTATCACTAGGTGAGGTTCAATAGTTACAGGCACTGGCGAGGGAGCTGCCAATGAAAAATAAACTCCAGTCAGATCTATTCGAGTAGAGGGCCCTGGTGCTTGGCGCATGGCCAGGTTGTCTACGAATAGTGCCGCAACGATTTCCATTGATCGAACGCTAGCTGCTCAGTTATCAGTTCGTGGTACCGAGTCTTGACCGTATTGATGTTGGATTTTCTGTTCGAAATCAGATTCAAAAAGCGCTGCTGTGGCATCAGCCAATTCGGATGGTTCAAGTGGTTTCATCGCCAGGTGCACGCCTGTCCAAATTGTCTTCGAGTAAGGGTAAAAAAAGACCGGAACGACGATGCTGATCGAGGCACCGATAACCGCGAGAAGTGCAGTTGGAGGATCGGGCAAAGTCATGGCGAATCCGATGGCCATAAATAGAGCAAGAGCAATCTCAGTTACAGCGATATTGATAAACATCGCCCCGACAAACGAGCCTTCCTCACGCTCGAACAAGATGGCGCAATTGGGGCATCGATCCTTGATTTTGAACCACTTTGTAAAAAGCTTCCCCGTCCCACACATGGGGCATCGCCGACAGAGCCCGCGCATCACCAGAGTTCGTATCGGTAGAGAAGCCTGATAGTCCATTGCTCTTATGAGGGTATCCTCGTCCTCTATGGTTAATGCGATAGATGCTGATTCGCCATGACAAAAGTCGGTTCGAGGCAAAACCATTCCACAAAAACCTTGTCAGAAGCCGAATCAAAACAATTGCTTTGTGCATATGGCGTCCCATTCGCACTCGAGACCCAAGTCAATTCTGTCCAAGAGGCGCTCGATGCAGCCCCTTCGTTGGGCTTTCCACTCGTTGCAAAGCTGTGTGGCGAAGGAATTGCCCATAAGACCGAACGGGGACTGGTTCGCCTGGGTCTAAAAGACGAGGCCGGCCTGCGATTAGCTGTTGAAGATCTGTTGAAAGCATCACGACCTGAAGATGGCGACGTGAGCGTTCTTGTTGCTCAACAGATTCAAGGCGATCGTGAACTCATTGTCGGCCTTCACCGTGACGACCAACTTGGCATGACGGTAATGGTTGGAATCGGTGGGGTATTAGCCGAGGTTATTGCCGACGTCTCGTTTCGCATCACCCCGATACTGCCCATCGACGCTGAAGAAATGATTGATGAATTGTCTGCAAGGGCACTTCTGGGACCCTTCCGAGGTTCTCTGGCAGTCGACCAATCAGCATTGGTTAAGGTCATATGCGCTCTCTCTGACTTTGCCAAAGCCATGCCTGGACTGGTTTCGGCTGAACTCAATCCTTTGATCGTTACCCCTGAAGGCGCCCTGGTAGCAGTAGATGCGCTAGTCGAAATAGAAACCGCGGAAATACAACCCGTGGAATTAAATACCGGGCACCTCGGCTTAGACCCAATGCGACTCGACCCTCTTTTCAATCCTTCTGGTGTGATCGTTGCTGGTGCATCTACACATCCAGGAAAATTTGGGTTTGTGGCTCTTCATAACATTCTCAGCTGCGGATATGAGGGCAAGGTCTTTGCCACCAACCGCGACGGCGGCTCGGTCCTGTCCATCTCATGTGCCACGTCCATCGAAGAAATTCCTGAAGGTCAAGCCGACCTTGTTGTGCTGTGCACACCGGCATCAGCGAATCTAGAAATCTTGCGAGCTTGTGCGGCCAAAGGGGTGCGCAGTGCATTTGTGACCTCGGCGGGCTATGGCGAAGCCGACGAGTCTGGACAAATCGCAGAAGCCGAACTGGCGACACTCGCCGATCAATTGGGAATTGCCCTTGCCGGGCCAAACGGCCAGGGCCTCGTATCAACTCCCGCCTCTCTTTGTGCACAAATTGTTGGGCCTTATCCTCCCCGAGGACACATTGGCGTCGCCAGCCAATCAGGGAACCTTGTTTCGACTTTCATGAACCTTGCGACCCAGTCGGGAATCGGAATCAGCAGGGCTATATCAGCGGGAAATGCTGCCTCACTAAGTGTCATCGATTACCTGGAGTACTTCGCTGCCGATGCGGAAACAAAGGTTGGTCTTGCATATTTAGAAGGCTTTGACAAAGGATCTGACAACCTAAGTCGTCTCAGTAAAACTGCGACCGAAATTCCTCTTGTTCTCATTACTGGTGGCACCTCTCCAGATGGACAGCGTGCTGCTGCGAGCCATACGGGTTCTTTGGCAGCAGATGACAAGATCTTTTCTGGCATGTGTCGCCAAATGGGGATCGTGCATGCCAAGACAGTTGAAGAGGCCTACGAGACGGCGGCCACCTTTGCTACTCAGCCATTGCCAAAGGGACCAAGGGTCGCAGTAGTAACAACTGCAGGTGGATGGGGAGTTCTTACCGCAGATGCGATATCTCAAAGTTCACTTGAACTGGTAGATCTCCCGCAAGATTTATGTGCAGCAATTGACGAGAAGCTTCCACCTCGCTGGAGTCGATCGAACCCGATTGATCTTGCAGGGGGAGAGACACGAGATTCTGTTCCTGAAATCCTTGAACTTGTCGCAAGTCACCCAGATATAGATGCTGTGATCTTTTTGGGACTTGGAATCCAGTCCAACCAAGCTCGTCTCATGAGAGATGGTCGTTTCTATCCCGTTCACGGAATTGAACGAATCGTTTCTTACCATGAACGTCAAGACATTCGTTATGCCCAAGCGACAACCAAGGTGAGTAATGAGACAGGAAAGCCAGTTCTTGTGGCAAGCGAGTTGGCGATATCTTCACCCGATAACCCAGGAGTCAAAGCAGTGAGAGAGTCGGGCAGACTGTGTTATGCAAGCTCCCATAGGGCGGTTGCGGCTTTGGATAACCTATGGATGCGTGAGCGTTGGCGTCAACGCCGCTCCCTTTAAGTAACCGCTGATGACCATGATCTTGACCAAAGTGGCAATAGCGGTGCTGGCAGCGATCTCTATCGCCACAACAGCCGTTGCCATTCGAGGTGACTCAGCTGAATCCATTGGCTCGACTTCTGCAACACTCACTCGTTCAACTCCCCAACTGTCCACCCCATTACTTTCACCCAGGCGAGTTCCCGCCCTG
This sequence comes from uncultured Acidimicrobiaceae bacterium, assembly GCA_964349215.1. Taxonomy (GTDB): domain Bacteria; phylum Actinomycetota; class Acidimicrobiia; order Acidimicrobiales; family CADCSY01; genus JACOTK01. Next base: position 32,596 of record CAYGGL010000004.1, on the reverse strand, counting down.
ATCGCTCAACCTTTGGGTGAACGACGTTTAGCGGCATCGCTTGAACAGATCTGGAGTCGTCATCCTTCTGCTTCGTGCCTGCTGGTTGCAGAGGGAGCTCAAGTTTTATATGCACGCAAGACCGATCAACTTGTTACCCCTGCATCTGCACTGAAATTGCTAACTGCATCGGCCGCTTTGCGTCGCATTGGACCAGATGAGCGACTTGTTACAACAGTTCGAACTAAAACGCAGCTATCGGGAGGAATTGTCAATGGAGACCTTTGGATAGTCGGCGGAGGAGACCCTGTGTTGGGAACTCAGCCCTGGGCTGATAAACGAACTCGCCAGCCACCTTTGAAAAGCTCGTTGGAAACCTTGGCCGATCGAGTAGTTGCCGCTGGAGTGAAGGAAATTCGCGGACAGATTCAAGGAGACGAATCTCGTTACGACCAGACTCGTTTTATTGCCTCTTGGCCTCAGCGGTATCTCGATGACAATGAAATTGGCCCCTTAAGCGCCCTTACCGTCAACGACGGATTCTCAACATGGGATCCGGAATTGGTTCGATTTGATAACCCGGCAGTTGGTGCAGCAACAGTCTTTAGTGAGTTATTACAAGCCCGTGGGGTGGCAATTTCCGCAAATGCGGGTTCAGGCAAGGCTCCAGAAGGCTCCATCGAGATTGCACGCCTCGAATCACCAAAGATTTCTGAATTGGTTGCCGACCTCATCAGAGAAAGTGATAACGGAACTGCCGAGTTACTAGTGAAAGAACTCGGCGTTCGTGTCAACGGAGAAGGCTCAACAACTGCGGGGCTAAAAGTTTTGATCGAGACCTTAAAGGAGTTCGGCCTCAATACTGAAGGAACGCATATCGCTGATGGCTCCGGTCTTGATCCGAATAACAAAGTTAGCTGTTCAATCCTTCAATCAATTGCAAGTGCAATCGAAAAAGGCGGGCCCATTGACCAGGGTCTTGCCATCGCAGGCTTTACCGGCACCCTTGCTAAACGCTTTGTCGACAACCCCGCCAAAGGGAAGCTGAGGGCCAAAACTGGATCGCTCAATCGCGTGGCTGCTCTTGTGGGCGCAGTCGATGGAAGCCAAGGCACCATCTTGTCGTTTACCCAGGTAATCAATAACATGTCGAACTCAGCGGCAGCACGCGATCTGCAAGAGGCACTGGGTGCAGCATTGGCTCGTTATCCGGAAATTCCTGCGGTTGAAGCCCTGAGCCCTCTTGCTCCAATCGATACTCGCACCTAAGGTTCGCACCGTGTCCAAGCGTTCAACTCGTTCATCTTCATTTTCCTCAGAGCTAACTGAACTATGGGAAATGCTGCTCGCTTATTTCAAACAAGAGACCGTTGGGCCTGCCAAAAAGTTGTTGCGGTACCTGAGTTGGGGCATCAGTGGCTCCTTGTTGCTTGGTCTGGGCCTGGTTCTGATAGCGCTTAGCGCTTTACGTGCCTTACAAGATGAAACCGGAACTACTTTCCATGGAAATTGGTCTTGGGCACCATATGCAATCGTGTTGGTCAGCTCATCTTTAGTTGCAGCTTTACTACTTTCGTTTGCGACTAAAAAAAAGAATAAGAAGAAGGGCTCATACTGATGGCGAAGTCAAAGACGATCTCAAAAGAGCACGTCACTCGTGATGATATCGAAGCAAAATTTCGTCAATTACGTGGCGACGTAGGTGCTGAGGTCGAACAAGCTCGTGGATACGCCGTTGTTGCCGGAGCGATAGCCCTCGCCCTCTTGGTAATAGGTGCCTACTGGTCTGGTAAAAACCGGGGCAAAAAGCGCGCCACCCTACTTGAAATTCGACGTCTCTAATGTTTGGGGCACTTCAACGCAAAGCCCTCAGAAACGGAGTGTTGGGTGGCTCTGGCATCTGGACTGCAGCTTGGGTACTAATCGTCGCGATTCGAATTCTCAAGCGCTTACGTTCGCCTCGCCCGGAATTGTTGCTATCTCATCGAGTGCGTCCAGGCGAAGAAATTCTCATTCGAGGATTGGCTCCCAAAACCACCCATCGGGTGCGTCGCCGTAAATGGAGGTAACTCTTCGCAATCCCCGTCGCGTCTTAGAAGTTGCCGGCCCAATTAGGGTTCATGTTCTTTTGGATCGTCTTGAAATAAATCGTGAGTCGGTCATCGTCATCAGAGGAGACACCTTGGTTCCAGGTGACGCATTATTGCTCGACGATGATGTCGTTGAGATACGGCCCGTAATATCTGGAGGCGCATAATTTCTTGAGACACGTGACTTCTGGAGGGCCGCTATGAAATGTCGAGTTTGCAAAGACCCCGGAGTCATCGAAATAAGGCGTCATAACGCCAACTTCTGCGCAAAACATTTCATTTCTCATTGCCACGAACAAGTAAGACGCACGATTGAGCATTTCTCAATGATGAAGACAACAGACCGAGTTCTTGTTGCTGCCTCGGGGGGAAAGGACTCCCTGGCTCTCTGGGACATTTTGATCCAACTGGGTTACCAGGCTGACGGCCTCTATCTGGGACTTGGAATTGATGAATACAGTGATGAGTCCACCAACTACACGCGTGAATTTGCCAAGAAAATCGGGGGTAATCTGATCGAGATTGATTTGCCCGGCGATGTGGGTTTTGACATCCCAAATGGCGCAAGAGCCGCAAGACGTACTCCTTGTTCTGCGTGTGGACTTTCGAAAAGACACCTGTTCAATAAGGTGGCTCTCGAAGAATCGTATGACGTCGTCTGCACCGGACATAACCTCGATGATGAGGCAGCAGTTTTGTTGGGAAACGTGCTTCGCTGGAACGTTGATTATCTGGGACGCCAACATCCGGTATTGCAAGCTCGTCCTGGCTTTGTCCGCAAAGTAAAGCCCCTCGTTCGTCTAGCCGAACGAGAAATGGCTGCCTATTGCGTTTTAAGAGGCATTGACTATCAAGTTGAGGAATGCCCAATGTCTTCAGGCAATCGCCATATTGGCTATAAAGAGGCTCTCGATAGCATTGAGGCCGGCTCTCCTGGAACAAAGGCTGCCTTCTTCCACGAATTTTTGGATAAGGCTTCTCACTTATTTAGCCCTGAGTCCCAAGCCGTTCAAGACGATTTAAATTCCTGCAATATTTGTGGGTCGCCGACAACTGGTGAGGTGTGTGCCTTTTGCCGATTGGTTGAAAGAGTCGAGATGAGCGAAAAACGTATATGAAAAGACCTTTCAAATCCGACGAGCGCATCATCTTGGTCGACAGTAAAGGACGCCAATATATGGTGAAGCTTGCTCTCGAAGGCGAGTTTCACACGCATACAGGTTTTGTTCCTCATACAGATCTGATTGACCAAGAAGAGGGCATAACCGTTAGATCCACAACTGGGGCTCGCTATACCGCCATGCGCCCTTCCTTAGCTGACTTTGTTATGCGCATGCCTCGTGGTGCCCAGGTCATTTATCCAAAGGATCTAGGGCCGATTCTGATGTTGGCTGACATTTTTCCCGACTCGCAGGTCTTAGAAGCCGGCGTTGGCTCAGGAGCACTTTCAATGACGTTGCTGCGAGCTGGAGCGAACGTAGTTGGATACGAAATACGTGAAGATTTTGCCGCACGTGCGATTTCGAATGTGGAAGATTTTCTGGGAACCGACGCGCTCGGTAGGTACCGTGTTGAAGTGCGCGACATCTATGAAGGCATCGACGAGCGCGACCTCGATGCTGTAGTTCTCGACTTGGCCGAACCCTGGAGATGTGTCAAGCACAGTGCACAAGCTTTGCGTGCCGGTGGAACTCTTGTCGCCTATACGCCATCGATCACTCAAGCCATACAGGTACGAGAGGCTCTCGAAGAGAGTGACTTTGAGTTGGCACAGACAATCGAAGTTCTCAACCGTTCTTGGCATATTGAAGGCATGGCCGTTCGCCCCGATCATCGCATGGTGGCACATACGGCATTCTTGACCTCTGCACGATTGCTCGGGCCAGTCCCGGGCGGTCTGAAAAGCCCGAGGTCACCGCGCTGAACGCTTTGGACCTCCTGATTGTAGCGATGGCTATTTCTGCCGCCGTTGGTGGATACAGACTCGGGCTGATCACTCGCGCTTTGTCGTGGGTGGGAATGCTTGGTGGGTTATTAATTGGTGCGGCTCTAGTCCCACAAGTAGCCGGATTATTCACTAACGCTGATCCGGTCGGGCGGTTGATTATTACGGGGGGATTTTTCCTTACCATCTCTTTTTTGGGTCAAGCCATAGGTCTTTTGATAGGCAGAAAACTCCACTTCATATTGCCGCCATCTGCCAAGCCCGCCGACCGTGCCGGAGGCAGCCTTGCCGGTGTCGTGGGAGTAGCCATCACTTTGTGGCTCCTATTGCCGGCAGCTTTTGACGTCCCCGGTCTGGTATCTCAACTGGTACGCAACTCAACTATTGCCCAAGCCATCGATTCCAATGCCCCAAAGCCACCCAACACCTTGCGAGCTCTTCGCAGTCTTGTCGGTGAAGGTAATTTCCCTCAGGTATTTGAGGCCCTTAAGCCTTCAGCCAAACTTGGCCCACCGCCGATTTCCTCAGGGCTTAGCGAGGCTCTGGCAAGCCAGATCAGTGCCTCCACATTCCGCATCGAAGGCCCGGCATGCGATCGGACACAAG
>CAYGGL010000004.1:0-27966 GCA_964349215.1 uncultured Acidimicrobiaceae bacterium | reverse complement strand
CCCGATCTTGTCGTCACAAATGCGCACGTGGTTGCCGGAGAGGACGAAACTCTACTCATAAGAAACGACGGCAAAAAACTTCGTGCAGAGGTGGTCGCTTTTGATTCAGATCGAGACCTTGCACTACTTGCCGCTTCGAATATTGACAGGAATCCAATCGCAATGGGCAATGCCCGCATCGGGACCATTGGGGCAGTTTTTGGATATCCCGGTGGGGGACCACTGGAGCTTTCTCCATTCGAGATCCGCGAACGCGTAACGGCCGTTGGTCGCGATCTCTATGACAGTCATCAAACCCGTCGCAATGTATTGGTACTGGCTGCAAGTCTTGCGCCGGGAGATTCGGGATCTGCCCTAGTAGACCCCTCTGGTCAACTAGTAGGAGTCGCTTTTGCGATTGCTCCCGATCGACTAGGTACCTCTTATGCGTTAGATCTTGAGGAACTCAGAGCCATCCTCAACATCCCCCGGTCGACAGCTGTCGACACGGGACCTTGCCTATAGACGGACCTTGCCTATAGACGAAAGTGAGGGGATGGCCTTGGGAAGTGCCTCAGTCAGCCTCGATGAATATACATTCACCAGGACATTCCTCAGCCGATTCAATCACTGCATCAGTCAATGAATCAGGAAATGCCGCTAGTCCTTCGGCCCCGCCCGGATCGCTGAAAACCTTGCTTCCTTCTTTGACATAGGCAAGGCCGTCGTCAAGAAGAGTAAATACGTCGGGGGCTATCTCTTCGCACAGGCCATCGCCTGTGCACAGATCTTGATCGATCCAGACCTTCATGTCGGGTGCATTCTCCTATTATTAGGGGGATGGGTCTTCTCAGTAACGCTACACGCGCAAAGCTCGGAAAGCTCAACTTTGCAATTTTGTAATTACCGCCGATTGGTGTTGTAGGGCGTGTATGGTCCCCATCAGAGCCCAGGAGGTTTTGAGATGGCCGATAATGACGAGTCGGAGATTGAAGAGCTGCGCGAGCAGGCTATGACTTTGGAAGAAGAAGTCACTTTCTTGCGACAGAAAGTTCAAGACGCACCAAAACGCGTAAGGACACTAGAAGAACGCCTGCTTGAGACAAAAGGTCAGCTTGCTCAAGCCGTATCGCAAAATGAGAAACTGGCATACACCCTGCGGGAAGCTCGTGAACATATTGCAGCCCTTCGTGATGAGGTTGAAAAGCTAACCCAGCCACCATCAGCGTATGGAACTTTGCTCGGGAAGAATGACGATGGAACCGTCGATGTTTTTTCTGGCGGACGAAAAATGCGCGTTGCGGTACACCCCGATATCGACGGAGATCTGATGGAGCGGGGATCAGAAGTGGTGTTGAATGAATCACTAAACGTGGTTCTTTCTCGCCAGGCGGATCTCTCAGGAGAAGTCGTGTTGATCAAAGAGCTGCTCGAAGACGGCCGAGCGCTCATAGTTGGCCGAGCTGATGAAGAACGAGTCGTAGAGCTCGCCGACACCCTAAATGGCGTGCGCCTACGAGCCGGTGACTCAATGCTGCTCGACACAAGATCGAATTTATTGCTCGAAAAACTTCCACGAGCTGAGGTCGAAGAACTTGTTCTCGAAGAAGTTCCCGACATCTCCTACGAAGATGTAGGTGGCCTAGATAGCCAGATCGAACAGATCACCGACGCAGTCGAGCTTCCGTTCATGCACCGTGAACTCTTTGAAGAACACCAGCTTCCAGCTCCCAAGGGAATCCTTCTTTATGGACCTCCGGGTTGCGGTAAGACCCTGATCGCCAAAGCAGTTGCCAACTCACTTTCAAAAAAGGTGAGCGAAGTGACTGGCAAGCCTGCTGCACGGAGCTATTTCTTAAACATCAAGGGCCCAGAGCTTTTAAATAAGTACGTCGGTGAGACCGAGCGTCAGATAAGACTGGTTTTCCAACGAGCTCGTGAGAAGTCAGAAGAGGGTGTTCCAGTAATTGTGTTCTTCGACGAAATGGACAGTTTGTTCCGCACCCGTGGCACCGGAATCAGCTCCGACATGGAATCAACAATCGTTCCGCAGCTATTGGCAGAGATCGATGGCGTTGAGACTTTGAAAAACGTCATAGTTATCGGTGCTTCCAACCGTGAGGACCTCATTGATCCCGCCATCTTGCGTCCGGGTCGCCTCGACGTGAAGATCAAAATTGAGCGCCCAACTGTTGACTCAGCCCCACAGATCTTCAGCCGCTATCTAACCACCGACTTGCCGTTATCTGAACTCGAGGTCAAAGAACTCGGTGGTGGCGATCGCGACAAAGCAGTAGCCGCCATGATCGAAACGACAGTCGAGATGATGTACCGCACTGACGATGCCAATCGTTTCTTGGAAGTCACATATCAAAATGGCGACAAAGAAGTGATGTACTTCAAAGACTTTTCTTCAGGAGCGATGATTGAAAACATCGTGCGCCGAGCCAAGAAGCTTGCAATCAAGCGTCTTATCGCAGGGGGAGAAAAGGGCATTTGCACCGCAGATTTGATCGCCTCGATAGCTCAGGAATACAAAGAGCATGAGGATCTTCCGAATACGACCAATCCAGATGATTGGGCAAAGATCTCCGGTAAAAAGGGCGAGCGTATCGTTTATGTTCGCACGCTCGTTGCCAAGGGTGAGGACAGTCCAACCGGCGGACGTTCGATTGAACGAGTTGCTACTGGTCAATATCTATGAGGCCTTCCATAAAGCTTCCAGTGGCATCGCTCACTTTAGGAACCGAGCGATAGGGTCAGCTTGTGGCTATACCCAAGGTGTGTGGAATCGAGACTGAATACGGCATCGTTCGCCGAGGTGGAGGAGACTCCAATCCGATTGCCGCATCCTCACTGCTGATCAACGCCTACGTTTCATCATTGAGCGCCAAGGTCGATTGGGACTTTGAAGACGAATCCCCAGGTAGTGATGCACGTGGTTACAACGTGGGTGACAGTGCACCTCCTGAAGTAGAGACCCATCTTGTCAATGCAGTGTTGACAAATGGTGCTCGTTACTACGTGGATCACGCTCATCCTGAGATATCTACCCCAGAGTGTTTAAATGCCCATGAGATAGTCATTTGGGATAAGGCAGCAGAACACATCCTTCTTGCCTCCATGGCGGCTGCCAATCAGATTCTGCCCGCAGAACAAGAAGTGGTCGTCTATAAAAATAACAGCGACGGCAAGGGCAACAGTTACGGATGCCATGAGAACTACCTCATGGACCGCACAGTGCCATTTTCAAAAATTGTCACGGGAATTACCCCATTTTTCGTATCTCGTCAGATTTTCGCCGGAGCCGGCAAAGTGGGTAGCGAGGCTCCGGGAATGGCCGATGAAGTCAATTTTCAACTATCGCAACGAGCAGACTTCTTCGAAGAAGAGGTGGGGCTCGAGACAACCTTGAAGCGTCCCATCGTCAACACACGAGATGAACCTCATTGCGACCCCCAGAAATATCGGCGCCTTCATGTGATCATCGGCGACGCGAACATGTCTGAAATTGCAACATATTTAAAGGTCGGAACAACCGCCATTGTCCTTGCCATGATTGAAGACGACGTCTTGACGCGAGATCTTCGTTTAGCCGTGCCGGTACAAGCCCTTCGGCGCATCTCTTATGACATCGAGCTGAGTGAGACCCTCGATCTTGCAAATGGCAACAAGATCACTGCCCTCGAACTGCAATGGGAATATCTCACTCATGCTCAGAAATACGCTGAGAGCCATGGACTTGATGCAGTTGGAGAAGAGGTTGGCAAAGACATAATTGAGCGTTGGGAACAAGTGTTGAGCGATCTGGAATCAGATCCCATGAAGCTTGCAGATCAGCTCGACTGGGTGGCCAAGTTAAAACTCTTGTCGGCCTATCGAGACCGCGATGATCTCGATTGGGACGACTCTCGACTTGCGGCAATGGATCTTCAATATCACGACATACGTCCTGAGCGTTCGCTCTTTACACGTATGAAAATGAAACGATTGAGCAATCAATTAGAAGTAACTTCGGCGATGACAGAACCTCCCACAACAACTAGGGCATACTTTCGGGGTAAGTGCCTCCAGCGTTGGGGTGACCAAGTTATGGCAGCAAATTGGGATTCAATGGTATTTGATGTTGGGAGTGACCCTCTCAGACGAGTCCCAATGATGGAACCCTTAAAGGGAACCGCTGAACATGTCGATCAACTCATTAGGGAATGCGCAACGGTCTCTGAGTTGTTAGAACGTCTAGGAGCCTAGGTTGCGACAGAGGAGCTATTGATGGCAGAACGAGAGCAGATACGCAAAACAACCACCGAGCGTAAAGAAGAAGCAGTCGAGGCCCCTCCCGTCACGGAGAAGGGCGAAAAGCTAAAAGCGGAGCTCGATGACCTACTCGATGAAATCGATGAGGTCCTGGAAGAAAACGCCGAAGATTTTGTGCGTAGCTATGTCCAAAAAGGTGGCCAGTAAAGGCTAATTAAAGGATTGTCGTAAAGTCCGTTGCCGCGGCGTTTATACCAGCTAGCCTCTGCCACGATGACTTTTCCATTCTTTACGCCAGGAGATGACCCAGGACCAAGTTTTTCCGACCTGCTTCGCCGGGTTGGTTTGGCCCCTATTCCACCTACCTCCCCAATAGAGGGAGTGACCCATGGAACAACCGTGGTTGCCATTCGCTATGTCGATGGCGTTGTGATGGCCGGAGATCGCAGAGCGACCTCTGGGCACCTGATCAGCTACAGAACCATGGAGAAAGTGTTCCCTGCCGATCGCCATTCAGGAGTTGCGATCGCAGGTGCAGCAGGGCCTGCCATGGATATGGTCAAGATGTTCCAACTGCAATTGGAACATTATGAAAAGGTTGAAGGAAATCAGCTAAGCCTGGAAGGCAAGGCCAATCAGCTGAGCGGAATGGTTAAAAACCACCTTCCATTCGCTATGCAAGGTATGGCTGTCATTCCCCTTTTCGCCGGATACGACATGCGTCGAAAACTTGGCCGTCTCTTCCAATACGACATCACAGGTGGCCGCTATGAAGAGCGCGACTTTGCTTCCACCGGCTCTGGGTCTTTACATGCAGGGTCTGCAATAAAAATGGGTTTCCGCGATGGCATGACGCGCGAAGAGTCCATTGATCTGGCAATATCTGGTCTCTTTCAGGCTGCTGATGAAGACTCAGCCACCGGAGGGCCCGATCTTGTTCGTGGCATTTATCCAACTGTTGCTGTGATTACTTTGGATGGTTTCCAGCGGGTTGATGAATCAGAAGTTTCCGATCGATTCCGCATGTTGGTTAACAAACTTGCCTTGTCCGAAAGCACTTCGATTGGAGCCAACCCGACCATGGGCGAGAGGTATACATCATGAGCATGCCTTTTTACGTTGCTCCAGAACAGGTAATGAAAGACCGTGCAGACTATGCACGAAAGGGCATTGCACGCGGCCGCAGTTTGATAACAGCTACTTATGCCGATGGAGTATTGATCTGTGCTGAGAACCCATCTCGGACTTTGAGAAAAATCAGCGAGATCTATGACCGCATAGCTTTTGCCGGAGTTGGCAAGTACAACGAGTTTGACCAACTACGCATTGCAGGGGTGCGAGCTGCCGATCTCAAGGGCTATTCATACAGTCGAGAAGATGTCGATGCACGCAGCTTGGCCAATCAGTACGCCCAGATATTGGGCCAGGTTTTCACTCATGAGATGAAACCCATGGAAGTTGAGATTCTTGTCGCCGAAGTTGGGAAGGATCCGAGCGAAGACCAGCTATTTCACATCCTCTATGACGGCACGGTTGTCGATGAGCAACGTTTTACAGTTCTAGGCGGTGAGGCTGAGGCAATCGCTGCACGTCTGGAATCAACCTATGTAGACGGCGCTGACCTCAAGGCAACGCTGAGCGCTTGTGTAAGTGCGCTTGCCGGCCCTAACCGTACGTTGCCTGCCAGCGACTTAGAAGTTGCGATTCTGACTCGAAGCGATCAGCGGCGAGTATTTGAACGAATCGAAGATGACCAAGTGGCCGCTCTTTTAGGCTCGTCAAGCTGATTACCACAACTAGTCTTCAACGCCTCTCATTCAAGGCCGATAGGTCATGTGTGTGCGTTGGAAATCATGGACTACCAAATAGCGTGATGGTCTATGGATAGGCGAATCTTTGGCCTCGAAAATGAGTATGGCGTCACGTGTACCCTTCGGGGACAACGACGTTTGAGCCCAGATGAGGTCGCTCGATACCTATTTCGTCGAGTTGTTTCTTGGGGGCGTTCAAGCAACGTATTTCTTGAAAATGGGGCGCGTCTATATCTAGACGTTGGCAGCCACCCCGAATATGCCACCCCTGAATGCGATTCGATCTATGACCTTGTTGTTCATGACAAGGCTGGAGAGCGCATTCTCGAACAGCTCTTGGGCTTCGCCGAGCAGCGACTGCGAGAAGAAGGCATCCGTGGAGTGGTCTATCTGTTTAAAAACAACACTGACTCGGCCGGTAACTCATATGGATGTCATGAGAACTATCTCACCAGTCGGCGCGATGATTTTGGTCACTATGCCGAAGTCTTGATTCCATTCCTAGTTTCACGACAGATTTATGCGGGAGCAGGAAAAGTTCTCCAAACTGCCAGGGGAGCGACCTACTCAATTTCTCAACGCGCTGAACACATCTGGGAAGGTGTATCGAGCGCCACAACTCGCAGTCGGCCAATAATCAATACTCGTGATGAGCCACACGCTGACGCTGAAAAATACAGACGCCTGCATGTAATAGTCGGCGATTCGAATATGAGTGAGTACGCAACCTTTTTAAAGGTTGGCGCAACGGCTCTCATGTTGAGAATGTTGGAAGATCCTCACGTCATCTTGCGAGACATGACGCTTGAAAACCCGATCAGGGCCATTCGCGAAATTAGCCATGACATGACTTGTCGCCGTCGCGTGCGGCTCTTGAACGGAAGAGAAGTAAGCGCTCTCGATATTCAAAGCGAATATTTAGAGCGCGTGTTGCGTTATGCCGAAACTCATGAGTTGAGTCCAATAGAAAAACAGGCTCTTGATATGTGGGAACACTGTGTCACCGGTCTTAGCGACGATCCCTTGAGTCTCGACCGCGAAATTGATTGGGTGATCAAGCATCGCCTAATCGAGTCCTACCGAGAAAAACATGACATTCCATTGACTCATCCCAAGGTCGCCCTGATGGACCTGCAGTATCACGACATCAGCAGAGAAAGAGGGCTCTTCTACCGCATGCAGGCAAGGGACATGGTCGAGCGAATATGTCTTGATAGCGATATAGACAGGGCCGGGCCCGACAGCCTCGAGCCCCCACAGACCACGAGGGCTCGACTGCGGGGAGAGTTCATACGTGCCGCCAAAGAGCGTAAGCGTGATTACACAGTTGACTGGGTACATCTAAAACTAAATGATCAAGCGCAGCGAACCGTGCTTTGTAAGGACCCATTTAAATCTCGTGATGATCGGGTAGACCGGCTCATAGCGGGTCTATAGGGCTTATGCCGTCGTTTCGCAGCGGCACAGTGTCGGCGATTCTCAACCAAAGGCGCGGCATGCAGCGCATCGAGGTCGCCATGAGCGACGGATCTGTCGCCAACGCCTACTCGTTGACAGAGCTGATAGGCACTGTCGCAGTAGGCAACAAGGTGGTGTTGAATACCACCGCAGTCGAACTCGGGCTGGGTACAGGTGGTTGGCATGTGGTGCATTGGAATCTCTCTCATGACGAGCTGATTGCACCAGGGCCGGGGCACATTATGAAGATGCGCTATACCAGCCTTCAGACAGACTCAGGTTCGGTTGAGGAACTTCACGGCGAGGCCTTGGCTGATGTCGATGACATAGATGACATGCCCGTGGTCGTTTGTGGCTTACACAGTCAGGTGCCTTGTGTGTCAGTCGCGATCCGACATCTGATGCCAGAGGCAAAGATTGCCTATGTCATGACTGACGCGGCGGCATTGCCTTTAGTTCTTTCTGATCTCATAGCTGACCTTGTTAAAAAGAACCTGATCAATGTCACTATTACTGCCGGACAAGCCTTTGGCGGCGATCACGAAGCTGTAAATGTTGCCTCTGCTCTCGTTGCGGCTCGCCAAGTGGAAGGGATTGATATCGCTATTGTGGCGATGGGCCCTGGTGTCGTGGGGACAGCCACTCGCTTGGGATATTCCGCACTAGAAGTTGGGCCGATCCTCGACACGGTTTCGTGGTTGGGTGGACATCCAATTGCGGCATTGCGATTTTCTCAAGCCGATCAGCGCCTTCGCCATCTTGGGGTCAGCCACCACAGTCTGACCGCTCTTTCACTTGCAACCCATGAGCGGGTCCAGATCGCTGTTCCCATAGGGCCATGGCAACAGCTGGTCCTCGACGATCTTCAACAAGCGGGTATCACAGATCGTCACAATGTTCGTTCAATCAACACGCCCGATATTTCAAAACTTTTGGAACAATCAGGGCTCGAAGTTAAATCAATGGGCAGAGGTCCCGACGTCGACCCTGGTTTTTTTGAGGTCGCCGGTTCGGCTGGGGCACTGGGTGCATCACTAATACGCCCAAATGGCTAGCATCTCTGCGTGGCCATACAAGAACGATTGGAGCGCTTGTTAAATCTGACAGCAGCACTCCTGAGTTCCACCCGTCCACTAACTGCGTCTGAAATAGCGCAGCGAGTTCCTGGTTATCCTGACCCTACTGAGTCTCGATCAGCGTTTCGTCGTGCGTTTGAACGCGACAAAGAGGCATTACGTGACATGGGTGTTCCGCTAATGCTGGACATGGTCGATGGAACTGACCCTCCCGTAGAGGGCTATCGGATATCACCTGAGAACTACCGACTACGTGACCCTGGCCTCGATGCCGAAGAACTGGCAGCCCTGCATCTGGCGACCATGGCAGTACAGGTAGAAGGCATCAAAGACGAAGGGGCCCTTTGGAAGCTCGGTGGCAACTCTGCAATGGCGAGCGAAGTCCCCGTCGTTCGACTTGTTGCAACGCCGTTATTGGCAACTCTCTTCGACGCCGTGGCAAGACAGTCGCCGGTCTCGTTCACTTATCGCTCTGAAATTCGTCATCTTGACCCATTGCGTCTTTCTTATGCTCGTGGCCGCTGGTACCTAGAGGGTTGGGATCATGACAAAGAAGCTGAGCGCCAATTTCGACTTGATCGAATCGATGGAGGAGTCGAGGTAGGAGCACCCGGACAATTTGAACGTCGTAGTCTCAATACTGCTCGCATGCATCCTTGGGAAATGGGAAATGAGCCCGTAGTGGATGCGGTGGTGCGTATAGATGCCGATCAAGCCGGTTGGGCAGTTGATCAATTAGGCCCCGAAAGCGTCGTAGGCCATTTAGAAGACGGATCGATTGAAGTTTCGATCACTGTGACAAATCATGAGGGCTTCAGATCTTTCATATTGGGATTTTTAGAACATGCAGAAGTGCTCAGCCCTCCAGAACTTCGAGATGATGTAATCGTCTGGCTTGAAACAATCGTCGGTCTTGAGACAACTGGTAAATATCAATGAGCGAACGCCCGACTAAGAAAATGGGGGCCGACGAACGTCTTAAGCGCCTACTGGCGATAGTGCCTTGGGTGGTAGCGCAAGACGGGCCGACACTCGATGAGATTTGCACGCGCTTTGACATCACAAATGATGAGCTCTTGGTTGATCTCGATCTTCTCTTTCTTTGCGGCGTCTACCCCTTTACGCCCGACACGTTGATGGAAGTTGATATTGAAGATGGGCGTGTATGGATTCGTTATGCCGACTATTTCTCAAGGCCGCTACGCCTGACTCCAGAAGAGGGCCTCTCTCTCGTGGCCAAAGGAGCAACCCTCATGGCGGCCACTGGTTCTGACCCTCAGGGCCCACTGGCGCGAGGCCTTGGCAAAATTGCTGATGTATTAGGTATCGAACCTGGAGAAGCAATCGAAATCAACTTGGGAAAAGCTTCCCAAGAGACGCTTGAGCTCCTCAGGGAATCTGTAACTAGACATCAACAAGTAGAAATCGATTACTACACCTATGGCCGAGACGTACGGACCAGACGGGTTATCGAGCCCCACTTGGTCTTCTTGGCCGAGGGGGAGTGGTATGTAAACGCTTGGTGCACATTGGCCCAAGCACAAAGACGATTTCGGATTGACCGCATTCGCAGCATCAGCCTGTTAGATCGTTGCTTTGAGGCTCCTGAACACCTGCCCGAACATTTAGACGACCCCACAGTGTTTCATGCTGACGAACACGTACCACGAACGGTCATTGAACTGACCGCAGCGGCTCGCTGGATCATTGACCAATATCCGCTTGACAAAATAGTCGAGCTCAAAAATGGCAATTTGGAAGTGACTATTGCGGTAAGTGAAAGGGCCTGGTTAGAGCGCCTATTGGTACGCCTGGGATCCAATGCCCGCGTCGTTGATGGCGACACTTCACTGGCACGAGAAGCCGCCAAACGAATCCTTAAGCGCTATAAGGGCTCGGCCCTCTAAATAGGCTCCCGAAACATGACATCGGATTATCTCCTTAAGGCTGTAACCTCGCTTTTATCGTGAAGGACAACCCCACAAATCAGAACTCAGATACGTCGTCCGAAGAATTTCCCGAAATCAAACAGGCTGGTTCCTCTAAACAGCGCAGCTCCTTGCGCAATTCGATCGAATGGGTAGCCATATTGGTCGGGGCCATTTTGGTAGCAACCCTGGTCAAGGCCTTCTTGATTCAGGCCTATTACATTCCTTCTCTCTCGATGTATCCAACACTTGACAAGAACCACCGAGTTTTGGTCAACAAGCTCAGTTACGACCTACATGAAGTCAATCGCGAAGATTTGATTGTCTTTAAACGTCCGGGCGACCCCACCGGGAACGGTCCATGCAATTCGGGCAATGCCCCCAAAGAACTCATCAAGCGCGTAATCGCAGTTGAAGGTGACACCATCGAAGGAAAAGATGGGGGAGTTCTGATCAACGACAAGGCAATACCAGAGCCCTACATCGAAGGGGCCGTGACCACTAACCTCCCCAAGCAGACCGTTCCTCCTGGCCATGTCTTTGTCATGGGAGACAATCGCATCAACTCATGTGACAGCCGTGTATTTGGTGCAGTAGATGAAGACACAATCGTCGGACGTGCCTTCATAAGAATTTGGCCATTGAGTCGCTTCGAACTTCTCTAACTAGTAGTTAGTTTTGAGAAATAGCAACTATGACTTTACGAAAACCTGCCATGGCACCTGAGTCAAAACGTTTTTGTTGAACCAGATTTGCCGGTCCCAGGTCAACGCTGAATGAAAGCCGGCCTGAACCGTCTGCGACAAGTTGTTGAGTGCCAAGGCCATTAAAGCTCACCTTGTAGGATCCACCAGGCGCATATAGCGCCGCCGTTGTCACATCAAGGCGGCCGCTTCCGGTGACGGCCAATCCAGAGGCGTTGACTTGTTCAAGATAGGTAAACTCTCGAACGCTACGATTGACCTGAAACTCCCAATCCCAGGCTGAGAAATTGGGCTCTGCCGTTCGATAAGAAAAGTTAACTCCTATTGAAGAGGCAGCCGGAGCATTTGCTGCTTCCAACATGAATGGATAAAAAGCCGCAAGCTGTTTTGGCCAAAGGTCCCAGTTGTGGCCTCCACTTGTGTAATGGGTCTTATAGTCAATTCCGACAGAATCGAGTCGCTTGGCAAGTGACATGGACATCTGTCGAAATGCGACTTCACCGATGATCTCAGTACCCAGCTTCACTGGATCGGCACTCAGTTTGGCAGGAACGCCGTTTCCGGCAGCAATGAATAGCTTGACCCCACGAAGATTTGAATAGAGCTGGAATGGACTGTGATCTTCCCAATTCACCCGTTCAATGACCGGATCACCCCAAATGCAAGGATCGGGGAGTTTCAGCTCAAAAAGGTTGCCACCGTATGTCTGCAATAGCGGCACGATTGGGTAGCCGGCCAACATGTCGAGTTGACCCGATAAAGAACCTACGACACCAAATACCTCTGGATGGCGAGCAGCGTAGAGAACCGCCCCATAGCCACCCATCGAGAGTCCCGCTATAGCTCGTGCGGATCGATCACCCCGCGTGTGGTAGTTGGAATCAACCCAGGGAATTAGTTCTTTGATGTGAAAGGTTTCCCAAGCGGGGGCGGGCTTGCCTTTGTCGGGACCTATGCGTTCTTCGCCCATCCAGTCTGCATGCCATCCGACAGTTCCAGCATCAGCCATGACCGTTATTACTTGTTGGTTGACGGCTGCAATGCCGCCTTTTTTGTACCAATCGGTGTGGTCGCCAGAACGTCCATGAAATAGATAGAGAACGGGATAACGAGTCGCACCACTTTTGTCGTAGTTAGGCGGCAACAAAACGTTGGCCTTGACGGTTGCGCCATTGAGTGCCCGGGAGCGGAAGGAGACTTCGCTCAGGCGATCAGCCACCGGGATGGTGCTCAAAAATTCAAGTCCTACCTCTGGGGCGCTCGTTCGTCTGATGCACAGAGGTGAAGATGGATCGACTGCCGAGCTTGTGCTCGTGGCAGCTTTGGCGTCTGGAAGCGTGCTGGGAACGGCAAGCACGGTGAATGTTGTCGCCAGCACCACGCAGCTTCCCACGGTACGTTTGCGAAAAATACGCCCAGATTTCATATTTGTGACATTAGACACCACTACTCACAAACCCTGTTTTTAGAGAGCAGTTAGGGCATTAACCATGGACTCGACATCATCGCTGTAAACAGCATCTATGCCCATACGCAGAACCTTGTGCAGTTGATGACTGTGATGAGCGTCCCAGGCGAAAGCGACTCGTTGAAAGCGATGAAACAGAGTGGTCAGACCGCCATTCCAGTCTTGGTAAGGCATATTTATGCCATCTATTCCTAAGTCAGCGAGTTTGGCAGCTCGTCGCTCAGGGCCTTCTGAAATTGCTTTCAGCCGAGTGGAATCGATCAGATGAATATCGTCGCTGAGTCTCCTCCATGAGCCGGCCTGCTCCCATGAAGGACTACAAAGCCACAGGTTTGAAAGGGCCTCAGGACCTGCTGCGCTTGCAACAGAAATGACTACGGGCGCAGCCGCTGGGTCCTTTATGTCCAACGAGAGAGGCAAATGGGTGCCGCAAGTTTCATAAAGCTGCGCCAACGTCGGAATATGGCTGGGCAGCTCATTCAAGTTCAAAGTTGAGATTGGGCGCCTTCGCAGACGTTGACGCACTATGCCATCGTGGTCAAGAACTGCTTCGCCATCTTGGGTAATCCAAACATCACTCTCAAGTCCTGACGCACCCAGCCGACAGGCAAGCGTGAAAGCTTCAATGGTGTTCTCCAAAGCGTGTAAACGGGCGCCGCGATGGGCAAAACCTATGGGCGGATCGATAAGAGATGAGTGATAGATCACGGTCGAAGCAAAATATCACTCCAAATCACTTAAAACTGCTACGTTCCACTCAAGGGTCCTACCTGATGAGCCGATAGATATATACGAGGGATGACAAGGAGGACAGCCAGGATGGCAACAATTCGAGCGAGTTGCCCCGAATGTGGGGACATCGAGCTAACAACCAAGGATATGAAGGTTCGAGTATGTGCTGCTGATAACAGCGGGGCATACGTCTTCAGGTGCCCCGAATGTCAGTTGGCCGTAACCAAGAGTGCCGAACAGCGCATAGTAGATCTGTTGGTTTCGTCTGGGGTCGTACTCGAAATTTGGAGACTCCCAGCTGAACTCTCCGAGGTTCACGAGGGCGATCCCCTTACTCACGATGACCTGCTTGAGTTTCACGAATTGTTGCAAAGTGATGCCTGGTTCTCGAAGTTGGCATCGATGACAATCGAAACTGACAATTAGTCTTCAACCGAGGATGTAACCCTCCGGTAGACTTGCCGGGTGTTAAATCTTGGAACACCAGAGCTGTTGGTAATTCTGCTGGTCGCTTTGATCGTCTTAGGCCCCTCAAAGCTGCCCGAGGCAGCCCGTAAATTGGCCCATGCCATGAGTGAGTTCCGGCGCATGAGCAGCGGCTTCCAAACAGAATTACGTGATGCCCTTGACTCTATTGACGTGATATCAACAGATGAAGCTGATCGAGCAGCTGGCGGAAACCACGAAGAGATAAGGCCAAAACCTGACGATTACTCTTCGAACTGAGAGCTTGAATGAAGCTTTCGTTTCCCATAAGAAAATCGCGCTCCACCGCCGGCGGCTCTACGACTGAGCCGCCAACAATGACTCTCGTTGAACATCTGACAGAGCTGCGTAGTCGCATAATCAAGATCCTTATTGCGCTCGCAGTTGGGGTCGCTATTGGTTTTGTGCTCTACAACCCAGTTCTTGAGATTCTCCAAAAACCCTATTGTCAGGTCTCGGATGAATGCTCGTTTCTGGTCACCGACCCAATCGAGAGTCTTTCTGTTCGCCTAAAAGTATCGACATATGTTGGCTTTCTGATTGCATCACCGGCGATCATGTGGCAGATCTGGAGATTCATAACCCCTGGGCTACATGACAAAGAAAAACGCTGGGCAATTCCATTTGTTGTCGCCTCGGTCACCCTGTTCGTTCTTGGAGCAGGGCTTGCCCTTTGGACATTTCCCCAAGCTCTGACGTTCTTTGTACAAGTTGGCGGAGACTCGCTCACCACGATGTATTCGCCATCTAAATATCTCAGCCTGGTCATTTTCTTGATGCTTACCTTTGGCCTTGGTTTCGAATTTCCAATCGTTTTGATCTTCTTGCAAATGGCCGGAATGTTGTCGTGGCGAACCTTGTCTTCATGGCGGCGCTACGCTGCTGTCGTGATCGTCGTACTAGTCGCAGTGATCACTCCATCAGGCGATCCGTTTACCCTGATTGCCTTATCACTACCTATGTATCTGTTTTACGAATGCTCAATTCTTATCGGTCGCTTCCTTATAAAGAGCTCAGACAGATAGCCGAGTACCAACCATGACTGAAGGCACTGCGCTTCCGGTTTATGACTTCGTTCTAGATGATTTTCAGCGTCGAGCCATTGCTGCTTTAAATCATGGAAACTCAGTCCTGGTTGCCGCCCCGACTGGTTCGGGAAAGACGGTGGTTGCAGAACACGCTGTAGCCGACGCCATTACACACGGCCAAAAGGCCTTCTACACAACACCGATCAAAGCGCTCTCAAACCAGAAATATCACGACTTCGTCACACGGTATGGCCTCGACCAAGTTGGGCTGTTAACAGGGGACAACACCATCAACCCTGAAGCGCCGATCGTTGTTATGACCACAGAGGTTTTGCGCAACATGATCTACGCAGCCTCTTCTACGCTTGCGCACCTGCGTTATGTAGTTCTCGACGAGGTCCATTATTTACAAGACGCTTATCGTGGGCCGGTCTGGGAAGAAGTAATCATTCATCTTCCCCGATCGGTGCGACTGGTCTGTTTGTCGGCGACCGTATCGAATGCAGATGAGCTGGCCGAATGGATTTCGACTGTGCGTGGGCCCACAAAGGCCGTAATCGAATATCAACGTCCTGTTGAACTCGAAAATCTCTATATGGTCGGCGAACGCGGGATCGACTACCCACATCTCTTACCTGTTGTGATCGGTGATCGTCCTAATCCAGAAGCGAGAAAGCTGGATGAAGAGGCGTTACGAGGGCCAAGAGTCAACAAAGGCAAACGTCGTCCGGGGCGCAAGCTCTATACCCCAAGGCGCGTTGAGGTTGTAGAACGTCTCAGTGAAGCTTCGATGTTGCCGGCGCTTTATTTCATCTTCAGCCGTGCGGCATGTGATGAAGCCGTTCGCCAGTGCCTCGATGTGCATCTCTCATTGACCGATGCCGATGAGCGTCTTCGCATCAGGGCCATTTGTGAACAACACGTGCGAACGTTGAGTGATGACGACTTAGACGTTTTGGGTTGGGCTCGTTGGATGAGCGGCATGGAAGCGGGAATTGCATCTCATCATGCAGGGATGGTGCCTCCATTTAAAGAAGCCGTTGAAGCTTGTTTTATGGCCGGACTGGTCAAGTTGGTCTTTGCCACTGAAACCTTGGCACTTGGCATCAACATGCCTGCGCGAAGTGTCGTGATCGAAAAGCTCACCAAGTTCACCGGCGAGCGTCATGAGTTTTTGACTCCGAGTCAATACACCCAACTAACGGGCAGAGCCGGACGCAGGGGCATTGACGATCACGGAAATG
Organism: uncultured Acidimicrobiaceae bacterium; assembly: GCA_964349215.1. GTDB lineage: Bacteria > Actinomycetota > Acidimicrobiia > Acidimicrobiales > CADCSY01 > JACOTK01. Next base: position 11,795 of record CAYGGL010000004.1, on the reverse strand, counting down.
CAGTGGTTTTGTGGTCGCCGTTTATCTCATTTGAACAGGTCGCCGCTCTGGCAGTGGCGCGTTCGTTTGCTTTGTCTTCCGCCTTTAGACCCACATACAACATGGCTGTCAATCTTGTTCGGCGTTACCCGCCAGAAGAAGCTCGACACCTCTTGAACCTCTCATTCGCTCAGTACATAAGCGATCGAGAAGTTGTTGGACTTGAGGTTCAGCTTGAACGAATCGCACAAAAACGTGAAGAAACCCAAGAAGCCATTCAATGCGAATTGGGCGACCCGGTTGAACTGGTCATGTTGGAAAAACGCATTCAAGAATTACGCAAAGAGGCGCCCTCGAAGCTGCATCAGATAGAAGATGCATTGGCACTGTTACGTCCGGGTGACGTTATCGATGTACCAGATCGGAGACAACCAACCACAGCGGTCGTTCTCTCATCTGCTCGTCGTCAAGGCGGCACACGTCTTCGAGTGCTGACGGCAAATAAGCATCGTCTGGTATTCGGACCAGCAGATTTCGACCAAGCCCCACAGCAACTCGGCCATCTTGAACTCCCGACTCCATATGCTCCTCATAGTCCTACCTATCAGCGTGCCGTTGCCACACTGCTTTCCAAGTCGCGTCTACGAAAGCCATCGGCCAAAGGCTCGATAAAGGAAAGTTCGAAGATGAAGGGCGGGAAAAAGCAGACCACTAGTTTGGCGAAACTAGAGTCAGCCGTTTCCCAACACCCGGTTGCCAGTTGTCCTGATGTCGAGCTACATCGCCGAGCCGTGAGTGATTCAGAGCGCCTCTCCAACCAATACGACCAGATAAAGCGACGGGTATTAGGCCATTCATCAACAATCGCCAGATCGTTCGATCGAATTCTTCAGGTCCTCGAAGAACTCAAATACATAAAGGGCTGGACACTTACCAAACGCGGTGACGGATTGGCGAGAATTTTTCATGAGGCCGACCTCTTGCTGACTGAATGCCTAAATGCCGGTTTGTTCGATGACCTCGATCCTCAATCAATCGCTGCACTTGCTTCACTCTTTACTTATGAGTCAAGGGGTAGCGGACAAGACGCTGTCCCTTGGTTTCCTACGGCCAAACTTCGAAAGCGCTGGGCCGAAATCGAAGGTCTTCGTTTGCGAGTAATCGATATCGAAGAACGCGTTGGCGTTCCACCAATTCGCGAACTTGACCCGGGCTTTGTTGGCCTTGCATATGCCTGGGTGGGTGGAGAAGACCTTGTTGAGGTTCTTGAAAACGAAGAACTTTCAGGCGGCGATTTTGTACGAAACATCAAACAGCTAATCGATCTATTGCGCCAGATCGCAGAAGCAGCCCCGCTGCCTTCAACTTCTGATGCAGCCAGGCAAGCAAGCGCAGCGCTGTTTCGAGGAATTGTTGCAGCCTCCTCGGCAGTTACAGATGGTGACGATTATTCAGACAACGATGGCGATGACTATTCGCAAGGGTGAAGATTGGGGCGAACTGCGCCCATTGCCTGACCATGGAGTGATTGTCACAACTGACGCCGAGGCTTGCGCCATCGTTACCAAGGCCCGTCATTTGGAACAACCAATTCCCCCCATCGGACTGCTGGGAGGCGACCTCTATCGAACGCTGGGCGGCACAGGAGATAAAACTCGACTGCATTCAGAGCAAGCCGTGAGCTTTACGTGCGATCTTGGAGTCGCAACTTTCAACGGACAAAAGCATTACTTCGTTGCTCATCTTGTGGCTCGACGCCAATGGTGGCGCGGCGAAGCGGTCGTGGCAATGAACGCCGCTTGGCTTAACAGTTGGAATACCGGGCCAAAGGCACACCCAGGAGACGCCCTACTCGATGTTTATGAAGCAAAGGTTCCCCTAAGACAACGCGCCATGGTCAAGGCACGACTTCCCTTGGGGGCTCATCTGCCTCATCCCGACATCATTGGCCGCAGAGCAAACACATTCGATATCACCCTGACCAGAAAACTCCCTATCTATCTAGACGGCATTCGTCACCCCAGCACCGACCATCTCAACATTTCCCTCGAGCCAGATGCGCTAACCATCTTTGTCTAAGCAGCTGTGAGTCCTTAGGATCTAGCCCATGCAAGCTTGGGTTCTTAAGGATTCGCCTGGTGATTACGTTTGGGACGAGGTGCCTGATCCGATTCCGGGCCCTGGTGATGTACGCGTAAAGGTTGTTACAAGTGCGTTGAATCATATGGATTTATGGGTTACGCAGGGAAAGCCACGGCCACATCTTCCTCATGTTCCAGGCTGTGACGTTGCAGGGGTAATTGACATGGTCGGCGAGGGAGTCAGCGCTGATCTTGTTGATACCGAGGTGGTAGTTAATCCTGCAGTGTCTTGTCGGCGCTGTCGGGTCTGTCTTTCGGGCGAGTCACCTTTGTGTAAGCAATTTCAAATCACCGGTGAACATCGTTGGGGTGGGCATGGCACTTGGATTGTGGTACCCGCAGAGAACGTGACACCTCGGCCTCAGAACCTTTCGTGGGAACAGAGCGCGGCATTTGGTCTGGCCACTCTCACTGCATGGCGCATGTTGAGAAGAGGACGCCTGCGAGCGGGAGAAACCGTGTTGATTGTCGGAGTCGGCGGGGGAGTATCGAGCGCTGCTCTGTCGCTTGCAAAGTCAATGGGTGCGCACGTGATCATTACGTCTCGTGATGCAACTAAGCGCGCAAGGGCTCTTGAGCTAGGCGCAGATGAAGCCGTTGACTCCCAATCGCAGCGATGGGACGTGTCAGCCGATCTCGTAATCGAATCAGTTGGCCCAGCCACTTGGGAGAACTCCGTTAGATCATTGCGCCCGGGCGGGCGTCTAGTCGTTTGTGGTGGAACGTCTGGTCCGAGCGTTGAAATCTCATTGCCTCGTTTGTTCTTCAAACAACATGAGATCATCGGTTCGACCATGGGCTCTTATGAAGAGTGGGCACAAGTCGTTGAACTCATGGAACAAGATGTTGCGATTGTGGTTGATCAGGTGTTCAAACTCAGCGAGTATCCAGAAGCTCTGTCGCGACTGGAAAAAGGTGACCAGCTCGGCAACATCGTCCTGAGTCACCAGACATGAATCAACCGGGCATGAATCAACCAGGGCTTAACAAGCAAGATCTATACCAACGGGTGAGCGACGACATCGCGCAGCGCTGCGATACATTGATTGCAACCTCACACGCCATATTCGACAAGCCTGAACTTCGTTTCGAAGAACACCATGCCTCAAAGAGGTTGAGTGACGAACTCGAAGCCGGAGGTATGTCGGTAACTCGCGGGGCCTTCGGCATCGAAACAGCATTTGTTGCCGAAGCCGGCACACGAGGGCCGTTGGTTGTGATCTGTTGTGAATATGACGCTCTTCCCTCGGTTGGACATGCTTGTGGACACAACATCATCGGCGCAGCGGGACTTGGGGCAGGACTCGCTGTAGCAACACTTGCCGAAGAGCTAGATGGAAGAGTTCGAGTGTTGGGCACACCCGGAGAAGAGGGTGGGGGAGGCAAGGTACTGCTTGGAGACTCGGGAGCATTTGACGACGCAGATGCAGCGATCATGATTCATCCGGCAGATGCAGACCTTTTGTCGATGAGCACGCTTGCAGTAGCAATCATGAGAGCGACCTGGCATGGCCACTCAGCCCACGCTGCTGCATTTCCCCATCTGGGCAAGAATGCTCTTGATGCAGCAGTGCTCAGCTATCAAAACGTCGCAGCATTACGCCAACATCTTCAGCCAGGCGAGCGCGTGCATGGCGTCTTTGTCGATGGAGGCAAGATGCCCAATGTTGTGCCCGACCTTGCAGTGATGGACTGGATGATCCGCACTCCAAAGCTCAGAGACCTCGACGCATTGCAACAGCGCGTGCTCGCATGCTTTGAGGCCGGCGCAATGGCCACCGGATGCACCTTCGAACACCACGAAGGCGGACCAACCTATGCAGACATGATGGACAATCCGACAATGGCCGAGCTTTTTGGAACCCATGCCGCTGCGTTAGGGCGGCCCATGAGCGATCCACGTTCAGGTGGGCACCAAGTTCTCGGAAGCACAGACATGGGAAATGTAAGCCATCGGGTTCCGTCAATACATCCAATGTTGAAAGTGGCTCCGGCCGGCGTCTCCATTCATTCTCATGACTTTGCTGTCCATGCCCGATCGGCGTCGGGCGACAAGGCAGTAGTTGACGGCGCAACCCTGATGGCTCGTCTTGTTGTCGACATTTGGACCGAAGCAGGTCTGATGGAATCGATAAAGGAAACGTTTAGCAATAAAACTGTTTAGCCATCAAGTAAAAGGCGATTAAGTCCGATACTGACCACATGAAGCCAGACCTCAAAATTCTCGGCACACCTCGAGGTCAGATAATTCGTACTCTCACGATCATCTCGTCTATTACCTTGGCGATAGATCAACTAACCAAATGGTGGGCACTTGAGACTCTCCCGGTTTCTCACGTTGATTCCCCACAGCTGATCGAGGTGTCTCTAACAACAAATGAAGGTGTTGCATTCAGTATCGGTGCAGGTTCGAAGGCAATTGCGCTAGTCGTAGGCATTTCGTTTGCCCTGCTAGCGCTTTTATTGCGAATGGAATGGGCAACAGCGTCTCCAAGAGCGCAATTCGCATCAGGCCTTCTTGTGGGCGGGGCATCGGGCAACATAGTCGATCGCGTGGGGCGAGGCGCTGTGATCGACTTCATTCACCTGCGCTACTTCAGTATCTTCAATATCGCCGACATCGCAATCGTATTGGGTGCAGCCTTGTTGATATTTGTGCTCTTGACTAGCGAAATAACGAGAGTGACAAAGGTGGTCAAAACCTAGAAAGCGGTGGAAAGAATGCCACCCCAGCATTGTATTTCCACCGCTTTCTGATTTGGGGCTGTCGCCCATTGGGGATTAACCCATTAGTGCCCCAAGAAGATCCAGAAGGGGGAGTGCGTCAGTTAGCGAGCATGCAGTGCTTGTGAAAGCAATGCCTACGAGTGCCAGCACTGGAAGGCTCCGTCGGATGATGGTCATGTGAGTTTCACCCCCTCTCTTGCTTTTGTTGCTAGAGCTCAATTTCTACGCAGTGGCATTTGTCACCTTCTTTTTGAAGCCGAAAGGCTCACGCACCGCGAACCCTCGGGGCATTAGGCTCATATCTGTGACGACCTACTTCGCCGAAGAATGGACACCCCATGAGGCAGACATACTTCGTCGATACATGTCCAACCTCGATGGGCCGGTTTTCGCCCTGGTTAACCTTCCAGAAGTAGTTAAAGGGGCACTTTTTGCCCGCTACAGCCGTACCGACAAGAGCCTTCGCCGCCTTTTCCTAGATGAGTTCGTTGACGAACTGGAGATTGACGGAGATATCGGCATTGATGCAACTGTGGGTGTGCGCAGAGCGGAGCAACTCTATGACAAGGTCTTTTACGAGTATGGCGATGATTCGGTAGCCCAGCTGGGCGGTGTGCACCTTGCCTGCGAACAGGCTTCAAACCTGCTGACAAAGGTGTTGGAGTGGGGCCGCTTGATGGCCTATCTCGAACAATCGACCCGCTATATAGCCTACGATTCTCGCCTCGGTGGACGTTACCGCTATCTGCGTGACCCCTCTTTGTTGGCTTCGTCTTTGGGGGCTCGCTATGTAGCCGATCTTGACCGAATTTTCGATACCTATGGTTCGTTGTTGCCTACCATGACGAACTGGGCACGTGATCGTTATCCGAAAGAATCTTCCGATTCTGATTTTGTCTATAGACAATCGATTCGCGCCAAGGCTCTCGATGCGGTGCGTGGAATATTGCCTGCAGCTTCGCTTTCCAATGTTGGAATCTACGGAACTGGTCAAGGTTATGAAGCACTTCTATTGCGCATGCAGGCGCATCCGTTGCCTGAAGCTCGTGCCTATGCGCAACTCATGCTTGTTGAATTGCGAAAGGTGATTCCTTCATTCCTGCGCCGAGTAGATGTGCCAGAACGAGGTGGAGCTTGGACGGACTACATGGTTTCGACCCGCTCGGCTGTAGAAGATGTTTATGAGCGCCTATTTGCAGCTGAAACACCTGAGTTGGCCTCAGAAGTAGAACTTGTAGATTTCGACCCAGATGGCGAAGACAAGATGCTCGCCGCCATGCTCTATTCGTCATCGAGGCTTCCAGAATCACAGATTCTTGAGGGCGTTAGAAAACTCGGAATCGAAGACCGTAAATCGATAGTGGCGGCATACGTGGGGGAGAGGGCCAATCGCCGTCACAAGCCGGGCCGAGCGCTTGAGCGTTTGGATTATCGCTTTGACATCAGTTCAGACTACGGAGCTTTTAGAGACCTTCAGCGTCACCGAATGCTGACAATCGACTGGCAGCCCTTGAGTCCCGATTTGGGATATGTAATGCCCGATGCTGTAGCTGAAGCGGGCCCCGAAACTCAGCTGAAATTTGAAGAGGCAATGGAACGCTCGGCATTGCTATACCACGCCTTGGTAAATGAATTCCCTGCTCAGGCAGGCTATGCGGTCTCGTTGGCTTATCGGATTCGCTACAGCATGCAACTGAATGCTCGAGAAGCAATGCATATGTTGGAATTGCGAACCACCCCCCAAGGACACCCTGCATACCGTCAGGTCTGTCAAGAGATGCACCGCTTGATTCGCGAACAAGCCGGCCACCACGCTGTTGCCGACATGATGAGTTTTGTGGACCACAGCGAGACCGCCCTCGAACGCCTCGAATCAGAGCGCCGGGCAGAACAACGACGCCAGGCCAGGTAAGGTCAGCCAGGTAGAGCATTTTTCATAAAATGTTGCTTGTGGGGTTGCTGTTGCTATTGAGCAAGACCATACTGGCATGACAGGCGGGCGGCCGATGGGAGTTTTGTCGTGCCCGTACAGCCTATTTGCCCCACAGATCGCCCCACTTACCAGCGCCGATTGCGCCGTCGCTCCATCGTTCGTCTTGGAGGGACCGTTATAGGCATCTCGCTTCTCTGCGCTTTAGGAAACGCTTCTACCTACGTGGTTCGCAAGGGCCAGACACTCTCTCAAGTGGCCGCCTTGCACGGCACCACGGTTGCCCAAATTGCCGCCACTAATGGAATCACCAATATCCATTACATAAGAGCAGGCCAGAAACTTTCGATCGGCGATCCGGGACAAGGTGAAGCCGGGCAAGTTTCTCCATTGAATACCGTTCCGATAGCTGCATCATTGCCCGCTCCACCAGCACCTAGCCCTAGCGCACCTAGCGCGGAGATGCTTGGAGTACATAGCGTTGCAAGCGGCGAGACTCTTTCGGCGATAGCAAAACGATTTGGAACAACGCTTTCGAGACTTGCCGAAGTAAACGCCATTGTCGATGTAAACAAAGTCCGCATAGGCACTCGCCTGATGGTTCCTCTGCCGGCGCCACCACCTCCGCCGCCGCCGGTTCCCATTCTTGATATGGCACGCATTCCTGAGCGCCTAAAGGCGTCTCCCGAACGCATGGCTATGGCCACTACATTCGAACGCTGGGCCAATACCTATGGAGTCCCTGTAGCTCTTGTTATGGGGGTGGCCTGGGTTGAATCAGGTTGGCAAAATCACGTCATCTCTTCAGCGGGCGCTGTAGGGATAGGTCAAATCATGCCAAACACAGCTAAATGGCTAAGCGAACGAGTGATCAAAGAACCACTTGATTCTTCTAATCCAGATCACAACATCCAGATGACAGCCCGTTATATTCGCTGGCTATTAGACCGAACTTCGGGCGATGTTTCTCAGGCTCTAGGTGGCTATTACCAGGGCCTAAGTTCGATACAAAAGTCAGGCCTATACCCGGTTTCGCAAACTTATATTTCCACCGTTCTCGCAGCGACCGAGACCTATTTCTAAGATCTTTCTAGGATCCCTTTACACGAGCTTGAAGATCAGCCAAACGTTGCGCAAAGAAGGGCTGGCTGACCGACCACACCTGAGGCTTGAGTTCTCTTTCGACAGCTTTTGTATGCGAGGTGATCGTAGCCATATCGCTCATTGTTGCCTTTATCTCTTTGATAAGGAGCTTCGGGCCACTTGCGGCTCGGGCGGCTAGTTGAAAAGCTTCTTGAGAAAGGGCATCGTCTTCCACGCAACGCCAAACGAGCCCAGCCTTTTCGGCCTCATGACCATCTAGGATCTGCCCAAATAACACAAGGGCTGCAGCGCCTTGAGGTCCAATGGCGTTTCTCAACATCCAGGTGTGGCCGCCCCCCGGGTGAAGTCCTAGGTCAACAAATCTTGTATCAAATTTCGCTCTGGCACCGGCAAGCCTTAGGTCGCACACCAGAGCGAGGTTCATGCCGGCACCCACAGCGGCTCCATTGACCGCTGCCACAGTTGGAAGCGTCGAGCGCCCTACTCGCAAAAAGCCTTCATAGATCGCCCTGAAGTCTTCTTCAGAAGCTTTTTGCAAATCACCAAGGGCGGCTCCAGCACAAAATGCCGACCCTGCTCCGGTGATAACAACCGCACCTATGTCATCGTCTGCCTCTAGGCGGTCGAATACCAGACAGATCTCGGAAACCATTTCTAAATTGAGAGCGTTGCGACGATCAGGATCATTGAGAGTGACCACTGCGACCCTGTTGTCGGTATTGATGTCGAGTTTGACCATGTTCATTTCACGAACACTACTGTTTCAAACTTCACTGGCTTTCAATCTTCCCAAACATCGGACATGTCATCGCTCTCACGTCTTGTATCGGCCCATTCTTTCGCACCTGAACACTCATTTCTAAGACTGCACCACCCACAAGTTGGATTCGGAGTCACTTGGGGAGAGCGCAAACCAAGCGTCAGCTCAAGAAGGCGGGTCAGTCCGGCCACTGTTCTGCGAAGCGCTGCCTCGAGAACTTCTTCGGTCACATTCTCGGGGTGAAATTTGGCCTCATCAAGGTAGTAGCTGGCCAGTCGAAATGGCGGAATTCCAATGATCAAGGTATCAAGGAGGGCATAGAATCGCAGGTCATCAATATGGTGGGGGCCTTGACGTCCAGTTTTAAAATCGACGATCAGACGACCGGCCGTATTTTCTTTGGCTGTTCCTAAAGTCAGGTCGGTTTTACCGCTCAATATGACCTTTGAGTCGCACAGCTCCACTCGAAGGCGCGATTCACTTCGGGGTTTCCACGCAGGAACCAAAGGAGGCCACTGCTCAAGAAACTTGCATACGAGTTCGCTCGCCTCAGCACGTAGCTCAGCCAATTCTCCAGCGGAACACTCGCTTAGGAAACAAGATAGATCGCTGTTGTTATCTCGGGTGAGTGATTCAATGCTTGCATCGATCAGCTCCAGAGCATTTCGTGGCCCTTTCCAACCAACTGACAGTTGAACCGCCTTGTGGATCACCGAACCTCTTGCGGTTGATGTTGACCAGCTGAAGCCGGCTTGTTCTTCGCCAATGTGATACGACTCACAGCTCAAAACTCTGCTGAGTGCCGCCTTAGAGGCCCATAAAGGCTTATCCAAACCAGCAGCCATTTTGGATATCTCGTTGTCGAGCCGCTGACGTAGATGGCCACCTAGGCCAGGATCGAAACTCGGTCGCTCTTCACCCTCGCCACGAAGTTCACCCAGCACCCGCCGCTGCGCTGGATTCAACTGCTCAACATTCGACATAGTCGCCACCCTAGGGCCTCCGTATGACAAGGCGCTCGAGGGTTACTGTCACACCCAATCGCCAAGATAGATCGCATGGAAACTCCTATGACTGCCTTTGAGTTTGCTCGCATAGCGCGTCAGCTGGCCGATAGTGCCAAGCGCCTTGGTTTATGTGCGCCAGGTTTTCGCAGTCCTCCCCGAATTGCGGGCGTGAACCGTTCATTTAGGCGTCGACACGAAGGCAATCCAACAGTATCGGTGCGTTTGAGCGGCAGATCGGTCAAAAATGTTACCGAGGACATGATCGAAGGGATCTTGGTAGTCAACGATGTTCATCGAATTGATCGAGCTCGGCTTCGTCAATTGTTGGCATCTGAACTCGAAGGCAGGTCCTTGATAGAACCAGCGGCCTAAATACACCCCTTGAGCCAACACCTCTATACTCACTTTCGAATTACCCTACGCCGAGTGAATGACTGACATTTCCCGTGGGAATGACTAGAGTCCGCCCGCGGTTATCAATGATCCATACACCCGCTTTTCAAGGGACGAGAATGGCTGAAGAAAACGAAGATATTGAAATACCAGAAGACGAAGACCTCGACGAGGAACTCATCGATGAGGAACTCCTCGATGAGGACATCGTCGATCTTGAAGATATTGGCGATGAGGTACTAATCGATGACGATCTGGTCAGCATTGATGAAGTCATAGCTGAAGAAGAGGGCGAAGATGAGATCGTTGTCGCACCGGTACCGAAAACGAAGGCTTCATCAGAAGGTGATGAAGACTCCGATGAGGACGAGGACGATGAAGACCCAGACGATGTCGAGGCAGACCTCGACACAATCCTCAAGGATCGTCTTGTCGTAGTTGATGATGACGAAGAGGACGACGAGGCTGAGGGCGTTGTCGAAACTGACGACAGGGGAGATTCGACAACGGTTCGCCCTCGTGCGGCGGGCGAGTTCTTATGTATGTCCTGCTTCTTGGTGATGCCACAAAATCAGCTTGCAGATAAGAAACGCCAAATCTGTCGAGATTGTGTGTAGAGCTTTGAGTTTCCCGGCTCCTCTTCTTTCGATAAGGGTGGCAGAATGACTCCTGTGACTGACCAAGAGAACAAGAGCGCAGGTGAACAAGCCATAGAGGCGCTGCTTTACGCTCCCGTTGGGCTTGCAAGTTTGGCCAAGGCTGTCTTTCCAAGGCTTGTTGAGGTCGGTCGCGCAGAGCTGACCGCGGGTAATCTTTCGGGGCAATTTACAGCCGCAAAGTTGGCCGGAAAACTCGCCCTCAGAGAGGCCCGTGACGAACTTAATCGCTCAGGGGAGAGGCAAGGCTCGGGCCAGGCCGCGTCAAACAACTTGTCATCCACCAATGGAACAGGCAACGGTCAAGGGACAGCAGGGGCCGCACCTCGCACTGTTAGATCGACCACAACTGCCGGCCCAGAGGCCGAATTGCTGGCAATTCCTGACTACGACTCATTGTCTGCCTCCCAAGTTCTTCCACGTCTTGTGGCACTCAATCCAGAAGAACTTGAAGCTGTCAGATCCTATGAAGACGGACATCGCGGTCGACGAACCGTATTGGCCAAAATTGCCCAAATGCAGTCGTCAAGCGAGTGATCGAAGCGATACGTCAAGCGAATGCTGAAGACCTCGCACACCTAGCAGATCTGGCTAAAACTGCGGTTGATGAACAGACACCTGACCGCGGGGGCTTTATATGGTCGCAGCGAGAAGCTATAGAAATTCCCGCAGGCCCTACGCTGTCGGCGGCGATCGACGACCCTGAATCATTGGTTCTGGTGGGCACAATCGATGAAGAGATCGTGGGCTATGCCCGGGCCCATCTTGAGGCTTTGCGCAACAAAGAGACCATTGCAGTCATAACCGATATTTTCGTAATCGAAGGTGCCCGAGAGGTTGGGATCGGTGAATTATTGATTGAGGCCTTGGTGTCTTGGGCCCGCGAGAAAGGCTGTCGAGGACTCGACGCAATCGTGTTGCCGGGTAACCGACAAACCAAGAATTTTTTCGAGACAGCTCATTTCACCGCTCGAGCAATAATCGTCCACCACCGCCTAGGTGACTAACGGCCTTCTATTTAACGGCCTTTCCATTGGGGTGCACGCTTTTCTATGAAGGCAAGTGGGCCTTCTGAAAAATCTTCGCTCTGGGCTACCC
>CAYGGL010000003.1:25024-46259 GCA_964349215.1 uncultured Acidimicrobiaceae bacterium | reverse complement strand
AGGATCGGCGCCGAGCTGGTCAAAGAAGTTGCAAAGAAGACCGACGATGTTGCCGGTGACGGAACTACTACCGCCACAGTTCTTGCGTGGTCGATGGTTCATGAAGGTCTTCGCAACCTTGCCGCAGGCGCTAACCCCATGGTTCTAAAACGTGGTATTGAGCAAGCCGTAATCGTTGCTGTCGAAGCCATTAAGAGCATTTCGACAGAGACTGAATCAAAGGATCAGATTGCACAGGTGGCATCGATTTCTGCTGCTGACAACGAAATCGGTCAGATGATCTCTGAAGCAATCGACAAGGTAGGTAAAGACGGCGTTATCACTGTCGAAGAAAGCCAGACCTTTGGTATGGAGATGGATCTTGTCGAGGGAATGCGCTTTGACAAGGGTTATATCTCTCCTTACTTCGTGACTGATCCAGAACGCATGGAAGCAGTTATTGAAGACGGATACGTCCTACTCGTCGGTTCGAAGATATCTGCAGTGCGTGATCTCTTGCCGGTGCTCGAAAAGGTAATGCAGTCGGGCAAGCCACTAGTCATCATCGCCGAAGATGTCGATGGCGAAGCGCTTGCAACTTTGGTGGTCAACAAGATCAGGGGAACATTCCGTTCAGTCTCGATTAAAGCCCCTGGCTTTGGTGAGCGCCGTAAGGCAATGCTGCAGGACCTGGCGATTCTCACTGGTGGCCAAGTAATCACCGAAGAGGTTGGTCTCAAGCTTGAGAATGTAACTCTTGATCTGCTGGGCCAAGCTCGCAAGATCGTTGTTACCAAGGATGAGACGACCATCGTTGAGGGCGCAGGCTCAGATGCAGATCTTAAGGGCCGCATCAATCAGATCAAGGCAGAGATCGATAACACCGATTCTGATTACGACCGAGAGAAGCTTCAGGAGCGTTTGGCCAAGCTTTCAGGTGGAGTCGCCGTTATTAAGGTCGGCGCTGCCACTGAGGTAGAGCTGAAAGAGAAGAAGCACCGCATTGAAGATGCCGTCAGCACTACTAAGGCTGCCGTCGAAGAGGGAGTTGTTCCTGGCGGTGGCGTCGCACTATTGCGTGCTCAGGTCAAAGTTAATGAACTTGCTTTGACTTTGACCGGCGATGAGGCAACAGGTGCTCGTTTGGTCAGCCGTTCTTTGGAAGAGCCACTCAAGCAAATTGCCATCAACGCAGGGATGGAAGGCGGCGTCGTCGTTGAGCGTGTTCGCAGTCTTGATAGCCCAACAGAAGGACTGAATGCCGCAACGGGCGTCTACGAAGACCTTGTGAAGGCCGGCGTTATTGATGCAGCAAAGGTGACCCGCTCTGCTCTTCAGAATGCAGCCTCGATTGCAGCACTGTTCTTGACCACAGAAGCCGTAATTGTCGACAAGCCTTCATCATCGCCAATGGGTATGCCAGGCGGAGGCATGGACGACTTCTAGTCCTAAATTCTCAATTCAAGTATTAGCGATTCGATGGTCGACCTTTTTAGGTCGGCCATCGGTCGCGTTTAGGTAGTTGAGCCTTGAGGTTTGCTCGCTGGGAGGGTTTTACCCAGGCGAAGTAGGCTGCAGGTATGAGTGAGCCAATGATGATGCCTGAGGGCTGGGGAATCTTTCACCTATTTTGCAAGACTGGTCCCAACTCAGATGGGCAAAGAGTTGCTGCTGCGGTTAAAGAAGCATCTGAGGGAGACCATCAGGTGGTTTCGGTTGCCATGTTTGGCCATAAGGCAGACGTTTGTTTTATGGCACTTGGCCCAGATCTTTGGAGGCTCAGGGGTTTGCAGCGTGACCTACAAGCAGCAGGCCTTGAGATTGTTGATTCGTATGTCTCGATAACCGAGATTTCCGAATATGCAAAGGGCCTGCCTGAACCCATGCGCCAAGCCAGGCTCTATCCCGAATTTCCTCCGGAGGGAAAGTCGGCATTTTGTTTTTATCCAATGTCGAAACGTCGACTTCCGGGCGATAACTGGTACCAACTGCCCTTTGACGAGAGGGTCGCCCTTATGAGTGAGCACGGGAAGTCGGGCCGAAATTTTGCCGGCCGGATCGTGCAACTCATAACCGGTTCTACCGGCCTTGATGATTACGAGTGGGGAGTCTCACTGTTTGGTTTAAGCCCAATCGATTTAAAAGATTGCGTCTATACGATGCGATTCGATGAAGCCTCTGCCCGTTATGCAGAATTTGGTCCTTTCTACATGGGTCTGGTGGCGCCATTGGATGAGGTGCTGGCCAATGTGGGATTGTCCTAAACCATAGGCATGAGTCAGCTTGACGATTTGCTGGAAGAGTTGCGAGCTGTATTACGTGCGTTAGACCGTGTGGTTGTCGCATTTAGTGGGGGTGTCGATTCAGCTCTTTTGGCATGGATGGCACAAGACACTCTTGGCAGAGAAAATGTTCTTGCCTTAACCGCGGTGTCCGCGTCGTTGGCACCGGAAGAGGCAAGAGATTGCGCAGCGTTGGCGGCCGAGTGGGATCTCAGGTGGGTCGAGGTATTTACCGACGAGTTAGATAATCCGAGTTATGTGGCCAATGATGGCGATCGTTGCGCTCATTGCAAGAGTGCATTGATGGCGGCCGCCGGCCCCATAGCCCAAGGTGAAAAAGCCACTGTCGTGTTGGGAGTTAATCTCGACGACTTGCCTGACCATCGTCCCGGCCAACAAGCTGCCGCTGATCTTGGAGCCGTTTTTCCTCTTGTTGAGGCTGGATTTACAAAAAAAGACGTACGTGATGTATCGAGACTTTTGGGCCTTCGCACTTGGGATAAGCCCGCTGCACCTTGTTTGGCTTCAAGGGTTCCGTATGGCACCGCGGTAACAATTGGGGTCCTTGATTCGGTGGCGAAGGCCGAAAGCGCTCTGCGTCTGATGGGTTTTGTTCATCTTCGCGTTCGTCACCACGGTGAAGTCGCCCGCGTCGAGCTCGGTATAGATGAATTATCAAAGGGTCTTGAGCGCTCAGCTGAGATTGTTACGGCAGTCAAAGCAGCCGGCTACAGATACGTAACCCTCGACCTCGAGGGCTTTCGTTCAGGAAACCTGAACCAAGAACTTAACGGTGTTCTACTTGACGTCCTTCCACGGCTGAAGCCGTGGGATTCCTGAAGGGAGGCCACTCATGCGGCGGTTCTTCGGATGGTTCCCGCTGCCGACGTTGTCGGGCTGATGCGGGCGAAAGCCCCTGGTCCGGGGGCGGGCGCGAGGCGCAGGCCTCGGGCGAGGATGATGGTGGCGGCGTTGCTGTCAGCGTGGGCGCAATACCCGCAACGGACGCACCTGAACACCGCTTGGCTCTCGCGGTTCTCAGGTGCGACATGATCGCAAGCGGGGCAGGTCTGGGAACTGTGGCGGGGGTCGACGAACATCACAGTGACCCCGGAGGCGGTGGCTTTGTCGGTAAGTCGGCGTTCGAATCGGCCCCAGCAGGACCGGTGGATGGCTCGGTTCAACCCGGCCTTGGCCGCGGCTCCGTTGGGAAGGAACGCGCCGGGCGCATCCGGGTCGGGTTTCGGGTGGGGGCGGCGCACCATGTTCTTGGTCGCCAGGTCCTCGAGCACGATCAGATCGTGGTCTCGGATCAGGGCGGTGGTGGTCTTTTCGATCCAGTCCTGGCGGCGATCACCGATTCGGGCATGCGTGCGAGCGATCTCCGCCTTGGTTTGGGCTCGGCGGTCGGAACCCTTCTGTTGGCGGGCGAGGCGTTGGTGTAGTCGGGCGAGTTTGGCCTGGAGTTTCGGGCTGGTTGGGATTCGCAACATCTGGCCGTCCGATGTGGCGATTGTGGTGGCTACGCCCCGATCGATCCCGATCGCTGTACCCGAGCCCATGCATTCGAGCGGCGGTTGGGGGGCGGCGAAACTGACGTGCCAGCGCCCAGCCCGATCCAAGGTAATGCGGGCCATACCGTAGGCGGCGGGCAGCGGCCGCGACAGCCGGAACCGGACACGGCCGCACTTGGGGACAAACAGCGTCGCCCACTTCCGATTCAGTTTCACCACAGTCACGTCGCGCACACAAAACCCTGCATTCCGGCTGCCTTTACGCCAGCGGGGGCGGCGGTGAGTGCCAGCCCACCAGTTCTTCAGGGCCTGATCAAAATCACGAAGGGCCTGTTGTTGCACCGAACTCGAACCCTCACCCAACCAGCTGTGCCGGCGGGCCTCGGCTAGCTGGCGCATCCGCGCGGCAGCCCCAGGGGTCGAGGAGCGGCCTGGTCGCCAGCTATTGGCCTGTTCCAACGCCAGGTTCCACACGAACCGGGCGTCGCTGCAGTGTCGCACGAGCATCGTCTCGGCAGCTGGATCGGGGTAGAGGCGATAGCGGTGCGCCATCTCAGGCTGCTGTCTTCTGGTTCTGCACCCGGCGCCGATACTTCGGACACCAGATGATGTGGTACTTCGCGAAGTACTCTGTGTTGTTAGTCGACCGATATCCCATTACCGTCCACCCTACACAGCCCCTACGACAGCGAACTGACGCGACCCGAGGGAACGCGCCCTTCGGCCCTGACGGGCCGGATTCTGTCATTGCTCTGTCCTGAAAGTGTCATGTCGTTGGAGACGTTCGTCAAAGGTGGCCACAGTTGTATTGCGAGCTGCTGCAATGGTCAACACGCAACAGTCGGGCATCTTCAAGCCGGTTGACGAGCGGAGACGGGCAAGTTGAAACGGATCGATGGGCGTGCGGTCGATCTCTACGCCGATAGCCACCAGGTCGTTCCACACTAAGTCCGCAACGCCGTTTCGCATTGGAGCTACAAGTACCTCAGCAGCAGTAATCGGATGTACAAATAACGGAGGCATGACATCACCGAGTATTTCAACGGCAGGTGCATGGTGAATATCGCTTGGGTCCAGGAACGCGATCAATACACTGGCATCGACGACGATCATTCGGGCCAGTCTTGACGTAGGTCATCGAGGTAATCGGGTGGGTACAGACCTGGAAAGTGTCCTGCGCTAGCACTCACGTTATGGCGCCGCCAGTCTTTTTGTTTGGCTATAGTCTCTGCGCCCAAACGAACGAGTCGACGTAAGATTTCGGTACGGGTTTCGCCCGGATAGAGCGCTGAAACAGCGTCTATAACCTGGGCGAGATCATCAGTCTCGGTGAGCATATGGCGAGGACGAATTGTTGGCACCGAGCAAGTGTATCACCTTATATACAAGTGCAACACCGATCAGCAGCCAACTTTCAGCGCCCATCTTTCAGCGGCGAGCGCTGTTGGTGCGCACCTCTCGGAAGGCGACCGTGGCGTCATCACCGGGTTCTTTTGGTAAACCCAATACACGTTCGGCGACGATGTTTTTTTGGATGTTGTCAGTACCTCCGGCAATTGATGCGGCGGGGGTAGAAACTAACACCTCGGCGATTATCCCATTAGCGGGGGAGTCGGGACCGGACAACATTGCATGTGATCCGGCAATCTTGGCATGTAGATCAGATGCACAACGGGCAATCTCGCTTGCAGTCAGCTTTGACAATGAACCCTCTGGTCCGGGTGGGCGACCCGATGCTCGTCCATCACGGGCACGTTGCGCATTCCACTTGGCTGTTTTTTCCAGAGTGTGCAGCTTTGCCAAATGCTGGCGAATTATCGGGTCGGTATTGCAGCCACTGGCCTTCGCTTGACCAGGAGCCATGTCGGCTCGTCCGGCACGTTGCGGATACCACTCGTAAGTTTTCAAATACGCCATGGCTTCTTCGAGTGCTTCCATGGCGGTCTTGCCCGCTGTGATCTTTGGAATCGAACCAAGCAGTGCAGCGGCAAGTCCACGTTCATGCGCAAGAGTGGTCAGCGCGACCTTCCAGCCTCCATTGATTTCGCCAACCACATTGGCATTTGGAACTCGTGCATCAGAGATGAATACTTCGTTGAATGAAGAGCGTCCGTTCATTTGGCGAAGGGGCCTTACCTCAATGCCGGCTTGATCCATAGGAAAGGCAAAGAAAGTAATGCCTTGATGCTTTGGGACATCCCAATCGGTTCGGGCCAACAACATTCCGTAGGCCGCATGATGAGCGCCGGTGGTCCAGACTTTTTGCCCATTGACCACCCATTCATCGCCATCTCGAACAGCATGAGTAGTGAGACCTGCCAGGTCAGAACCATTGCCCGGCTCGCTGAACAGCTGACACCAGGTGTGTTCACCTGTGGCCATTGGTAACAGCAACTTGTGCTTGAGCTCTTGGGAGCCATGCTCGAGCAAGGTTGGAGCAGCAAGTGAAATGCCTACGCCAATAGCCGGCCCCACGGCTCCAACCTCGTTGAACTCTTCTGCAACAATCGCTGCCATCTCGGCACTGAGCCCGCGACCGCAGAGCCCAACAGGCCAAGAGGGAAATGCAAAACCTGATTCAACGAGCCGTTTGCGCCAAGTCAAAAGAGGAAGGTTTGGCTCCCAATTATCACTGAGCCACAAACGAACCTCATGGCGAAGTTCTTCTTCGCTGGTCATATCCATTTCGCCTGTCGTTAAAGAGTTATGCCGTATAGCTCGGCACAATTGTCGTGCAAGATTCGATCACATTGGCGATCGGTGAGTTCTTTGGTGTGTTCTTTCAACATCTCTTGTGACCATGGCCAGGTTGAATCGGAATGCGGAAAATCATTCGCCCACATGAGTCGTTCGTCGTTTAACAAGCTGGCTACTTGGAAGGCCACCCAGTCATCTTGGAACGTTACATAGATGTTCTCGCGAAAATATTCGCTTGGCATGCGTGATAGTGGGGTTGCAGCCGCCAGCCAATGACGATGGCGCTTGAAGGCATGGTCCATCCGGTACATATAGTGCGGCACCCATCCGGCATCTGCCTCGACACAAACGATCTTAAGCCCAGGGTTGCGCTCGAAGACTCCAGAAAATATCAACGTGCCAATTGCGTCTTGGTTGGCCCGGATGATGTTCACGAAACTGTTGATAGCCGGACCCCTAACTGGTGAAGAGTCTCTCGTTGTGAGCACGTGGAAAGACAGAGGCAAACCCAAATCAATTGCTGTTTGCCAGAAGGGGTCGTAGTCATGATGGTCGTAGTCTTCGAAACCCGGATGTCCCGGCAGCATCACTCCTTTGAGTCCCAAGGCTTTGATCTCATGAAGATCAGCGATGCCTTCTTGTGGGGTTCTCATTGCCGTTTGTCCGCATCCGATAAGGCGTTCGGGTGAACTCGAACAGTACTCGGCGATCCAGCGGTTGTAAGCCTGCATACAGGCTCGCTTGTAATCGATGTCGCGGTGATTACATATGGCCATTCCAACTGTTGGATAGATGACCTCGGCTGCAACGCCATCTCGATCTTGATCGGCCAGGCGCGCAACCGGGTCCCACCCGCCTCGATGAAGATCTGCAAAACGTGTTCCGAAAGTTCGAAGCTCTTCAGGCTTTTGGCCTGCTGCTGCAACGAGTCCCATAGGTACAGGAACCTTCATTCCGGGAACAACAAACACGTCTCCGGTGTCAGACTCAACAAGATGTGGAGCTCGATCGCGATACTTCGGGTCTATTCGAGGCAGGTATGTATCGGGAGGTTCTGTGATGTGACTGTCGGCAGAAATGATGGTTGCTGGCACTGAAAGTCTCCTGTGTCTTGGTTAGCGATTCATGTATTGGTTAGCGATTCGAGAGATTCGATCATGCGCTTTCTTACGCCGCTGTAGTCGGCTTTGCCATTGGGTAAACGGCCAACTGAGGCAACTATGGACAAATGACGTGGGGCTTTGTAACCGGCAATTTGAGTCTTTACATGCTCGATTAATTCCTGGGTTGTGACTGACGCCCCATCGTTGAGTTCAACTTCGGCAGCGATCGATTCTCCAAAACGCGGATCAGGAATGCCGATTACCGTGCTGTCTCGAACTGCCGGGTGCGTTTCGAGTGCCTCTTCAACTTCTTCGGGAAAGACCTTTTCGCCGCCAGTGTTTATGCAAAGAGAACCTCGTCCTAACAAGGTGATAGAGCCGTCCATCTCCAGGCGAGCCCAATCGCCGGGCACCGATACGCGCTGACCCTCAACTGTCCAAAAAGTTTTGGCTGTCTTTTCTTCATCTTTGAAATAGCCAAGAGGCATGGGTCCGCCGACCGCAAGCAGACCTGACTCGCCAGGTTTGGCCATCAACTTGTCTTCGGTAACGACCATTGCATTTGGGCCGAGTTTGAATTGTGCAGTGGTGGCTCCACTTGCACCTGAGACGGCACTGCCGAGGTTGTGTGCCTCGGTTGAACCCAACAAATCGACCAGCAACGTGGTCGGTAGATGAGCCGCCAATCCCTCTTTTGTTTGTGCGCTCCACATCACTCCCGCAGAGACCAACAGCGTCAGTGCCGAAAGGTCCCATCTGTTGGGCTCGGCATCGAGGGCACTGAGAATCGGCTGGCCAAATGCATCGCCGACCATCGCCATGGCCTCAACTTTTTCGCGCTCCAAAATATCCAGGAGCCCTGCTGGGTCGAAAGTGCGATTGGCAAGAGTGACCACTGTCCCGCCTTGGGTCAACATGGATTTGGCAAACATGTAACCCGTTGCATGCATAAGTGGGGATGCAGGCAGACCTACGGGTCCTGAATCCCTGACGCTCAGTCGTTGTGCGACGTAATCGAGATCGGCGTATTCAGGATCTCCCACTGTGTTGAAGGCCTGATACATGTCGTGATGTCGCCACATGACGCCCTTTGGCATTCCGGTGGTTCCACCCGTATAGATCATGACGATGTCATCGCCGCTACGACCCCAAGGTGCCTTATAAGGAGCGCCGTTATCAGCTCCGGAAACAACCTCTTCATAAGGTTCTGCCCACTTGGGACAGGGTTGCGATTGATCGTCAACCCAGAGCCAGCGTTGAACCGTAGGCACTTGATCTCGAATCGATTCGATCGTGTCGGTAAAACTTCCGTGGAACACGACGGCAAAAGCATCGGCGTTTGACCAAAGATAGGCAAGCTCTTCGGCTCTATAGCGATAGTTGGTATTTACAGGAATCAGACCTGCCTTATAAGTGGCGTAGGTGACTTCAAGGTATTCGGGAGAGTTATACAGGTACTGAGCGATTCGACTTGCTTGTTGTGCTCCGCCTTGCACCAATGAGCGTGCAAGAGCATCGGAGCGATTTGAAAACTCTCGCCATGAACGGTGAACATCGCCGTGCACAAGCGCTGTTGCATCACCACGAACTTCGGCGATCTTGTCCCAAACGTCTGCCCACTGCCATTCGGTGCCCACAATTGCTCCCTTTAGGTCATTACGAGTTAGGTCATTACAAGTGACGCGCGAGTGACCTTCCCTGCGTCTTGATCGGCGAAGGCCTCATTGATTGCCTCAAGTGGATAATCAACAACCACCTGGTCAAGTGGTAGGTCGTGCACATGACGGTCGAGGAAGCAAACCGCTTGTTGCAAACTGTTTGCGTCATAGGCGGCAACTGCCTCGATGCGAAGATTCTTCATAACCAACATCCCAGGGTCGAGTTCGAGAGTTGATCCTGGATAAAAGGTGCCAATTTCCAGGTAGCGACCACCAAGACCGAGCATTGGGATGCCCTCTGAGATGGCAACAGGACGACCTACGAATTCACAAACCACATCAGCACCCCAGCCCCCGGTTAGCTCCTTGACCCGAGTGAGTCGATCGTTTGCAGTGGTCAGCTCGGTCATGTCGATGATTTCATCTGCACCCATTGACCTGGCAAGAGCTAAACGATCGCCGAGAGAATCAATGACGATTACCTTTTCGGCACCTCGTTCTTTGGCAACTGCCGTTGCATAAAGTCCTAAACCACCGGCACCTTGAATCACCACAGTGTCGCCCAGTTTTACATTGACCCTTTCAAGTCCCATTACTACCTGTGCCAAAGCACAATTGACCCCTGCCACGGTCGCATCACTTACACGGTCGGGAACTTTGAATACCGCCATCTGTGGCGTGACGTAAAAGTAATCTGCGTAAGCTCCACGGAAGTGAGGAAACACACTCGGCTTTCCTTGAAGCACTTTGAATGAAGTGGCGCAAGCTTCAGTCATGCCTCGAAGACAAGATCGACACTTTCCACATGGTGCGAAGTACTGATAAGCAACTCGGTCGCCAACAGCGAGCGGTTGACCAGCCCAATCAGTAACCACTCCTGTTCCCAGGGAATGGATTACCCCGGTCATCTCATGGCCGATGATTCGTCCATCTTCGCGAGCCATTGCTCCCAACCAGCCGTCACCGCGCCAAATATGCAGATCCGAACCACAAATATTTGCACGCGTGATTCGCACAACCATTGCTCCTGGTTCTGGATCTGGCACAGGAAATTCGGTGATCGTCATTTCCTTGCCTGGCCCGAAGAACAGAGCTGCACGCCCGGTGTCGCTCATATTGCCACCTGACAAAATGTCGACGCTGTTGTCATATCAAACCCCCCTTGGGTAGAACCCCTCTGCCAACTCCTTGAGAAATCCGCTTATTTTTTTCACAAGGTGAGGCGTCAGGCAGTATCGTCCGGGTCGTTCAAAGTGTCAAGGAGTTGACACCGAAGGGGGGTTCTGATGAGTCTTGTGTTACCGCCATTGGCGTCATTGATAGATGGCCTTTGGGATGAGTCAGGTGAAACGTTTGCCTGTGAGAATCCGGCAAACGCTGAAATATTGTGCTCTTTACCTGCGACTACAACTGAGGGCATAGATGCAGCAGTACGTGCAGCTCGGAGTGCTTTCGAAGGCGAGTGGGGAAAGTGGTCGCCAGGGCGGCGTCAAAAGGTCCTTGAGAAACTCGCGGCTCTTGTAAGCGCCAATAGTGACGAATTGGCTGCCATTGAAAGTGCCGAAAACGGCGTCCCCCTGGACATCGCCAAGCGATTCTCAGTGGCAGCACTTGCAAAGAATTTGTCTTATTACGCCAGTTGGATTGACAAGTTCGGGGGTGAAGTGGTTCCTCTCACCTCCAACGGCGCATTGGACTATGTAGTGCCTGAACCATACGGTGTTGTGGCGATACTTACGGCTTATAACACGCCTTCATTGTTTCTTGGTTCCAAGGTTGGCCCAGCCCTGGCAACCGGCAACACGGTTGTCATAAAACCATCTCCATTGGCATCCATGCCGGCACTTCGATTTGGCCAGCTATGTCTTGAAGCCGGTCTTCCGCCGGGAGTGGTCAATGTCGTGCTCGGTGGGGTCGAGCAGGGAAAGGCACTTGTTGGTCATCGCGATGTCGACCGAGTCAGTTTCACCGGTTCGAGAGCAGCGGGAATAGAAGTTTCAAAACTAGCCGCCGAGAACCTGGTTTCAGTTGCGCTAGAACTTGGTGGCAAGTCGCCCAATATTGTCTTTGCTGATGCCGACCTTGCCCGCGTCGGCATGGGAGCTGCACTAGGCGCATTTGCTCTAACGGGCCAAGCTTGTGTGGCTGGGAGTCGTCTATTTGTCGAAGAGTCGGTGCTTGACGATGTTGTAAACAGCGTTGCGGGTATGGCAAAAATGTTGCCCGTGGGTGATCCGGCAAAGTCGGGAACCGTGTTGGGGCCATTAATAACAAGTGTGCATAGAGATCGAGTCGAAGCCATCTTGGAACGTGCCAGTGCCAAAGGCGCCGAAGTCGTCTGTGGCGGAGATCGTCCAGCTGGCGAAGATCTTCAATCGGGTTGGTATATCAACCCAGCTGTGGTTGTTCATGCAAATGAAGAGTCCGAATTGGTCCGTGAAGAAATCTTCGGACCGGTCGTAGCAGTATTGCCATTTTCTGACGAGGACGATTTGGTCGAGCGGGCCAATGACACCCCATATGGACTGGCCGCTGGGGTATGGACAAAGGATGTGAGCAAAGCGCATCGGGTCGCCCGTCGTATAAGAGCCGGCAACGTATGGGTGAACAGTTATGGGACTGTTCCTCATACGGCCCCATTTGGCGGATTCAAGCAAAGTGGCTCGGGACGAGAGGGAGGCCATTGGGCTCTGGGTCTTTATACGCAACCTAAGAACATCTATATCGACTTGTCTTAGCCTTAGTCCGATTCCATTGGAGGGAAACTCTGTCATGTCAGTTGCAGTAGAACGCCATGGTCGTGTGGCTCTTATCGAGATGCAATCTCCGCCGCATAATTACCTATCACCAACGTTGGTAAACGACATTGCATCTGCATTGGAACAAGCAGCCGCTGATGTTTCCATCAGCGTTGCGGTAGTTGCTGCTCAGGGTCGCTCCTTTTGTGCCGGAGCCAACTTTGGCAGCTCGGGTGAAGGTGACGGCGAAGAGAACATTCTTCAGGGTCAAGGTGGTCGTTCACTTACCGATCAGCTTTATGAGGGAGCGGCCAGGCTGTGTTCGGTAGATCTTCCCTGGATCGCAGCCATCCAAGGCCCAGCTATTGGCGGCGGGCTCGGTCTCGCAATGACTGCAAACATTCGTGTCACATGTCCTGAAGCCCGTTTTTCGGCGAATTTTGCTCGACTTGGTATTCATCAGGGATTTGGACTCTCGGTCACTTTGCCCGAACAGCTTGGGCCATCCAAAGCAGCAATGGTTCTCTTTACCGGGCGTCGCTTTCGTGGAGAAGAAGCCGTCGAAATGGGAATGGCCGATCTTTGTGTTCCGATCGATCAACTTCGCGACACGGCAATGGCACTGGGAGCCGAGATCGCCGAGGGAGCTCCTCTGGCACTGCGAGCCATGAACAGAACATTGCGAGCCGGCTTGGCCGATCGTCTGCGGCAGGCAACGCGCCTCGAAGCTGCCGAACAAATGCGCCTGGGGGCCACAAAGGATGCCGGTGAGGGAATCATCTCTGTGCTTGAGCGTCGACCAGGACAGTTCCAAGGCTGTTGAAAGGGATATTTCACAAGCGCACAAAGTGCCGATGTAATATACTGCGTCGGCTTTAGTCCGTTTGTCTTGACGCCAGGAGACGTGGTGCCTGCTGAGACCCATGTGGAACGAGGAAATATGGACCGCACCGAGGTCTTTGAACTTATCCGTGATCGCCTTGCGGACATTTTGGAAATCGACCCTGACACGATTACCGAGGGTCAGTCGTACGCCGACGACCTTGAGGCCGATTCCTTGGCATTGATAGAACTGGTCGAGGCGCTTGAAGAAGAACTAGGTGAGCGTTCGGTGGGTTTCCGCATCGAAGACGAGGATCTAGAAGATCTCAAAACGATTCGTGACACCGTTGACTATGTCTGTGCCAACGTCAATTGATGGCCGGACAAAGGCACTGACTCCCGCCTTGACTCTGAACGCTCCATTGGAGCAGTTGGCCAATCGGCTCGGACGAGAATTCGACGACCCTATGCTGTTGGCCCATGCCATGGCACACCGCTCTTGGTGTGCAGAAATGCCAGGCAACTCTTCAAATGAACGCCTGGAGTTCTTAGGCGATGCCGTACTTGGTCTTGTGGTCACCTCCCACCTTTATGAGACCTATCCAGATCTTCTCGAAGGAGAAATGGCCAAAGTTCGAGCAGCTGTTGTTTCAGCAGCAACTCTTGCCGAGGTGGCTCTTGAGCTCAACCTTGGCGATGCTTTGTTGTTGGGCAAAGGTGAAGATGCGTCGGGTGGGCGCGAGAAGCCGTCCATACTGGCTGACGCCCTCGAAGCAGTCATAGCAGCGGTTTATCTCGACGGTGGCTGGGAGGCTGCATCTGAGCTCATCCTCGGTCTTTTGGGCGACCGTATTGCTCAAGCCTCTGAAGGTCCTGGTGGCCATGATCACAAAACTCGTTTACAAGAGCTCGCTGCCCGCCATCTTGACTCAATGCCAACCTATGAAGTTGCTGATGAAGGACCTGATCACGCAAAGCATTTTAGAGCCACCGTTCATCTTGGTGATCGCATTCTTGGTCATGGAGAAGGGCGATCCAAGAAACAAGCCGAACAGTCAGCAGCTCGCAATGCGGGTGTCACACTCCGCACTGAGATGGGTCTCGAAGACCTACCACCCCAATCAAATGCCGGCCAGGAGAGTTAATGCCCGAGTTGCCAGAAGTTGAAACCATTCGCCGTGATCTTGAAAAAGAGGTGGTCGGCCGTCGCATCAAGTCTGTTCAAGCAACGGGTAAGCGCGCTATTCGTCGACACAAGTCAGCTAAAGAACTGGCAACTCGCCTTGAGGGAGAAAAGATCAACTCGATCTCTCGCAAGGGTAAATATCTGATGATCTCGGTAGGAAACTCTGAGACCCTGGTCATCCATCTAGGAATGAGCGGCCAACTTTTAAAGGCTGCGACAAAAGATCCAGTCATTCCACACACACATGTTGTGATCACCTTTACTCAAGGTGGCGAGATTCGTTTTGTCGACCCTCGCACCTTTGGGGAGGTATTCGTGGTGGCTAACGATGCAATAGAAACCGAGGCCCCGGAACTCTTGGAGATGGGTTTCGACCCAGTTGAAGACATCATGAGCTGGGATCTTTTTGGGGCTCGCATTATCGCCAAAAAGGCCAAACTCAAAGCATTACTGATCGACCAGAAGTTCATTGCCGGTATCGGCAACATATACAGCGATGAGATTTTGTGGGCTGCAGGTCTTAGATATGATCGCAGCACCGAGACTTTGACCACTCAAGAAGTCCGTCGTCTTTATAGGTCCATAGTCGAAATTATCCACGATGCGGTCAAGCATCGAGGCTCATCTCTTGCTGATGAACAGTACCGCGATCTTTTCGGCCGACTTGGTGGGTATCAAGTGGAACACAAGGTCTATGGACACGAAGGGGAGGCGTGCAAGCGTTGTCGAGGCGTTATTGTCCGTGAAAAATGGAGTGGGCGTTCTACCTTCTTTTGCCCGTCCTGCCAGGTTTAAAATCCAAATAGATTTTTGAGGCGGCGTGTATCTCAAGACCCTGACAATCAAAGGATTTAAATCCTTTGCCGACACCACGACACTCGAGTTCGAGCCGGGTATAACCGTCGTCGTTGGGCCTAATGGCAGCGGTAAGTCAAACATCGTTGATGCCGTTGCCTGGGTGCTTGGCGCACAGGGGCCAAAGACAGTTCGTTCTTCAAAAATGGATGACGTTATCTTTGCCGGTACTTCCAAGCGCTCAGCACTGGGTCGTGCCGAGGTAACTCTTACCATCGACAATTCATCCGGTGCCCTCGGACTCGACTTGGCCGAGATCACTATCAGTCGAATCTTGTTTCGCAATGGCGATAGCGAGTACTCCATAAATGGAGTTCCGTGCCGACTGCTCGATGTTCAAGATCTGCTGTCTGATTCAGGCGTTGGACGCCAACAACATGTGATCGTATCTCAAGGCCAGCTCGACACAATTCTCAATGCCCGACCAGAAGATCGCCGCCTTGTTATTGAAGAGGCAGCGGGCATATTGAAATATCGCCGCCGCAAAGAAAAGGCCGAGCGTCGTCTTGATTCGACAGAAGCCAATCTATTGCGACTGGCAGATCTGGTCCGTGAGGTACGACGCCAGATCCGCCCACTTGAGCGCCAGGCTGATGCGGTACGCCGTCACGGCTCTTTGCTCGAAGAACTCAAAGTCCTTCGCTTATATTTAGCAGGCCGCGAACTTTCATCGTTAAGTTCTCGTCTTCAAATAGGCATGGAGACGCGCACAAAACTCAGAGGCGATGAAGCGTCGATGAAGTCAGCTCTCGCCGAGCTTGATACTTCAGTTATGAAGACTGAGGCCGAGCTTTCTGCGATGGGCGCCTATGACCTCGGCGATACTTTGGTGCGAGTCGAACGCCTGGGGGAGCGGGCTCGGGGCATGATCACCTTGCTTGCCGAACGGCGCAGGGGCATAGAGCGCGACCAGGCTTCGATGATTGATCAGGCCGTGATTTCTTCTCTAGAGGCCGAGTCGGCTCGCCTGCGTCAAGAACTCGCAACTGTTGAGTCTGAAGCGCAACAACTTTTGCCAGAAGCCGAGAAGGTAAACGAGGCAGAAGCTGATCTGGAAGCCCAGAGAGCCGGCTTTGATGAAACTTTCAGTAAAGAGCCACCTGTAACAACCAGTCGTGCAAGCGAGATTCGAGCTCAGCTCGGGGCATTGCGCCAAGTTGTAGAGCGTGGCGAATCTGAAATGAATCGCTTGACTGTGCGCCTGGAGGCACTGACAAATAAGTCCGGCGAGTTAGAAGACCAATATCTTAAAGTATCGAATGAAGCAACTAACGCAGAAGCTGAACTGTCGCCTAATCGATTGGAAGCAGAAGAAGCGGCGCGATCGAGAAGCGAGAAGGACGACGAACTAAAAACTGCCGAAACTGCAATGCGTGAAGCCGACGCTGCTCGCCATTTGGCTTCGGCTCGAGTCGAAGCGCTCGGCGTAGCACTTGATGAAGCTCGCACCCGCGCTGGGGCCGAGAAGCTCTCCGGGGTAGATGGCGTGCTCGGAACCTTGCTGGATTTGGTGGAAATTGACGAAGGCTGGGAACTCGCATTTGAGGCAGCCGTTGGGCCTGCAATGACTGCGGTAGTAGTTGATGGGGGAGTCGAAGGAGCACGACGAGCTTTCCAAGTTCTTCAAGACGCCAGTAATCAAGGTGCAGGCAACCAAAGCGCCGGCAATCGAGGCGTAGGAGGGGCCATATTGTCAATGGGTCCAGGAGTCCTAACGCGAAATAGCTCGACAGAGTTGCCATCGGCACTTTCACGCATCGCCCAAGCGGTTCGTCCTCATGTGCGTTCTCGTGATCCAAGACTCGAGTCAATGCTCGATCTCTTGTTGAGCCAAGCCGTGTTGGTTTCGGGCGGGTGGTCAGAGGCTCTCGACGTGGCTGTTGACAATCCTGATTTGGTAGTCGTCACCTCGGCTGGTGATGCATTTGGACCCTATGGCTGGAGGGTTGGCTTGACTGGCTCCGGCGCCACTGGTGCCGCATTAGAAGAGGCAGCGCAGTTGGCAGCCCGGGCGGCGGTTGAGGCTGATGCGTGCCAAGCTGCATTTGAAAGAGTTCGCGAAGAGCTCATTGTTGCCCGTGAACTTGAGAGCCGGAAAGCAGCTCTTCGCGATGACAATGAACGCCGACATGTAAGCGCGATTGCCACTGCTGAACGTCTTCAACGTGAGTTGGGCGAGATCCATAATGAGATCCAAGAAGTTCGACTCCACCATGACGAGCTGACCCAACGCATTCAAAGTGAACAGGCCCGACTTGCAGGGCTTACGGCAGAACTACCATTGCTGGAAGCCGAAGAGGCCCGCGTTATCGAGCAGCGAAATGCAATACACGAAGCTCGCAACCGTATGGATGAACGTGCGAGTGCAGTAATGGCATTGCGTACCGACCTCGAGGTGCGTGCAACCGGGTTCGAAGCACGACGCTCTTATTTGCAAGCGCGCCTAAATGAGGTAACTGAGCGGCTTTCTAAAAATGTTGCCGAGCGAGATGAGGCAGAAGGTCGTCGGGTCGAGCTTGAACAACGCCTTGTCGCAACTGACCGCCTTTCTCAATTCTTGACAGATCGTTACCAGTGGGTCGAAAAGATTCTCGGCGAACTACATGAGCGTCGCCGCCTTCAGTCAGAAGCAGTTCGTTCGACAACCGATCGTCTCGATCGCCTACGCAAGGAACGCGTTGAAATCGAGCGCAGCCTCGAAGCACTGCGCGAACAAGCCAGGCGAGCTGAACTCGAAGTGCAAGAAGTCGAGCTCCGAGTCGAGTCGGCAGTAGAGACTTTGCGTCGTGACCTAGATCAAGAACCCGAAGTAGCGATGGCTACACAGTGTCCACCGCTTCCTGAAGGTGTTGGGGCGCCAGCTCGTTTGCGTGAACTCGAACGCGAGCTTCGTTTAATGGGTCCAATCAATCCACTTGCCCTTGAAGAATTTAGTGCGCTTCAAGAGCGCCATGATTTCTTGGAAGCTCAACTGGAAGACGTGAAGGCATCACGGCGTGAACTTTCCAAGGTCATAAAAGCTATTGATGGCGAGATCGAATCGGTTTTTGCCGCTGCATTTGTCGATGTAAGCGAGAACTTCACCAAGTTGTTTGAGACACTCTTCCCAGGAGGCCAGGGTTCGCTGAAATTAATCGACCCATCCAACATGTTGGACACGGGAATCGAGGTGGAAGCTCGACCTTCAGGAAAGAATGTCCGCAAGCTCTCGTTGCTATCAGGAGGCGAGCGTTCATTGACTGCTATGGCGTTTCTCTTCGCGGTTTTCCGTAGCCGTCCTTCGCCCTTCTATCTAATGGACGAAGTAGAAGCCGCCCTCGATGACGTCAACCTGCATCGCTTCTTAGACCTGCTGAGCGAGTTCAGAAAAGATGCGCAGCTTCTTATCGTCAGCCACCAAAAGCGCACAATGGAAGTAGCTGACACTCTCTATGGAGTAACCATGGAGCCTGGCGGCTCATCACGAGTAGTCAGCGAACGAGTAACGGCCCAATAAAGCGGAATCACCTGGCGCCTAGCCTTCTCTGACTGAGTAGGCTGCCATGCGTGGATATCTTGATCTTGTTGCTGGTCTTGTCGGTCCTGTTGCTTGTGGGCACTGGAGCGTTTGTCGTTGCCCGTACTCGAGGCTCGAGTACTGCTCAGACGACCATCATATTGGATGAAACCAGCTCAAGAGGGGATTCAAACGGAACCACCGGCACTCACGAAACTCAATCGACTTTGCCGGTTGAAGATTTTGATATGAACGAGCCTTCATCTGGGGTGGCTCTTGCACCAGAGCCAGATCTCTTACCTGACGACGAGACTGTTGCCGAGATTGAAGATGCCCTGTCTCATATCACTCTTGAAGAAGAGCTAGAAGAGATTTCAGCACCAAAGTTCCGGGACCGTTTGAGCAAAGCACGAGGAATGCTTTCGGGCTATCTGGGCTCAATGCTCTCACGATCCAAGATTGACCAAGAGACATGGGACGAGCTCGAAGAGGCGCTCATTCGTGCTGACGTGGGTGCGGCTCTAACAAGTTCTTTGATCAAAGAACTACGCGACCAGGTAACGACACTTGGAATTACTGAATCATCCGAGTTGATAGAACGATTGAAGGCAGATATCAAGGCCCGTTTATTTGTTGACGATCGTTCGCTTCACCTTCAAGCCCAGCGTCCAAATGTCTGGTTGTTCGTTGGAGTCAATGGGGTAGGCAAGACCACCACAATTGGCAAACTCGCATCTAGTCAAACTTCTTTAGGTCATTCGGTCTTATTGGCCGCTGGTGACACATTTCGAGCAGCTGCCGGCGAACAACTTGCGATGTGGGCTGACAGGGCGGGCGTGGAAACAGTTAGAGGCGCTGAGGGAAGCGACCCAAGCGCAGTAATTTTTGACGCTATTCAAAAGGCTTCAGCTCGAAACATCGACCTCGTCTTGGCTGACACAGCGGGACGTTTGCACACAAAGCTCAACTTGATGGAAGAACTTAAGAAGGTTCGCCGCGTTGCAGAAAAGCCCCCTGGAAATGTGACCGAAGTTCTTCTTGTACTCGACGCCACAACTGGCCAAAACGGTCTCGCACAGGCTCGCGAGTTTGCCGAGGCAGTGAATGTTACCGGGGTGGTGTTAACCAAACTCGATGGCTCGGCAAAGGGCGGCATTGTGCTGGCTATCCAATCTGAGCTAGGCATACCAGTAAAATTAATTGGTCTTGGTGAGACAGCCGCCGATTTGGTGGCGTTCGATCCCGATGAGTTTGTGGAGGCGCTTTTCTCATGATGTGGCTGATTACACGTCCGTTGGTTTTGTCTTTCAAGTTGCTTTTCGGGACCACCAAAATGACAACGAAAATGACGACCAAGGCGACTGCGAGTTCATTCAAATTGGGTTTTCGACTCGGACGACTCGTCGGCTTTCGTCAGATGGTGATGTTGGCTGTAGGAGTTGGCATCGGGTTTCTCGTCGCTCCAAGAACTGGGGCTCAAAATAGAGAAAGCCTACGTCGCTGGTTCGACGATCTGTTAGGAAAACAACAGACTCCCCCCGATCCTTCTCCAGGGGCGTTATTTGACTTTGATCGAGAAATAATCCATACCAACTAACGGATTGAGACTTAATGCCCACCTGAGGCATTCGTATTTTCTTCCGGCCCATTAGGCTGTATCTCTCATGTTTGACTCGCTCTCCGATCGCTTTGAAGGCATTTTCACGAAACTGAGGGGTCGCGGACGCCTCGGTGAGGCGGAAGTAGACGAAGTACTCAGCGAGATTCGCCTCGCTCTTCTCGAGGCAGACGTCAACCTCACAGTTGTAAAACGACTACAGGATCGGATCAAGGCCCGTTGTCTTGGGGCAGATCTTTCCAAGAGTCTCTCTCCTGACCAACAAGTCATCAAGATTGTTCACGAAGAGCTGGTCACGATCCTCGGTGGAGAGACGCTGCGAATCACCTATGCATCTCGTCCTCCAACCGTTGTGCTCATGGCGGGTCTACAAGGTGCCGGTAAGACGACTGCAACAGCAAAGCTGGCTCGTTGGTTCAAACAACAAGGGCGCAACCCAATTTTGGTGGGGGCAGATCTTCAGCGCCCTGCAGCAGTTGAGCAGCTCCGGGTTTTGGGCGGCCAAGTCGGCGTGCCTGTATTCAGCGAGGCGTCAGGTCCGGTTTCTGTGGCCAAAGCCGGCATTGAAGCGGCTCGAGATCGTGGTCGTGACGTTTGCATCATCGATACTGCCGGCCGTCTCGCAATAGACGCGGAGATGATGGAGCAAGTCCGTCAGATTTCTGAAGCTGTTTCGCCTGATTACACCTTTTTGGTCATTGATGCCATGACGGGCCAAGACGCAGTTGGGGTTGCCGAGACTTTCCACGCCACCTTGGCCCTCGACGGGGTCATCTTGTCCAAGCTTGACGGCGATGCTCGTGGAGGGGCAGCGCTTTCGGTCAAAGAGATAATCGGTCGACCTATTGCGTTTGCCTCCACTGGCGAAAAGATCGCCGACTTCGACCAGTTCCATCCCAACCGTATGGCCGATCGAATCCTCGGCATGGGAGACGTTCTGACCCTGATCGAAAGGGTCGAACAAACCTATGACGCAGATGCTGCCGCCAAGGCAGAACAGGCCATGTTGGAGGGACAATTCACCCTTGAAGATTTCCTTGAACAATTACAACAAATTCGCAAGATGGGGCCATTGCAGAACATCATCGGTATGATGCCTGGCATCCCAAAGGAGTTAAAGAACGCCGAGGTTGGCGAGAATGAAATCGGTAGAGTCGAGGCAATCATTCGTTCGATGACCCCGATTGAAAGAAAAAAGCCCGAACTTATTTCCGGATCGCGTAGGACTCGTATTGCAAACGGCAGCGGAACCTCAACAGCTGAGGTAAATCAGTTGCTCAAGCAATT
>CAYGGL010000003.1:3726-25014 GCA_964349215.1 uncultured Acidimicrobiaceae bacterium | reverse complement strand
TGTCCAAAATGATGAAACGATTTGGTGGAGCAAGTACCAAAAACAGCAAGGGCAAGAAGGGAAAGAGGCGAATGCCATCTTTGCCGGGAATGCCGAATTTAAATGATTTACCCAATTTCAACGATTTAAACTAAACGAGGAGACCACAACGTGGCCGTCAAACTCCGCCTCATGCGGATGGGGAAGAAAAAGAAACCCACTTATCGAGTTGTTGCCGCAGATGCTCGCGCGCCCAGAAATGGGAGTTTTCTTGAGATCCTGGGCACTTATGAACCTCTTCAGGATCCATCTCGCGTATTGATCGACAACGATAAAGCCATCGCTTGGCTCAACAAGGGTGCTCAGCCCACTGATCGCGTGCAGGCCTTACTAAAAGAAACAGGCGCGTGGGAACAGTTCATGGCCGGGAAGACGAAGACTAAGTGAACGAAATAGACGATAGTGATGATGAACTGGCGGTTGACCCAAATCGCATAGCCGCAGCGACTGCACGTGATGTGTTGGAGTATGTGGTGCGAAGTCTCGTTGATGATCCTGATTCAGTAGAGGTTGACCTCGACGAAAAAGGCAAACGAGTAGGTCTAAATGTTCACGTGGGTGAGGGTGATATGGGCCGAGTGATAGGCAAGCGTGGCCGTGTGGCAAATTCCATACGCACGGTTGTTCGAGCTGCGGCTGCGCGCGATGAGGTGGAGGTTGACGTCGAGTTCGTCGACTGAACTATTGCAGGTGGGCCGAATCGATCGTCCCCACGGCCTGCGTGGCGAGGTGGTAGTTGCCTTGACTACCGATCGCCTAGAGCGCGTCGAACCGGGGTCAACACTTACCACCCAAGATGGTCGCTCTCTTCATATAGAAGCTTCGAGGCCCTTCCAACACCGCTTTATCGTCCATTTCGTCGGCGTTAATTCCCGGGAAGACGCTGCACTCTTGCATGGCGCAACCTTGTTGGCTGCACCAATCGCCGACGATGAGGTGATGTGGGCTCATCAGCTCATCGGTGCCGCCGTTTTTGGTATTGACGATACTTTTTACGGACAGGTCGAGGCGCTTGAAGCCAACCCGGCAAGTGACTTGTTACTGCTCGAAGATGGCAGCTTGGTTCCCCTTCGCTTTGTCGTTTCATTCGAGGACGACAAGATAGTCATTGACCCACCAGCCGGTTTATTCGAGCTTGACTGACATGGCTCTACGCATCGACGTACTGACCATTTTCCCCGCCATGGTGAAATCCTTTGCTGCAGAGTCACTTTTGGGCAAGGGTCAAGCATCTGGCCTTTTAGATGTGAGAGCGCATGATCTGCGTGAGACGGCGTCAGGTGTTCATCGGTCGGTAGATGACGCCCCTTACGGCGGGGGGCCGGGCATGGTGATGATGGCTGAGCCGATCTTTGCTGCAGTCGAGATGTTCAAGCCCCCTCGGCCACTCTTTTTGCTCAGTCCCGGTGGTCGCAAATTCGATCAGGCAATGGCCCATGAGTTGGCGAATAGCTCTGGGTTCTCAATGCTTTGCGGACGCTACGAGGGCGTAGACGAGCGAGTCCGCGAACACCTCGTAGATGGTGAGATCTCGATAGGTGACTATGTTCTCGGCGGCGGGGAAGTGGCAGCAATGGTCATTCTCGAGGCGGTAGGTCGTTTGGTGCCTGGCGTTATGGGAAATGATTCATCTGCGGGTGAAGAGAGTTTTTCAGATGGATTGTTGGAATATCCGCAGTACACAAGGCCGGCAGAGTTCAAGGGAATGGCTGTCCCAGAAGTCTTGAGATCTGGAGATCATGGCCTGATTGCTCGATGGCGAAGGGCCATGGCGCTTGTGAGGACGCTTGAAAAGCGTCCCGATCTAATCGAGAAAATGGGGGGGTTGACGCAAGAAGATCAGTCAATCTTGGCTGCTTTTGATCTTGGGCCCTATGCTGAATGCTCCGAGCAGCTTTTGAGAAACCGAGCGAGCCATGAATCCTACTGACTTAATAGATCGTGCCAGTCTGCGTAGTGACGTCCCGTCATTTGGTCCAGGCGATACCTTGAAGGTTCACGTCCGGGTGGTTGAAGGCACTCGTGAACGTGTCCAGGTATTCCAAGGGGTCGTCATTCGTCGCCAAGGTTCAGGGGTACGTGAATCATTCACCGTTCGCAAGGTGAGCTTTGGTGTGGGTGTGGAGCGTACCTTTCCAGTCCATTCCCCAATTATTCAAAAGATTGAAGTTGTGACATTGGGAGACGTGCGCCGAGCCAAGCTTTACTACCTGCGTGACCGAGTTGGTAAGGCTGCCAAGATCAAGGAGAAGCGGGCTGCTCGTTGATCATAAGAATCAACGCAGTTCTAATATTTGGCGTGAATTCGCCATCTTGGTTGTAGTGGTTCTTGTATCTATTTCGCTTATTCGCACTTTTGTAGCCCAGGTCTACTTCATACCCTCTGAGTCGATGACTCCCCAGCTTGAAGTAGGCGACCGAGTCTTTGTTTCAAAGATCTCACTTCGTCTGCATGATCCAAGACGTGGTGATCTGATTGTCTTTGATTGCCCACCCAAGGCTTCTTGTCCCAAGGGGTCTGACGAATCTATGTTGGGCGGGGCATTGCGATGGGTGCTGGAGTCTTTGGGCATTCGACCCCCTTCGACTGACGAGTACATTAAGCGAGTCATCGGTCTTGAGGGCGAAGAGGTTCAGGGGCGTGATGGGATCATCTACATCAATGGACGTCAATTGATTGAGCCCTACCTGCCCGAAGGGACGGAGACCAGCTCATTTGGTCCGGTCAAGGTTGGCAATGACGAACTTTGGGTGATGGGCGACAACAGAGCTGGGTCTTTGGATAGTCGACTGTTTGGCACAATCAAGCTCGATACTGTGGTTGGGCGAGCTTTGGTGAGAATATGGCCCATCTCGCGATCGGCATTCCTGTAGTTTTCCCCCAGAACGCGCGTACAGTTACAGGGTGAGCGGCGAAGACCTCGAGCGCTATGAAGCAGAGATCGAGCTTCGGCTCTACCAGGAGTACAAAGACGTCTGTCAGATGTTTACTTACGTGGTAGAGACCGAGCGCCGATTTTATTTGGCAAACGAGGTTGTATCTACCGTCCATGACAATGGTGGACGTTCGTGGGTAGAGCTGGAGCTTCGTGATGCTTGGGTCTGGGACATGTACAGACACAGCCGATTTGTGAGCTCTGTACGGGTGGTGAGCTTTCGAGACGTCAATGTTGAGGAGCTACCCAAAAAAGAGGCCTGAGGGTGACTCAAGCTCGGCGCTCCCTTGGAATGATGGGGGAGGAAGCGGCTGCCAAGTGGTACATCGATCAGGGCTATCAGATTCTCGCCAGGAACTGGCGGTGTGGAGATGGCGAGCTAGATCTGATCGCCCGGCAAGGAACCACGATCGTCTTTTGCGAAGTAAAGACCCGCTCGTCTTACGCATTTGGTTCGCCGTTTGAGGCGGTCACGACTGCCAAACAAAGACGTATTCGCCGTTTGGCAATGGCTTGGCTCAATGAATCAAATACACGTGCCGATGACCTGCGATTCGACGTCGCCGGCGTCATGGATGGCGAGGTCGAGGTCATAACCGCCGCTTTCTGATTTTGGAAATCCT
Organism: uncultured Acidimicrobiaceae bacterium; assembly: GCA_964349215.1. Lineage (GTDB taxonomy): Bacteria > Actinomycetota > Acidimicrobiia > Acidimicrobiales > CADCSY01 > JACOTK01. Next base: position 21,416 of record CAYGGL010000003.1, on the reverse strand, counting down.
CGACCGACAGCAAGAGTCCGGGATTCGGTCGGGCATGACGGCTCACAACCGAAGAACCTGTGGATAAGGGTGGTCCCGCGGAACCACCCTTATGTCAAGGTAGGGCATAACCAAATGAGCCGTGAATCTAGAGGACTCAGAGCCATTACTGCAGCCACCGGTATGGAACGTAGGTTGTTGGCTGTGACTCTTCGTTATTCTCACACCGCCCCTGGAGACAGCCCGCCCGAGCAGCGGTCGTTGACGCCGGGATGATCATGCCAACCTCGCCCGTCGACACGCTCCATGGCGACCACCGTCTGGCCTTCGCCGAGGCGGTCGAGCTGGCCTTCGGCGTGCTCGGTGATGACGCCGTGGGTCGGAGCTGGCACCTCCCGAGTGCGCTCAGCGGCCTATCTGTTGGCGGCCTGGCCGCCCACCTGTTTGCCGGCGTTCGACGGCTGGAGGTCGCTCTCGACGAACTACTCCCGGATGCCCCGGTAGTGGTTGGCCTCGCCGAGTTCTGCGGCGCCAACCGGGTCGAGACGCCAGAGGCTGTCGACACCGGTCTCCACGCGACGATTCGCGCCGACGCGGAGCATCGTGCTCGCCACGGCCACCGACCGGTGGTGGAGCGCTTCGTTGAGCTCGGTGCGCGCCTCGGTCAACGGCTCGCCGTCGAGTCACTCGATCGCCTCGTGCAGGTCATCCAGGTCGCCGGCGGCGTGACGCCGCTCAGCCTCTACCTCGCATCGCGGGTCGTCGAGCTCGTGGTGCACGCCGACGACCTGGCATGCAGCGTCGGGTTGCCGCTGGTGACCTCGCCCAGGGCACGGCCCTCACCGTCGACGTATTTGTCGAGCTCGCGAGGGCCAGAGTCGGCGACCTGGAGGTGATCCGCGGCTTCGCCCGCGCCGAGCGCGCTTTGCCGGACGCCTTGCGGATCCTGTGACGAGCCGGACACGCGCTCGGAGTCGGGTTTGGAACTCAGGCTCGGCCAGGGCGACGTCGAGCTCGGTTGGTCCAACAGCCGTGGTGCCAATGGCGGCGTAGGTCGGGGTCTATACGTGGAACAGCGACAACGTGGCCGACCCCTGGCTCGATTGTTTGATTACATCCCGGGCATTGATATTGCTTCAACGCTTGGAACGGCTGGATGCGACGCACCTCGACGGTGTCGTCGTCCCATGTGCTGTGGTCAAAGACCACCGAGACCCCAGATAATCAGGGCGATCATGAATACGAAAGCCATGGCGACCATTACGTAATCCGCGTTAGATCTTCGATGCGGCCGGTTTGGGTTAAATCCCATGGCTTTATTCTCGCATCTCCTTGGATGCTTCTTCTTGTTCAATCTGAGATATCTGGTCGATGCGGGGTTGATGACGACCGCCCTCGAAGTCTGTCGTTAAGAAGACATCAACTATTGCCAAGGCCAAGGCATCGCCCAATACGCGTGCACCAAGTGAGAGCACGTTGGCATCGTTGTGCAATCGGGCAAAGCGAGCGGTGAACTCGTCATGGCATAAGGCCGCTCGTACGCCTCGAACTTTGTTCGCTGCAATGGCTTCTCCTTGGCCGCTTCCACCCATAACGATTGCAAGATCGGCTTCGCCGGCAACGACGCTACGTCCAGCTGATGCACAAAAATGAGGGTAGTCAACCGGACCATCATCAGAGGTGCCGAGATCGGCGACCTCGTGTCCAATATCTACAAGATGCAAACTCACGATTCGCTTCAGATGAAACCCGGCATGGTCTGACGCAAGTGAAATCTTCATCGCATGATCCTGCCCGGCTTTTGACGTCAGTGCCATGTCACACCCTATGAATATGGTGGTGTGACGTTTCGAGTGCCGGCGTACGGCTCTCCTTGATGACTGTTTAGGACGCTCAAGTTGCGTGTCCGCATGCTCTAGGAGATCTGCATGCTTGCCGATATTGCCTCTTCAACCTTGTTGGGAGTTGAAGGCCACCCTGTTGTTGTAGAAGTCCATGTGTCTTCTGGTCTTCCGAGTTTCGCAATCGTTGGGCTTCCTGACGCTGCTTGTAAAGAGTCACGAGATCGCGTGAGAGCAGCCTTGCTTTCTAGTGGCTTTTCCTGGCCACGTACGCGCATAACGGTAAATCTTGCGCCCTCAGGATTACGCAAGGGCGGAGCCGGCCTAGATCTTCCCATTGCCATTGGACTATTGGTCGCAATGGGTGACCTTGATGCAGATCTTGTCGCGCGCTGCGGCTTTATCGGCGAACTGGGTCTCGACGGCTCTATTAGGGCTGTTCCTGGAGTTGTAGCCCTCGTTGATGTTCTTGAAACTGATGCTGTGGTTGTTCCCCCAATGTGTGCAAGCGAAGCTGAGCTGGTTGGTCGTCACCGCGTGAGGGCAGTGGGAACATTGCAAGAGTTGGTGCTATCTCTCAAAGGCGAGATGCCATGGCCTGATCACCCGGCACCCCTGGAGAATCTGACCGGTTGGTATGAGCCTGACATGAGCGATGTAAGAGGTCATCCGGTGGCTCGGTTGGCTTTAGAGGTTGCAGCAGCGGGCGGCCATCACCTTTTGATGATCGGGCCACCCGGATCAGGCAAGACCATGCTTGCGCAGCGGCTACCGGGCATCCTTCCAGATCTCTCGCCGGTTGCCGCTCTTGAAGCTACCCGTGTGCGTTCAGCCGCAGGGCTGACTTTGGCAGGATCTAGCCTGGTCCGTCGCCCTCCATTGAGAGCTCCACATCACGGGGCTTCAATAGTTTCGCTTCTGGGCGGGGGCACTTCGGTTATGCGCCCAGGCGAGATCAGCCTTGCCAGCCATGGGGTGTTGTTCTTGGACGAAATGGGCGAGTTCCCGGCATCGGTATTAGATGCCCTTCGCCAGCCCTTGGAAGAGGGCATCATCAGGGTTTCACGAGCAAAGGCATCCGTAACCTACCCAGCCCATTTTCTTCTGGTGGCAGCGATGAACCCATGCCCTTGTGGAATGGGGGGCTCCTTTGGAGCTTGCAGGTGTAGTGATGCTGCCAGGGCACGCTATGCACGACGATTGTCAGGGCCTTTGTTAGATCGTCTTGATTTACGCATTGAGGTCATGCGTCCTGACCCATCCGATCTTTTGGCAGGACCTCCCGGCGAGTCGAGCGCCCAGGTTGCGACAAGAGTTCTTGTTGCCCGTGCTCGTGCTGCAGAAAGAGGCGTTCAATGCAACGCTCAGTTGGATACGGCCGACCTCGACCGTTATGCACCTTTGAGTCAATGTGCAAAGGACCTACTCGAACATGAACTTCGAACGGGTGCACTAAGCGCTAGAGGCTTGAATCGAGTACGCCGAGTTGCACTTACTCTCGCCGACCTCGGCGAAAAAAGTGGGCCAGTTGAAGAGCAAGATATTTGTTTCGCCCTACAGCTGCGAGCGGAGCCCTCATTGGTGCAAGCGGCATGAGCGATACGGAACTCCCTCAATCTGCATGGGTGGTTGCACTTAGTCGATTGCCGGCAATGGGACCGGTCCGCTTAAGTGCTCTGCTGCGACGCTGGAGTCCAGCACAAGCCTGGGATCATGTTCTTAGTGCCAGGGTGCATCACGACGAAGTAATAGTTCGTGAGGCACGTTCGCTTGGTCCTGAGTTGTCGAAACGTTGGCGACAAGCAGCAAGGTTTATAGACGTTGCCGATCTTTGGGAGGCGCACCAATCGAGTGACGTATCGGTCATTCTTGCAAGTGACCCAGATTTTCCAAATGAATTGATCGACGACCCCAATCCACCAGCGGCTCTTTTTTATCGTGGGTCCCTCGAGGTTCTCAGTGCTCCGCGGGTGGCAATCGTTGGGACTCGCCGCTGTACAAGTGCGGGCAAGGCTATTGCTGATGAGCTTGGTTTTGAACTTTCGAAAGCAGGGGTATGTGTGATCTCTGGTTTGGCATTGGGCATAGATGGCGCAGCACATAGAGGGGCGCTCGCTGCCGCTCTAGACGGAGGCGCCGCTCCGGCTGGAGTAGTTGGAACAGGATTAGACGTTGCCTATCCGCCCAAGAATCGCCAATTGTGGGATGAAGTGGGTCAATCGGGCTTGCTTATAAGCGAGTATCCACTTGGGACGACACCTGAGCCATGGCGATTTCCAGCTCGCAACAGAATCATCGCATCGCTAAGCGAGGTAGTGGTTGTCGTTGAAAGCCACATCCAAGGCGGTTCGCTGCATACCGTGGAGTCAGCTCTTGAGAGAGATAAGGCAGTGATGGTGGTGCCTGGTTCGGTGCGTAGTTCGGCATCAGCCGGCACTAACGAATTGCTGGCAGCCGGATGCCCACCTGCTCGAGATGTCAACGATGTTCTTGTTGCTCTTGGTCTTGACACTGTGAAATCGAAAACGCCAAAGGTCATAGATATGGCAAAAACATCAGATGTCAATGCTGCCAAGATTCTTGATTGCCTCGGACATGAGCCGGCGACTCTCGAACAACTTGCAGTGCGTACCAGGCTTTCACCAGTACCTCTTGCTGCAAGTCTCACCAAACTTAAATCTCAAGGTGTGGTGGCATGTCGGGGAAGCTGGTGGGAGCGACGGTAGCGTTGTACGGTGACCAAGATTTCAACAGTCGAGGCCGACGCGCAAAATATTGAGAGTTGGAATCTTGACGGCTTTGTACTCTCGCTTACCGCGGCCTCAAAAGCCACAGTCAAGGCATACAGACATGACCTAATTGATTTCGCCAATTGGGTGCAACGAGGGTCTTTGAGTTTGCCCGAACAGGTTGATCGTCTCGTGCTAAGGCGATACTTGGCCCATCTCTCAACTCGTGGATATGCACGCACGAGTATTTCGAGAAAAGCATCTGCACTTCGGGGCTACTTCGCGTGGCTTGCTCGTGAGGGTCGTGTAGCGATTGATCCGAGCACGAATCTGTCTGCCCCCACAAAACCTGGGCGACTTCCGGCGGTGTTGAAAAAAGAAGAACTTCATGTACTTCTCGATGAGCCACCGACAACGATCGACAACGATGACGAAGCTGTTCGCTATAGAGACGACGCCGTTTTAGAACTTCTTTATGGCAGTGGGCTGAGAGTCAGCGAACTGTGTGGAATGAATTTAAGCGACGTGGATATCGTCCAAAAGGTAGTGACTGTCTGGGGTAAGGGTTCAAAACAACGGCAAATCCCGATGAGCCATCCCGCGGCTGAGGCCGTTGAGGCATGGCTGCAGAGGGGCCGGACTTTGATGGTGACTGAATTATCTCCAAATGATGCAATTTTTCTCAATAAGCGTGGAAAACGCCTAGATCCCAGGGATGTTCGTCGTGTAATTGACCGCAGATCGCAGTCTCCAACCCACCCCCATGCCCTGCGCCATACCTTCGCCACTCATTTGCTGGACGGAGGAGCCGACTTGAGAGTTGTGCAGGAATTATTAGGCCACAGCAACTTGGCGACCACCCAGCGGTATACCCATGTCTCGAAAGAGAGAATGCTCAGTGTCTATGAATCTTCACACCCACGTTCGGGCGCTATAGGCCGAGACGGTATGGGCGGAGACGACTTAACTGGAGACGATTTAGCTGGAGACGACATTGTCTGACACATCTGAACCCCGCGATGTATCCGAAGTCAATCAACTGTGGGTTGGCTACAAAGCCACTGGTTCGAACGAACTTCGTGACCAGTTGATACTCCACTACGCCCCTTTGGTGAAATATGTGGCGGGCCGCGTTGCGGTTGGACTACCTCAAAATGTCGAGCAAGCCGATCTTTTCAGCTATGGCGTGTTCGGTCTTATCGATGCGATTGCAAAGTTTGATCTCGATAGGGGCTACAAGTTCGAAACTTACGCAATTGCTCGCATCAAGGGGGCAATCCTCGACGAGTTGCGTTCAACGGACTGGGTGCCCCGTTCTGTGCGAGCAAAGGCCAGAGCAGTAGAGCGTGCTTATGCCCGACTCGAAGCAGATCTTCATCGTGGCCCAACTGACGCAGAATTGGCAGAAGCCCTCGGCCTCACTGAAGAACAGTTCGCCAATTTGTTGAATCAAATATTTTTTGTGGGTCTGGTTGCTCTCGACGAGATTGTCTATGTCGGCGTCGAACGCAATGAGCCCGTTAGCTTGGGTGACTCATTGCCAGATGCCAACCATGGCCCAATGGCAGTTTTCGAAATTGAAGAAACTCGCCAGGCATTGGCAGATGCCATTTCCAGACTTCCCGAACGTGAGAAAGTTGTGCTGACGCTTTATTACTACGAAGGTTTGACGCTTGCCGAGATCGGTCAAGTTTTGCGTGTAACAGAGAGTCGAATCTGTCAGATTCACACCAAGGCCGTTCTACATTTGCGAGCAAAGTTAATGGCCCGAGAGCTGGCTTGAAATTTTATGATTAAAGGTATTAGCCTGTAATTTAGTAGTATTTCATTTCACCTTAATTCAATTTTTGCAGTTCCCCTTCCCCCCTTTGAGTCGCCTTCTTTAGGGAACCGCAATGCTCTTTTTTGTGACGGATGCCGTCAGGGCAAACCGTTTAATCGTCCGCCTGCTCGCTTCGTTGGTGCCGGCATGTGCTATCTCGCTGACATTGCCAGTTCCCGGTTGGGCTGAATCGCCGGGGTCTCACAGACCGCCTGTTGATTCAAATGTCATTGATTCTTATCGGCCCCCTGCATCTCCTTATGGGTCTGGCAATCGAGGCATTGACTACGACACCTCACCCGGACAACAGGTGTATGCCTCGGCTGATGGCGAGGTCACCTTCGCGTCAAAGATCGGCTCCAGCACACATGTCGTCATTCTCCATTCCAATGGGATCCGGACAAGCTACTCATTTTTGCTGGGGGCAACGGTTGCTCGTGGAGACAAAGTGAAACAAGGCGACTTAGTCGGAGTGGCCGGTGAGCAGTTCCATTTCGGGGCACGTGCAGGCGATAACTACTTCGACCCAACCACATTGTTCACCAATGGCGAATTGCCACAAATAAGTCTGATTCCAATCGAGCAGCGCAGCTCACAAAGTGAGGCCAAAGAGCTCCAGGGCCTCTTGCGCTCTCTTGGCAACGCCATATTCGGGGGAATCAGCAATGGAATTGGTGCGTCAGGAGATGCGCTTGTCTGGCTGAGTGAAGGAGTGGCCGATTCGGCAAAGGTTGCTTGGACGTTAACTGAGTGGGTCTCAGCAGTGGGATGGGACTATGCCTATGGCGAGATTATGAATTTTGCCTTGCAGGCTCAACTTGGGGTGTATTACGTGAACCAATTCTCAATGATGCCTTTGCACTTAATTGAACAGACGAGACGAACTTGGAGATACCAGCAAAGCCAAAAGAACTGCACCCCAAAGGAAGTGCAAGTCCCTAAGCCTCCCGCTGAACGAAGGATCATGATTATGGTCAACGGTCTTGAGTCAGAGGGAGGAAACGGCGGCTTAAAAGGTCTGAGGCCTAATGAGTTGGGTTATTCCGAAAGTGAAGTCATCGAATTTTCTTATAACGGGGGCCGTTCGCCTGGGGTCGGGCAAGCCCAAGAGATAGAGATTAATGATTACGACAAGAGCGACACGCATGGTGATCTTCGTGATAGGGCTGAGCAGCTAAACGAGTTACTCATAGACGTTCGTGCAGCCAATCCTGGAGTGCCAGTAGATATCGTTGCGCATTCCCAAGGTGGCATCGTCGCCCGATTGGCGTTGGGTAATGAGGGTTATGCGTTCGATCCGCGACTTCCAAATGTTGAGAACCTAATAACCTTGGGCACTCCTCATCACGGCAGTGATATGGCGACTGCAACCGCCTTTATTTCCACAACCTCGACTGGCGGTTTAGCCCTAGATGGCATTGATCCTCTTCCTTTTGCTCCGGAACATAATGCAACCTCAGTCACCCAGCTTTCCGAAATCTCACCCTTGATCAAAGAACTTAAAAAGCGCCCAATGCCCAGGAACACAAGGGTCACGTCCATAGCCGCTGAAGGCGATCTGATTGTTTCTTCAATGAACAGCTCTCTTGAAGGGGCCACAAATGTAATGGTGCCTCTCTATGGCGTGGGCGCACATGGAAACTTAACAAGCTCAAATGAAGCTCGTCGTGAAGTCGCACTGGCATTGGCCGGAATGGACCCAACCTGTAGAGCCCTAGCGCCAGGAGCGCTTCTGGGCACTGGCATCTCGTTGATCACCGACCTGGGAGGGGCAGCAATCGGTGGAGGGATCATTTATGGTGAGACCAAAGGGAAGACCCGGGTGGGTCCAGACGCGGCGGATGCAGCCAGACTTGCCCAAAAGGCCTACGAGACATTCCCGTATAGAAAGAAAGAGACTCCCTGAGGTTATACTTTGGCCAGCTTCGGTTTTGCTGATCGTTGCTTATCCATCTAAACCAAACTGACACCAACCCGCGGTCGCCCATTGGGCGCTGATGTCAGTTTCGAGAACCGTCGGGAGAGGGAGATATTTATCATGGCACCAGTTGTGACGATGAAACAGCTTTTGGATGCCGGAGTTCACTTCGGTCACCAAACCCGCCGTTGGAATCCGAAGATGAAGCGATTCATCCACGGAGAACGCAACGACATTTACATCATCGATCTCCAGCAGACTTTGGCTCGCATAGAGACTGCTTATGTTTTTATCCGTGACCTCGTTGCCGATGGCGGCACGATTATGTTCATCGGAACCAAGAAACAAGCTCAAGATCCCATCGCAACCGCAGCTACCGCTTGTGGCATGCCCTATATCAACGAGCGTTGGCTTGGTGGTTTGCTTACGAACTTCACAACCATTAGCGGGCGCGTGAAAAAGATGCAGGACTATCAGCGCATGCGAGCTTTAGGCGATTTTGAAGCTATGCCTAAAAAAGAGGCGCTGATGAAGACCCGAGAACTCGACAAACTTGAGCGCAATCTGGGCGGAATTCGCGATATGACCAAGGCTCCGCAGGCGGTTTTCATTCTCGATACCAACAAAGAACACATTGCGGTCACTGAAGCAAACAAACTCAAGATTCCAGTTGTTGCCGTTGTTGATACCAACTGTGATCCTGATTTGATTGATTTCGTCATCCCCGGAAATGACGACGCCATAAGGTCGAGTCAACTTATGTGCCGCATCATTTTTGATGCGGTTCAAGAAGGTCGCTTTATTGCCGAACGCCGTGGGATCGTTCGTCCAGCCCCTGCACCTTCTCCAGAAGAAGAAGCAGAGCGCATGCGTCAACAATCAGCCGCACGTGAACAAGCCAGTGGCCAAGCAGCTGAGCGTGAGGCTCGTGTGGCTGCGAACCTTGCAAAGGGTGCAGACAAACAAGAACCTTCTGATTCAAAAGAAGTTTCTGAATCACCAGACGTTGATCCCCAGGCAGAAGCAACTGCCGTCACCAATACTGAGGAGTAGTACCCATGGCAGATTTCAGCGCCAAGGACATTCAGCGCCTTCGTCAATCGAGCGGTGCAGGAATGATGGATGCAAAGAAGGCTTTAATCGCTACCGATGGCGATTTTGATGCCGCCGCAAAATGGTTGATGGAAAAAGGCCTTGCCAAATCGGTTGAACGTTCAGATCGTGAAAGTACTCAGGGTGCAGTAGCACTCGGTGCTACCGACAAAGCTAGGTCAATGGTTTCAATCCGTTGCGAAACCGACTTTGTTGCCAAGAGTGCAGATTTTGTGAACCTCGTTCAAGACATTGCTGATGCAGTTGCAGCCGAGGGCGAGAGTGGAGCCGAGCGATTCAACAAGCAGATCGACGAAATGCGCGTTTCTCTTAAGGAGAACATCAGCGTCGGTAACGTCACCTACTTTGAGCCGGCACCAGGCAACTTGGTAGATACTTATCTGCACATTCAAAACGACCGCGGAGTCAACGGGGTTCTGGTTGAGCTAGCTGGTGGAACACAAGAACTCGCCCATGACCTTGCTGTTCACATTGCCTTCAGTCGCCCGGGAACCATGACTCGCGATGAAGTTCCAGAGGCAGAAATCGCCGAACAGCGTGAAGTGTTCGCAACACAAACACTCAATGAAGGAAAGCCGGAGGCAGCAATTCCAAAGATCGTTGAGGGCAAGCTTGGCGGCTATTTCAAACGCGTCCCCGGCGGATCTTTGCTTGAACAACCTTTTGTAAAGGACGACAAACAAAGTGTTGCCCAGGCTCTTGGGTCAGCCACGATTGTCCGCTTTGCTCAAGTAGAAATCGGGGGCTAGCTAATCGTGGCCGGCGATGGGTTGGTGAGCAACGGCAAAGGCGTTTCGCGCTGGAGCCGTGTGGTTCTCAAGCTTTCTGGCGAAGCGTTTGCCGACTCCAGTGGCTATTCCATCGATGGCGATGTTGTAAGTAGTTTGGCTGCCGAGATTGTCGATGTGCGTCAAGACCTTGGTGTTGACGTTGCGGTGGTAGTTGGCGGCGGCAACATTTGGCGAGGCTTAAGAGGTGCGGGGGCAGGAATGGACCCAGCCCAGGCTGATTACATGGGCATGCTTGCCACCGTAATCAATGGGTTGGCTCTCCAAGATGCGCTAGAGCGTTTAAATCAGCCAACCCGTGTGCAAACGGCAATTCAAATGGCCCAAGTAGCTGAGCCCTACATCAGACGTCGTGCCATTAGACATCTGGAACATGGTCGAGTCGTCATACTCGCCGGAGGAACCGGCAACCCATTTTTTACAACCGATACGACCGCAGCTCTTAGGGCCGCAGAACTATCTGCAGGCGCAGTATTGAAAGGAACCCATTCGGGCGTTGATGGGGTCTATACCGCAGATCCAAAGCTCGACTCCACAGCCACCAAACTGACCGAGGTCTCATACCTTGACGTCTTAAACCGTGGTCTGAAAGTAATGGACTCAACAGCAATTACTTTTTGCATGGATAGGGAAATTCCAATCGTAGTTTTTGACGTTCTGAATCAAGGAAATATTCATCGAGTCCTGCTTGGCGAAGAACAGATCGGTACGCTGGTTAAGTGATCGAAGAAATTATTGCTGACGCGAACGACAAGATGAGCAAGGCTGTAGCGCGCGCTCAGCTGGAATTTGCCTCTGTGAGAACTGGTCGTGCTACTCCCGCTTTGGTCGAGCGCGTGGTGGTTGACTATTACGGAACCGAAACCCAGCTCAAACAACTAGCGGGTTTCAGTGTTCCAGAAGCTCGGCTCTTGGTGATACAGCCATATGACAAAGGCGCAATTGGTGCGATCGAAAAGGCCATACAAAATGCAGATTTGGGAATGAACCCAAGTAATGATGGCCAAGTTATTCGTCTTTCTGTTCCACAACTCACCGCCGAGCGGCGCAAAGAGATGGTGAAGTTGACCAAGACGATGGGAGAAGACGGCAAGGTAGCGATTCGTAATCTACGCCGAACCTGTCGCCACGACTTGGAAGCTCTCGAAAAAGACGGTCAGATTTCGGCGGACGAGCTGGAGAGAGCTGAGAAAGAACTTGAAAAGATCACAGCTGGTTATGTAAGTGCTGTAGATACTGCCCTTGAACAAAAGGAGCGAGAGCTCCTAGAGGTTTAAGGCCTGATTGGCGGGAGGCCAGATGGACGAGCGCCCCAAAGACGAAGATCAGACAACTGAAAAAGCATTTGGCACTCCTGATGGAGTACGGATCATTGGTGCCAAAGAGGCAGCCGAAGCTCTAGATGGTGACGGTTCATCAGAAGAAGAAATTCTCAGACCTCTTGGCGCTCCAGCCTCGGGTACCCCAGCGTCGGGCGCCTCTGGGGCCGGCGTTCCGGCGTCGATGTTGCCACATTGGACTGATCCTCCGACAGGTGAAGTACCTCGGGTTTTCGCTGACTCTCGCGACGATGCACGTTCTGATTTTGAACGCGCTGACGAGGAAGATGACCTTGATGCATGGATGGGAGTTTCAAATGCCTCGCCCCGCTGGCGAGACCATCCCAACGACTGGGATGAACCCGATTATGTCGACGTAGCCAAAGAAGTGGTAAATCTGCCTGGCGATGATTTCGGGGCCGATGATTTTCTAGCGGTTCCCCCAGCCGAACAGCCCGATTTCTTCTCTCCATCCTTTGACCCTCAACCTGACTTCGTCCCTTCCTCCTCATTTCCACGTCCTACTCCTCGAGTCGAACGAGGAGTAGGTACTGCAGGCCCCCGGACCGGCCCAGGTCCTCGTCCCGGTGGGCCACTTGCTGCGGAGCGTGGAGTCAGTCCATATGCCCAAGAGGATGATGGGCCAGAAGAAGCTGACATTCGAGTCAGGGCTCTTACTGGCCTTGGAATGGCCGCTATTGCTCTGATTCTTTTCTCGATGGGACCCGCCATGGTGGTGCTCGTAGCTCTGGTGGTTGTGGTGGCTGCTGCTGCTGAGCTTTATGCGATGTTGCAACGGGGCGGATATCAGCCGGCGACCTTGGTGGGCCTAGTGGCGACTGCCTCATTGGTTTTGGCGACGTATTGGAAAGGCACCATGGCCCTTCCGTTGGTTATTGCCCTCACCGTTATCACAACTTTGTTGTGGTACATGATGGGAATAACCGGTGGTGCATCGACTCTCAACGTGGGAATTACGGTCCTCGGCGTTGGTTATGTGGGCGTGTTGGGAAGCTTTGCATCTCTCATATTGCGCTTCGACAACGGAGTGGGAATTCTTATCGGCCTTATCGTCGTAGTCGTGGCAAATGACGTGGGGGCGTTATTTGTTGGAAAGCAGTTTGGCACCACAGCTTTGGCTCCCCATATAAGTCCGCATAAAACAAGAGAAGGCCTAGTCGGTGGCGCGTTTGCCTCAGTGGCCAGTGCGGTATTGGTGCTCGGGGTCGTTGGATTGCACCCTTGGGATGTTTCGTCTGCAATCTTGTTGGGCTTGGTAGTAAGCGTTATAGCTCCACTCGGTGATCTATGTGAGTCAATGATCAAGAGAGATATTGGAGTAAAGGACGCCGGCAACATCTTGCCTGGTCACGGGGGAGTACTTGACCGTTTTGACGCACTGCTATTTACGCTTCCCGCTGTTTATTACCTCTGTTTGCTAATCGAGGTGTTTTGATGCCAACGACGGTTTCCGTCGTTGGCTCCACCGGTTCGATCGGTACGCAGACTCTAGATGTGGTGCGGTCCAACCCTGATCAATTCAGGGTCGTGGCTATTGGTGCTGCAAATTCGGTAGAGGCCTTGAGTGCCCAAGCACATGAGTGGCACCCAGATGTTGTAGCGCTCGTTGATTCGTCTAAGGCTCGTGAGTTGGAAGCCTTAGTGCCATCAGGTACCAAGGTGATTGCAGGTCCCGAATCGTTGGCGGCAATTTCTACTGAAGCCGATGTTGTCGTAAATGGAGTAGTCGGTTTCGCAGGTTTGTCAGTCACTCTTGCAGCGTTGAGCTCAGGGCGGCGGTTAGCTTTGGCCAATAAAGAGTCACTCATTGCCGGTGGTCCGGTAGTGAGAAAAGTCAGAGAAACTCCTGGCGCTGAGATTATTCCAGTCGATTCCGAACACTGTGCGCTCCATCAATGCTTGCGGGCAGGACGCGATCTTGAGGTGACACGTCTTTTGCTAACCGCCAGTGGCGGGCCATTTAGGGGTTGGAGTTCCAAGGAGTTAGATGGGGCGACTCTAAATGAAGCCCTCTCTCACCCAACTTGGAATATGGGTCCAAAAATTACTGTTGATTCGTCCACGCTAATGAATAAAGGCTTGGAAATTATTGAAGCGCATGAACTCTTCGGCACCCCTTACGACAATATTGAGGTAGTGGTGCATCCTCAGTCGATTGTTCATTCAATGGTCGAATTTACCGATGGGACCACAATGGCCCAACTCTCGATGCCCGATATGCGATTGCCTATCGGGTACGCATTGGCATATCCGATGCGTCTCAAAACTCCATTTGGAAAAATCGATTGGGCAACTATGGCCCAACTTGATTTCGAGGCACCTGATGTTTCTTCCTTTCCATGTCTGGGCCTTGCCTATGCCGCCGGACGAGAGGGTGGGTCAGCCCCAGCGTGTCTAAACGCCGCAAATGAGGTGGCGGTTGCGGCATTTTTAAGGGGCGCCATTTCATGGAAATCAATATCTGCCATAGTTGAATCAGTGCTTTCGTCTCATCAGCAAACTTCATTAACCGATCTCGAAGTAGTGATAGACGTTGATCGCCAAGCCCGAGCAGTAGCCGGCGAGATAATAGAGAAGTGGGGAAAGGCAGCATGAAGACCAAAGAGTCTGAAACCAGAAACCCTGTGGCGAATATCTCCAGACTGGCTTTGATCGCAGCACTGCTGGTGTTCCTGGCCCGAAAAGGTGGGATTGGGGTCGTTGTTTTTGTAGGCCTCCTTATTGTTGTCATTTTTCTTCACGAACTAGGTCACTACGTGATGGCTCGATCTGCGGGAATGAAAGTCACAGAGTTCTTTATAGGTTTTGGTCCAAAAATTTGGTCTTTTCAAAGAGGCGAGACCGAATACGGTTTCAAGGCTCTGCCGCTGGGGGCTTACGTGCGCATTATCGGAATGAACAATCTCGACGAGGTTGATCCTGCAGACGAGGACCGCACTTATCGCCAAAAACCCTATTGGCGACGCATATCGGTTGCGGTGGCGGGTTCGACAATGCATTTCATGCTCGCTTTGTTATTGGCATTCGTCATATTTGTTGGATACGGAGTTCCCTCAGACGATGAATCTCGTTGGACGGTTGGAGATCTGGTCACTTCAAGTCCTGCAGAAAGCGCAGGGCTTCAACCTGGAGATCGAATTACCTCAGTAGATGGCAAATCGTTTGGCCAATATGAAGACTTCCGCAGATATCTTCAGGCAAACCCCGGTAAGCGAGTCTCGCTAAAGGTGCAAAGAGATGGTCGCGTTGAAACCCTTACTGCTTCCTTGGCGCAAAGAGATGGTCCTGCCGGCAAAATGATCGGCTTTTTGGGAATCGGTCCCAGTTTCGATTACGTCAAGTCCGGGCCCATCGAAGGAGTTTTCGATTCAGTCCAGTTAACGGCGAAGACTATGTGGTACTCAGTCAAAGGTTTAGGAGAGTTCTTTTCTCCATCGGGTATTTCGGGCTACCTGGACACCTTGGGGGGAAATAACAATTCGACTGGCCCGGCGGTCTCTGGCTCTGGCTCTGGTTCCAGCTCTGGTAATGGTTCCGGTTCTGATGTAGGTGAGGACTCAAACCGGGTAACTTCAATTGTCGGGATCGTCCAAATCGGGGGATATGCCGCGTCATCTGGCATAGCTAATCTTCTCTACTTCTTGTTTTTCATCAACGTCTTTATAGGCGTATTCAATTTGGTTCCCCTTATGCCATTTGACGGTGGACACGTAGTTATTGCTACATATGAGAAACTTCGCTCACGAAAAGGTGTTCGTTATCAGGCTGACGTGCGAAAGCTTCTGCCGTTGACCTATGCGGTTGTAACTGTCCTGGCGCTTGTATTTGTGACATCCGCTTTTCTCGATATTTACGATCCGGTAGGCAATCCATTTGAATAGACGACCTGAATAGATGACCCTGAATGAACAAAGTGGATGATCGCAGAATTACTCGTCAAATAAAGCTCGGTTCTGTCCTGGTAGGCGGGGGGGCGCCCGTCACCGTCCAGTCGATGACGACAACCAAAACTGCCGACCATGAGTCAACGCTCGCTCAGGTATATGCACTAGCCGCAGCCGGAGCAGACATTGTGCGTTGCACATGCAACGACGAAGAAGCGGCCGAGGGCTTGGCTCGACTTGTTCCCCGTTCGCCCGTACCGATCGTCGCTGACATTCATTTTCAATACAAACTCGCACTTGGTGCTTTAGAAGCTGGT
Source organism: uncultured Acidimicrobiaceae bacterium (assembly GCA_964349215.1). Lineage (GTDB taxonomy): Bacteria > Actinomycetota > Acidimicrobiia > Acidimicrobiales > CADCSY01 > JACOTK01. Next base: position 5,685 of record CAYGGL010000003.1, on the reverse strand, counting down.
GTTGCATGTTTGCGCTTAAACCCCGGGAACATCCGAAACCCTGAACACATTAAGACCGTTGCATCTGAAGCGCGAGACCGCGGTGTGCCAATACGCATAGGGGTTAACGCCGGTTCTCTCGACCCTGATATTGAAGCTCAATACGGCCTAACTCCCGAAGCCTTGGTTGCATCAGCGCAGAGAGAGCTGGCTTATTTTGAAGAGGTTGGCTTTCACGATGTGAAGATCTCGGTCAAGGCATCGAATGTTCCATTGATGGTCGAGGCATATCGCATGTTGGCCGAAACCATTGATGCTCCATTGCACCTTGGAGTAACCGAGGCTGGGCCACCGCCGGCTGGATTGATTAAAGCGACTGCCGGTATCGCGACCTTGTTACTTGAAGGCATTGGCGACACGATTCGCTACAGCTTGACTGCGGATCCAGTCGAAGAAGCCAGGGCGGGGCGCCAGCTGCTTGAAGCTCTTGGCTTGCGTGAGCGCAAGAATGTCGACCTGATTGCATGCCCAAGTTGCGGTCGGGCAGAAGTAGACGTCATTGCTGTAACGGCTAAAGCCCAAGCGGCATTTGAAGAGCGCAAGATCCCATTGCAAGTCGCGATTATGGGTTGTGTCGTAAATGGCCCAGGCGAAGCGCGTTCAGCCGATTTGGGAATAGCTGCCGGGCGTCATAGGGGGCACTTGTTTATTCGCGGCAAGGTCGTTCGCGTGGTTCCTGAAGACGAGATGGTCGACGCTTTGATCGACGAGGCAGAAAAGATAATTGCCGAGGGCATTGAAGCTCGCCTTGCTGCTGCGGACTCGGGCGCAGAGGCTGAGGCGCAAGCTGATCGTCTCGCTCTGTTGGAAGAAAAGGGCGAAGACGCCAATGCGAGCGAAGCCAAAGTCGAACTGATTCGCAAAACCGTCGACTCGTAGATTTGCTCTCAAAAGTTAATAATCAAGCGGTTAGTAGACAGACCACTAGCATCTGGCCATGGCTAAGCCCCCGGTCCTAACACCCCAGGCAGAAGATTTTCCCCGTTGGTATCAAGATGTGATTGCAAAGGCAGAACTTGCCGACAACGGTCCAGTTCGCGGAACCATGGTTATCCGTCCTTACGCCTACAGCATCTGGGAGCGCATGCAGGCTGATTTAGACAGGCGGATAAAAGAGACCGGAACACAGAATGCCTATTTCCCACTTTTTATCCCTGAGAGTTTCTTAACCAAAGAGGCCGAACATGTAGAGGGTTTTAGTCCCGAGCTTGCAGTGGTTACCCATGGTGGAGGCAAAGAACTTGAAGAACCAGTTGTCGTGCGTCCTACGAGTGAGACGGTCATAAATAGTTATTTCTCGAAATGGATACAAAGCTGGCGAGATCTCCCGCTGCTGATTAATCAATGGGCAAACGTAGTCAGATGGGAGATGCGTCCCCGCCTCTTTCTTAGAACAACTGAATTCTTATGGCAAGAGGGCCATACGGCTCATGTGAGCGAAGAGGACGCTCGCATGTTTGCTCTTCGTATTTTGAGAGATGTCTACGAACGATTCATGGTCGATGTTTTGGCGATTCCGATTCTCATCGGAAGAAAGACCGAGCGTGAGCGTTTCGCAGGAGCAATCAACACTTTTACCTGCGAGGCAATGATGGCTGATGGCAAAGCCCTTCAAATGGGTACCAGCCACGAGCTTGGGCAGAACTTTGCGCGAGCATTCGACACCTTGTATCTCGATCAGTCGGGCCAACAAGTTCACGTGTGGCAAACCTCTTGGGGAGTTTCGACTCGCATGATCGGGGGGCTTATTATGTGCCACGGCGACGACCAGGGTCTGCGGGTCCCGCCCGCTTTGGCAGCGGTTCAAGTGGTGGTAATTGTTGTTCGCGATGAGGGAGGAACAATGGATGCAGCCGTTTCCCTCTGCGCTGATTTTAAAGCCGCCGGCAAACGAGTCGAACTCGATGATCGGGTTGAAAC
>CAYGGL010000003.1:0-3716 GCA_964349215.1 uncultured Acidimicrobiaceae bacterium | reverse complement strand
TCGAATGGGAATTGAAGGGTGTTCCGATTCGCGTAGAAGTTGGTCCACGAGATATTGCCAATGACATCGTGACTGTGGTTCGTCGAGATACAGGAGATAAAAGTCCAGTCCCCCTGAGGGAAGCGACAGCGGTGGTTTCAAGAGACTTGAATGAAATTCAAGAACAGTTGTTGTCAGAGGCGACTAAACGTCGGGATGCCAATACGGTTGAAGTCGCCACTATTGATGATGCAGCGGAAGCGGCCAAGACGGGTTTCGCCCGCATCGCATGGTCGAAACTAGGCCCAGAGGGAGAGACGATTTTGGCAGGCAAAGGAGTTTCTGTGCGCTGTCTCCAGGCGGCAGATGGTTCGCTTCCAGAACATGATGAGACTGATCTTGTAGCGATTGTGGCCCGAGCTTATTGACGGCCTTATTGGCCGGCTTCTTGAGATTCAGCACAGCGAACCCTTGGCAAAAGGGCTATACTCGCCGTGCCGTTGATTTTGATCGTGGCCTTTGGGCCAGGAAAAGACGTGGGCTTTGGCCCACGTTTTCTTTTCTCCGATATAGCGATTAGCGGCATGTGAGGACGGCGCTACTTAACAGAGGAGGGAATGATGATCACGACAGAACGTTTGACTGATCTCGTTTCTTCCATCCTGGTCGAATATGGGGCTGACTTATACGACATCGAGCAGACGGGTGGAGTTTCTCGAGTCTTGATCGATCGCCCGGGTGGTGTTGACATCGACACTCTGGGAAAAATAACTCACCAACTTTCAAATCTTCTCGATGAAATTGATGAATCTTCAGATAGAGAATTACTTGAAGTCTCCAGCCCTGGAATTGAGCGCCCTTTGAGGCTGCCTCGTCATTTTATTTCTGCCATCGGCCAAAAAGTAAAGATCAAGACAAGCCCTGGTAATGAGGGTGATCGGCGCTTTGAGGGAGTCTTGGTGAGTGCCGATGAGAGTGGTTTTGCGCTAGAGAGCGCCAGTGAGTCGCGGCATTTCGATTATCACCAAATCGAGCGCGCAAATACGGTGTTCGAGTGGGACTCGGGAGCAGCCAAGCCGGATAAGAAGCCCTGGGAACCGAAGAAGAGGAAGGTTGCAAAGACATGAGCGGCAATTTTGAGATCATGGAAGCTCTTCAAGCACTGGCGATCGATCGAGGGATAAGCGTCGATACCCTGCTTGATGCTTTGGCCAATGCTTTGGTTTCGGCCTATAAGCGCATGCCCAAAGCCGCCGAAGAGGCCTATGTGACCATCGACGCCGAGAGCTTCGACATAAGGGTCTATGGCCAAGAACTTGATGACGATGGCAATGTCATTCGTGAGTGGGACGACACCCCTAAAGATTTCGGCCGTATCGCTGCCCAGACCGCCAAGCAGGTTCTTTCTCAGCGTGTACGTGAGGCTGAGCGTGAGCTTAAATACGAGGAGTATGCAGGGCGTGAAGGTGACATCGTCACTGGCATTATCCAACAGACCGATAGCCGCTTTACCTTGCTTGATCTGGGAAGAGTCGAGGCGTTGTTGCCTCAGGCAGAACAAGTTCCATACGAGCGGCCTGAACCTGGATCACGACTTAAGGCTTATATCGTTGAAGTTCGCAACAATGCCCGTGGTCCTCAAATTGTTGTAAGCCGTACCCATCCAGGCCTGATCAAGCGTCTTTTCGAACTTGAAGTACCTGAGATCGCAGATGGCGTGGTCGAATTCAAAGCCGTCGCTCGCGAGCCTGGTCATCGCACAAAACTTGCAGTGTGGTCACATGACCGCAACGTTGACCCCGTAGGCGCATGCGTGGGTGCTCGTGGTGCTCGGGTTCGCATGGTGGTAAACGAATTGCGTGGCGAGAAAATCGATATCGTTCCTTACTCCGAAGACACACAAGAGTTCATCGTTAAAGCTTTGGCACCTGCAAAGGTTAAAGAAGTCCGACTCGATCAAGAATCTGGTGTTGCTGAGGTAATCGTTCCCGATTACCAGCTCTCATTGGCAATCGGTAAAGAGGGCCAAAATGCTCGTCTTGCTGCTCGCCTGACTGGTTGGCGAATAGACATAAAGAGCGAGAGCCAACTTGCAGACGAAGAAGCCGGCTATTCAGGTGAAGAGTGGGCAGAAGGCGAATGGGTTGAAGACACAGATTCCGGCGAGATGATATGGCGCCCTGCTGAAGGCGGGCCTGCCGTAACAGCTGAAGAGTGGAGTCACGGTGAGGCAGAAGGCACCGAGTCTGAGTCTGTGTCTGTGTCTAATGAGGCCGATAAGTCTGATGAGGCCGATAGGCTTGAAGAGTCGCCTGACTCGGCACCTGAAGAGCAGGTTAAGACAACGGAGGAAGCTCCATAGTCAGGGAGTATTGGTGGGATTATGACGGTACGACGTACCTGTATTGGCTGTCGTCAAGTCTTACCTGAGAGCCAGCTTTTCCGTGTTGTTCGAGGAAGTGACGCCGAACTGAAAATAGGGCGCACCCTTGCCGGCAGGGGTGCTTGGTTATGTGCAAGATCGTTGGAATGCATCGATATTGCCGGCAAGCGAAAGGCATTTACTCGGGCACTACGTGGTCCGATTAAGCAAGACTCCATCGAAGCACTTCGTGCAGAGATGGTTGAACGTGCGAGTATAGAAGGCGACGCCGATCACATTTGTGGCGACGGAGTCGGGAAAAAGGGGCGATAAGCAACTTGGCAGCAAAAATCCGGGTCTACGAGCTCGCCCGCGAACTCGGGCTCACGAACAAAGAGACACTCGACCTGTGCGATGCACTTGGTATCGGTGTTAAGAGTCATTCTTCGGGCATCGTTGAAGCCCAGGCCGATCGCGTCCGTCGAAAGGCTGATGCCCTAGGCATGCGTCGTGACGAGCAACCGGCAGAGCCAGAGCCGGCGAAGAAGGCTCCTGCCAAAAAGGCCGCAGCTGCAAAAAAGGCCGACTCTCCAGAGGTCCCCGCAAAGATGGCTGCTCCTGCGAAGGCTGCACCCACTAAGGCTGCAGCCACGAAGGCTCCAGCCAAAAAGGCTGCCGCAGTAAAGAAATCTGCGCCTGCCAAAGAAGCTGCTGTCGCCAATGAAGATGTGCCAAAGACTGATCTTGATGAGACTCCAGCTCCAATAGAGGCTGCTCCCGTGGAGGTGGAAGCCAAAGAGGCGTCTGCTCCAGAAGAAGTAATTCTTTTAAACGAACCTTCTGCGGTGCCGTCGATTGATCTTGGAAAACCTCAGGTCGAGTCAACCCCAACTCCTTCTGTTGAGGTTCCAACACCCGATGCGCCGACAAATCGTGTTGTAAGCAGCCGTCCTGCTCCAAAGCCTGCGCCACCAGCGAAACCTGTTGGCGGACCCGATGCCGTAGCGCCCACCCAGTTACCTCCTCGTCCACCTTCGCCAGGTCCTCAAGGAGCCCCAGGTGGTCGTCCAATGTCGCCTCCTGGTTTAATGCGTGGCCCGGGTGGAAAGCCGATTCCTCCGCCGCCAGGTGGTCCTCCTCGTTCTGCAACCGGAAAACCAATTCCACCACCTCCCGGTGGTGCTCCACGACAGGACCAAGCTCCGAGTGCTCCAGCTGGTACTCGTGGGCCAGGCCGCGGTTCTTCTTCGCCTGGAAGTAGGTCGTCTGCTCCGAGCGCTCCTCGTTCTGGAATGGGCCGACCTTCAGGTGGTTCAGGCGGCGGCCCGGGTTCGGGCGGCCCGGGTTCGGGCGGCCCAGGTGGAGGCGGCGGCCC
>CAYGGL010000002.1:38673-46261 GCA_964349215.1 uncultured Acidimicrobiaceae bacterium | reverse complement strand
CCGGCTTGGGAGTCACCGCTCGCAAGAAAGCAGTCTTGAGCTGTTCGCCAGTTATACCTTTGGGAAGATCAGGAACGAGATTCATGAAACGCTCATCGATGCCTGCGGTTCGTGGATGAGAACGACCAGCCACCACCGCCAGATCAGCCAATACGCTCGCTGCGCCCTTGAAGGTCTTGCATTCGAGTAAGCGGGCCAACAAATGGTCACGTTCTTGCCAGAGAGCGAATTCATCGTCGAGATCAATGTCGTCACGCCCAGGCAAAAGCCTCCGGGCCTTGAGCTCGACAAGAGTCGCTGCAATTAACAAAAACTCAGTAGCCACCTCAAGATCGAGCTTTTCGGCATCTGAGGTCATGCGCGTCAGCTCAGCTAGATAGCCATCGACAATGGTTGAAAGTGAAACTTCGTAAAGATCAACCTGCTCTTTCATGATCAAATGCAAAAGCAGATCAAAGGGCCCTTCGAAGACAGTCGTGGTCACGTCATAGGGCATCTACCCATTCTAGGTTCAGTGAATGGCTCCACAATGAATACGCTGTCGAAATGACCCGTGTACTCTCAGGCATCCAACCCACTGGCGAGATTCATCTCGGAAATTACGTGGGAGCAGTACGTCACTGGGCCAACGACCAGCATTTACACGACAGCTTTTTCTGTGTGGTCGATCTCCACGCTCTTACCAGCGAACAAGATCCCAAGCTTCTTCGAACAAAAACCCTGGAAATGACTACTTTTTTGTTGGCAGCCGGGCTTGACCCGAAGATCTGCACACTTTTTGTCCAAAGCCATGTTCCTCAACACAGCGAACTCTCCTGGCTTTTGGAATGTGTGGCCTCGTTCGGTGAGTTGCGCAGAATGACCCAGTTTAAAGATAAGACCGCCTCTGGAGATGAGGGGGCTGCTCGGGTGGGCCTATTTACATATCCGGTCCTCATGGCTTCCGACATACTCATATACCAGGCAGATCGAGTGCCCGTAGGTGATGACCAAAGACAGCATTTAGAGCTATGTAGAGACCTGGCCATTCGCTTCAATACGCGCTATGGCGAGACATTTACAGTCCCTGAGCCGGCAATTCCCCACGTGGGTTCTCGCATCATGGACCTCCAAGATCCAACTCAAAAAATGTCGAAATCACGAAGCTCACCACAAGGCAAGATTCTCGCTCTCGAGGCCCCTGAGGTCATCACAAAAAAAATTATGCGTGCCGTAACTGATGCCGACAACGAAGTGGCTTTCGATAAGGAAACCAAACCAGGCATCTCAAACCTATTAGAGCTTCTTGCCGTGGCGACTGGGGGGTCTACATCTGATTTGGCCAACAACTACAGCCAATATGGGGCTCTCAAAAAGGATGTCGCCGAGGCCGTAACTGCCTATCTCGCTCCGGTGCAGACTCTTTATAACGAGCTGACCAAGGAGCCCGAGTATGTATTGAAGGTTCTAAAAGATGGCGCAGAAAAAGCGGTCTCGATAGCCGGTCCTAATCTGGAAAAGGCGAGAGATGCAATGGGCCTTCTTCCTCGGCCTTAGCACTAGTCGTTAGCACTAGTCGTTGTCGGCTTGTTTTAAAACCATTGCAGTCGCTCTATCTACGCTCCATCGGTGAGGACTTAGGTGGTGTTCACGAGCCCAGGCAATTGTTAGAGCATCACTACCTGCAAAGGTCAAAAGTGCAGCTCCGCCCTCAGGATGGTCATAATAAAGGCCAATCTGGCGCAAAATTCCGCCATCTCTATCAGTCCACGAACGAGTTCTGTTCTTGTTGATAACTAGACCCACGAGTGTCGCTATAACACGAGCCCAGGTTCCCAGGTTCGATTCGATTTTTCCGACGTCATGCAACAAAGCAGCTGCAAGGACAGAACGCTCAACTTGTCGTCCTAATGCAGTTTCGACATCACGAGCGACCTGAATGCTATGGCGCTTATCGGGCCCGCTCATCTGCCGCCAAAGATCTTGTTCTCCCGGGGTCATGAGACTATAAGCCCATTCGCGATCTTCAGATCTCGGCTCGCCTGGACGTAGCGCCACAAAGAACCGCTTTGCCAAATGCAGCGTCGAGCTAATTGGCATCTTGATAGTTGCCTACCTGGCAGGCCTGGAAGCGCAGTCGATACAAAATGGAGTGGCGGGCATTGCTTCCAGTCTGGCTTCATTTATTGGCTTTGAGCACTGCAAACATATTCCGTACGTGCCCTCGTTCAGGCGAACCAGGGCACGCTCGACCTCGCCTAAAGTATCAAATAGCTGGTTGTGTAGAGACCGTGCCTCTCCTTGTTCGGCGGCCACTTGTCCCGAATCAGCAAAGTTCTCGTCAAAGCCCATTCCATCGCTACCGACGCCCAGCTCTGCGATCTGGGCGTGAAGATGACTCTGCAATTCTTCCAGCGCGGTACGAATGACTGCCTGAAATTCGGTGTTTACCATCTGGTCAGAGTAGCCAACTTAGAGCCGTCCCGCTGCCCGAGGATGAGCTGCTTCATAAGCGGCTCGCAATCTCTCAGTGCTGACCATCGTATATACCTGGGTTGTGGCAATCGACGCATGGCCCAAAAACTCCTGGACTACTCGAATGTCAGCTCCATGATCGAGCATATGGGTCGCACATGAATGCCTTAGAACATGTGGAGTAAGCCGATCGCCAAGGCCGACTTTGTCTCCATAATGTCGCACGATTCCCCAGGCACCTTGGCGCGACAGACGACCACCGCGACTGTTGAGAAACACTGCCTCGGCGTCTCCCCTGCGCGCCCAACGCTTGGGAATCAACTCATCTCTTCCCATGGGCGAGAGCCATCCGGCCATTGCTTCATTGGCCAATCCGATCAAAGGAACAACCCTTTCCTTATCGCCCTTGCCTATTGCCCTGAGCAGGCCACCTTCGATATCAAGATTTGAAAGTGACAGACCTACTAATTCTGATATCCGCAAACCAGTGCCATAGAGCACTTCGAGAATCGCCCTATCACGCCTTGATATTGCATCGGTTCCAGAGACTGCAGCAATCAATGAAGACACCTCGTCTTCTCGTAATGCTTTGGGGAGCCCCTGGGGCACGCGGGGCACGCTCACCGCTTTTGTCGGGTCGCTATCCACGTGGCCTTCTTCAGCAAGGAAACGGTGCAATGAGCGCACAGCCACTAATGAACGAGCTACCGATGAAGGTGCCTTTCCTGACGCATTGAGATGAGCCACAAATTCCTCGATAAGCGAGGGAGTTACTACTGAAAGCATGTGTTGATTAGCCGTGAGCCAAGACGAATACGTAAGAAGGTCGCGCCTGTAGGCACTCAAAGTATTAGCTGAACGTCCACGTTCAGCTTGCAACCACGCCAGGTATTCTTCTGCCTCCAGAGGAAGCTGTGCCGGACTTGAGGCCGGATCTAAAGCCACACGAGACATTCAATAAGTTTTATCGAATGTAAGAGAGCGGGTCGCAATTTAGCCTTCCTATCGCTTCGGCTACTGCTGCATTTGTAACCTCACCACCTGCAACGTTTACACCAGCCAAAAGTGCGGGGTCAGATTGCATGGCCGAGCGCAACCCACCTTTGGCCATCTTGACCACATAAGGCAAGGTCGCGTTGGTCAAAGCATAAGTAGAGGTGTGTGGGACCGCACCGGGGATATTGCCAACTGCGTAATGAATGACCCCATGCGACTCATAAACAGGATCACTGTGGGAAGTCTCACGTATTCCTTCAACACAGCCGCCTTGATCGATAGCGATATCGACAATAACGGCACCTTTCTTCATGCCTGCGACCATTTCCTCGGTAATCAACTGTGGAGCTCGTCCTCCAGGCACAAGCACTGCGCCGATCAAAAGATCGGCTTTTGCAATTGAACGCTCCAAGGTTCCCCTATTGGACGCCAGGGTCATTATGCGTCCCTGATGGATCTGGTCAACCCAGCGAAGGCGATCGATATCCTTATCGAGCAAGAGAACCTCGGCCTCCATGCCAGCCGCTATCCATGCAGCGTTCCAGCCAACGTTGCCGGCTCCCACCACAACCACTCGGGCCGGACGCACCCCAGGAGCACCCCCCAGTAGTACTCCCCTTCCCCCGTTTTCAGCCTCAAGCCAATGTGCGCCAACTTGGGGAGCCATGCGGCCGGCCACCTCGCTCATAGGCGCTAGAAGCGGTAATGCTCCACTGGCAAGTCGGACCGTCTCATAGGCAATAGCTGTGGTTCTCGCGCTCAACAACGCCTCAGCGACTTGAGGATAAGCAGCAAGATGAAGATAGGTAAAGAGCGCCAGGTCTTCACGAAGATAACCAAACTCGCTCGCCTGGGGTTCTTTTACTTTTACAACCAGTTCTGCCGCCCAAGCTTGGGCCGCGTCCACAATGGATGCGCCGGAACTTCGGTACTCTCCATCATCGATCGAAGAGCCTTCTCCTGCCCCTCGTTCGATGTGGACCTCATGACCAAGCGCCACCAGCTCTCTTACCCCATCTGGAGTTAGAGCTACCCGGCGTTCCGAATTTTTTATCTCTGTCGGTACGCCAATTATCACAAGGTTGTACCGGTTGGCGGGCTTATTGTCGGGCCCGTCGCCAGATAGCTGCGGGCCAGGCCTAGGCCAATGATGGTCTTAGAGTCACAAAGGCTTCCGTCAGCGACCATGGCATCAAAATTATCAAGCGACATTCTTTCAATGGTCATATTCATTTCTTCTGGACCAGCTGGAGCCGCTTGGCCTGGTTCGAGATCAAGAGCCAGATAGACAATTGCCCTCTCGTCACAAAACCCAGGAGACGTATAGAACTCGGCCAATTTGATCAGACGTCCGGGCTTGTAGCCGATCTCTTCTTCAAGTTCTCGAGCAGCGGTTATTTCAGGATCCTCACCTTCGACGTCACGCTTGCCGGCCGGAATTTCCAATAAGTCGCCTTCTAAGGCACTGCGATATTGACGTACCAATAAGACCGTTTTTTTATCGTCTAATAAAGCGACGACCCCAACAGCGCCAGGGTGATGAACCACCTCACGATCATGTCCCTCACCGTCAGGGTCGATGAAATGACCGATGGCCAAGGTAATCGTGTGCCCACGATGAATGAGGCGTTCACTGAGTTTGCGAAATTCGCTCACTGAGACTGAGCTTCGATACTCGAATCAAGCTCATCCATATCTATTAAACGTGGATGACGGCCCTCGGAGCGGGTGAGTGCAGCTTGCATAAAGGCACTAAAGAGTGGAGAGGGCCGATCTGGACGGCTCTTGAACTCTGGATGAGCTTGTGTGCCAATCCAAAATGGATGATCGTTGAGCTCGATGAACTCGACGAGACGCCCGTCAGGAGACTGGCCTGAGCAGATAAGCCCAGAGCGCTCTAGATGGGCTCGGTGCTTGGAGTTGAACTCATACCGATGGCGATGGCGTTCATAAACAAGCTCTTTGCCATAAGCAACAGCGACCTTTGATCCAGGAATCAGAGCCGCAGGATAGGTTCCCAGACGCATCGTTCCACCTATTTCAACCACGTCTCGTTGCGTATCCATTAGATCTATGACCCTGAACGGAGCACTGCGGTCGAACTCGCTTGAATTTGCGCCAATAAGGCCGGCGACATTGCGAGCGTACTCAATCACCATCACCTGCATGCCGAGACATAAGCCAAGACACGGAATGGCATTTTCTCGTGCGTAGCCGGCGGCTGTGATCTTTCCTTCAATTCCACGCTCACCAAAACCACCTGGAATTACAATGCCATCAAGGTCTCTCAGGCGCCCGTCAGTCAACAGGCCTTCGACCTCTTCGGCTTGAATCCACTCGATTTCTGCCTTTACACCGTGATGGTATCCACCGTGGCGTATGGCTTCGGCAACGGACAGATAGGCATCGGGAAGACTGACGTATTTCCCTATTAGGCCGATGTTTATTTTCCTCGTAGCTAATTCCACCCGCTTCACAAGAGCAGACCAAGAAGACAGATCGGCAGTTCCTTCAAGTCCAAGTATGCGACATAGCTCATCGTCAAGTCCCTCGTTATTCAACACGAGTGGAATCTCGTAGATGTTTCCCGAGTCGGCGGCGTTTACCACCCCCGCCACATCTACGTCACAAAGATTTGAGATCTTGCGCCTTAACTCTTGAGAAAGTGGCGCTTCACTACGACAAACAATTGCATCTGGCTGAATGCCTCGACTTCTCAGTTCTGTAACCGAGTGCTGCGTTGGCTTGGTCTTTTGTTCTCCCGATGGACCGATAAAGGGCACCAAAGTCACGTGCACATAACAGACGTTCTGACGCCCAACATCTTTTCGAAACTGCCGTATTGCTTCGAGAAATGGGAGGATCTCGATGTCGCCTACGGTTCCGCCCACTTCAGTGATCAAAACATCAACATCGTCGGTTGCCAGACGGGTAATTCTACGTTTGATCTCGTCGGTGATGTGAGGAATGACCTGCACGGTCTTTCCGAGAAAGTCGCCTCGTCGCTCTGCTGCCAAGACCGTTTGGTAAATGGAACCGGTAGTTGCGTTGGAAGCTTGAGTGAGATTTTCGTCAATAAAGCGTTCGTAATGTCCGAGATCCAAATCGGTCTCACCGCCATCGTCGGTCACAAATACCTCACCGTGTTCGAATGGGTTCATGGTGCCCGGGTCGACGTTTATATGGGGTCGAGTTTTTGCAGAACTACCCGCAATCCCCTGCTCTTTAGCAAGCGTCCCAGCGAGGAAGCAGTCAATCCTTTGCCCAGTGAGCTTGTAACTCCGCCGGTAACGAAAATATGTTTGGTCACGAGCCTCCCGACCGCGGTACCGAGTGCACCACTTCGGGTTTTCAGAGTATCGCGACATTGGGTCAACCTCGCGAACCGCTTCGTGAGTACGATCAATTCGGTGATTTCCAGAAGCACATTGACCATCTCAATGTGGAATCTTGTCTCAAGGCTGACGGGATTTCTCCGCGTCTTGGCAATCGGCGCTGCACTCGGAGCCACTTTTTTGGGCAACACCTATCAGGGCGCCAATCTTGTATCGAACGTTCTTTTCGAATTACTGGCCGCTGGAGTTCTGTCCTCGGTACTTATCCCCTCATTCGTTCGACACGTGGCAAATGGCGATCGCAGCGCAGCAACCAGCCTGGCCAATGCAGTGCTTGGCATTTTGATTGCAGCCCTTGGGACGGTCGTGCTTGTCGGACTTTTAAGTGCGTCATGGATAATGCGACTTCTGACCGTGGCCGTGGAGAGCCCGGCCATACGCCAACAACAACTCGAGCTTGGAGTTTTCTTTCTCTGGTTCTTCCTGCCTCAAATATTGCTTTATGCAATAGCAGCCGTTGCCACAGGATTGTTGCATGCCGATAAACGATTCTCTGCCCCGGCAATCGCACCTGTTCTCAACAACCTCATAGTGATCGCGACAATGATGCTCTTTTGGGCAATGCGATCCGGAAACCCCACCCTCAATTTGTCGTTGAATCAAAAATTGATATTGGCGGTTGGTACGACATTCGGAGTCGCCGCCATGGCTATGGTGTCGCTCATCGCGGCATGGCGTTCGGGCTTTCGCTTGTCTCCAAGATGGCAACCTCGCCATGGTGAGTTAAGAACAATGGCCAAGAA
>CAYGGL010000002.1:0-38663 GCA_964349215.1 uncultured Acidimicrobiaceae bacterium | reverse complement strand
CTGGGCGGCCAGTTATCTAGGCCTTACGCAGGTGCTTCTGGGAGTTACATTAGTCCTTGCCAATCGAATTGAAGGCGGGGTTGTCGCCTACCAAATAGCTTTTACGTTTTTTTTGTTCCCATATGCTTTAGTAGGAAACCCAATTCTCACAACACTTTTCCCTCAGCTGTCTGGCGACATTCATCGCAACGACCAGACGGCATTTGGGCAACACCTTGGCAGCGGAATTCGCCAACTCAGTTTTTTTATTCTCCCCACTTCGATATTTCTCGCTGTGCTTTCCAATCCAATCCTCAATGCGGTTTCACTCGGAGAACTTTCCGCGCAATCCGAACTTGTTTCTAGGACATTGGCAGGTTATGCCTTTGGACTTTTTGGCTACTCGGTCTTTCAGCTTCTCACCAGAGCGTCCTATGCAGCAGAAGACACACGTAGTCCAACGTTGATAAATATGGCCATGGCAATTATTGGTTCGGCTCTTATGTTGTGGTGGTCGAGCTCCACAGATGGCATTAATCAGGTTGCATCACTCGGCGTCGCACACTCTGTTGTCCAACTCGCAGGAGCAATCGTGCTCATGATGGTCATTGCCAAAAAACTTCCCCATTCTCTTGACGTTGCCCTCCCAATTGTCCGTGCATGTGGATCATCGGCAGTAGCAGGATTGGCCGTCTGGTACCTGGCGGAAACTATTTCGCTCGAAGGTCGCTTTGGTGCAGCATTCACAGTTGCAATGGCAGGTTTTGTCGGAGTGGCGATCTACGCTGGCATTCAATTCGCTCTTGGTTCTCCCGAGGTGCGCAGGCAAAAGCCCCAGGAGGCAACCGTTTGACAAATTTGGCAGCGACTGGTGTTGTCGTTTTGATTCCGGCGAAAGATTCGGCCGATTCGATCACCGAAACGGTGAGGGCGGCTCGCTCAATCAACGAAGTAGAGCGCGTGCTCGTCATTGACGACGGCTCAAGCGATGCAACGTCGGAGCGCGCCGTTGAAGCAGGTGCTGATGTATTAAAGCTTCCCCGCAACCTGGGTAAGGCCGGCGCTGTAATGGCAGGTATTAAAGCTGCCCCTCATGCAAGCGTCTATCTGATGATTGATGCCGACGTTGGCCAATCTGGCGGCGCCGCAGAGGCATTGCTTGGGCCAGTCCTTGAAAACACAGCGGATATGACCGTTGGGGTGTTGCCTTCTGCCGGGTCAAAGGGCGGCTTTGGAATGGTCAGAAATCTTTCGGCTGCGGGTATCAAACGTGGCTGTGGATTTGTGGCAAAGGCTCCCTTATCTGGTCAACGAGCAATACGTGGTGAGCTACTTCGCTCTATTGAATTAGCGCCGCGCTTCGGACTGGAAACAGCCCTGACCATTGATGCCGTACGTAGTGGTGCCAGGGTTGTTGAGCTCGATGTCAACATGGATCATCGCCACACCGGGCGGAAATTTGCAGGCTTTCGTCATCGTGGCCGCCAAGGACTCGACATCTTGCGAGCACTTTGGGTTCGCCTAACCAGCCAACGTTTGAGAATGGCCATCATTGCCATTACCTCTGTTGTATTTATGGTGTGGATGTTGTGGTCAGGTGGCAGATGGGAACCCTCTAGCAATGCACTTTCAACCAAGCCTTCGAAGGTGATCATCTTTGGAGTGCCGCGTTTGAGTTTTGAAGATCTGCAACAAGGAAACACACCAAATATCGATGGGCTTCTCAACCGAGGTGCGGTTGCGGCCATGAGCGTACGAACCATGTCTGGAAGACCCTCTACTACTGAGGGATACGCGTCGCTCAATGCGGGCACCCGTGTGCGTGCTGATGCCATTGCCGGTGCATCTGCATACCAGGCCGATGAATTGGTTGAAGGCGGCACTGCGATAGAAGTCGCCCAACGCAGAACCGGTCGCTCAACTGATGGACAAGTCGTAGTAATTGGTTATCCAACCACAGTGCGCCAATCAACAGGTAAGCATCTAAGCAGCGAGCCGGGAGCACTGGGCGACGCATTAAACGTCGCTGGTGTCACCTCTGCCGTGATTGGAAATGGCGACTTGGGCACAGGCGATATTGATAAAAAAGTCAATCGTCCAATCGGAATCTCGTTGGTTGATAGAAGAGCAAGTGTAGATACTGGTCGTGTTGACGCAGGTTTGTTGAAACCCGACCCTCAAGCGCCCTTTGGCGTGCGCTTCGACAAAGACGAAGTCATCGACTCTTTCAAAGTTGCGCTTCAAACTGCTGACGTGATTGCTATCGACCCAGGCGACATTGACCGAGCCACGGCGTATGCAGCGATGTCACTTGATAAGGCAGCTAGCGCTGATCGAACGCAGGCAATTGAACGAACCGATGAACTACTTGGTGACGTACTTAGCCTCGCTCCTAAGGATTCGCTGATCTTTGTCATGTCGGTTTCGCCCGCGAGTCAAGGCTGGCATCTGACCCCATTCATAACTACGGGCCCCGGCATCGAGCACGGATACGCTCAGTCTCCTTCTGTAAAACGTCTTGGAGTCGTGACGGTAACCGACATTGCTCCAAGCATTCTTGAGGCCGTATCGGCCGAAGTGCCAACCGGAATGATCGGCCATGCACTGCGATATAGACCAGATAAGCCAGATATGGGCTATATCCAAAACCTTGATCGTGATGCAGGTTTTCGTGAAGGCATTTATCTAAAAATTACGATCACTTTTGTCGTAATCCAGGCATTGCTCTATCTATTTGCCATCACGACCCTGTCGCGGCTCCAAAAAGCTGATGGGTTAAGACGCCTGTTGCGCATGGCTGTAGTAACTGTTGCCGGCTTTCCGTTAGCCACATTCCTCTTTCGAGCAGTTCCCGAAGTGGCACGCCTTGGCGATGGAGCGTTGGCGGTACTGATAATGATCAATGTTGCCATCACTGCATTGGCGCTACGAGCCAATCGTCATGCTCTCAGTCCCCTGGCTTGGATCACTGGAATCACTACTGCGCTAATAGTTATTGATCTAGCGACCGGGGCTCGATTGCAGTATTCGAGTTTGTTGGGCTACTCACTTCATACTGCTGCTCGTTTCTTCGGAATTGGAAACACTGCATTTGCAACTCTGGGTGCATGTGCTGCCATCGCAGCATGTCTACATGTCGAACATGCACCGCGTCGTAAAGAAGCACTCCTGAGTGCCGCTGCTCTATTGGCGATCGTGGTCATATCGGATGGCGCACCAAAACTGGGTAACGATGTCGGGGGCATCTTGACTCTGGTTCCCGTATATGGACTGACACTCATTTCCTTGAGTGGTAGGAGATTAAATGTGCGTCACCTGTTGATGGTGGGGGCCTTACTCTTTGCATTTTTAGGTATAGCGACGGGGCTCGACCTACTCAGAGACCCAGAGTCGCGTACTCACTTAGGTCGCTTTGCCGCTGATTTATTTGGAGGAAATGACACCGCCGGCACCACGATCGCACGCAAATTGGCAACCAACTTACGCGTATTGGGAACAACTTTTTGGGCATGGATGGTCCCTATCACCACCATATTTATTGTGTATGTTCTGGCATATCTCAACGAGGGGTCAGAGCTTTTGCCGAGGGGCTCGGCAAAAAGAGTCGGAGTGCTCAGCACAATTGCAGTTGGCCTGTTGGGATTTGCAGTAAATGACTCAGGCGTAGTTGTTACTGCATTGGTATTTGTATTTCTGGGTCCTTACTTCACACTTTTGGCTTTACAGGACCGCAGTGAACCAACCCTGCTGGTGAAGAACTAAATGGACGTCATTCCTCTGGCAATTATGGGAGGGCTCATCAGCGGAGCGATAGCGCTGAAGATGTTGCGCCCAGTCTTCGCTCGGGAAATTTTCACCCGAGAGAACTACCGAGGAAAGGCGTTGCCAACATCAGTTGGCTTGGTGATCCCAATCGCTTTGTTGATCACAGAGGCCGTCTTCGCCCTTGTCGCCTCGTTAAGTGCTGACCTCGAAATTCGCATGGACAGCTATCGACTCACGACGCTCGCGCTAGCCGTTGTCCTCGGGTTTTTAGGCGTCATCGATGACCTTGTGGGGACAAGTGACATAAGAGGTTTTCGTGGACATCTCAACTCATTGATTCACGGACAAATGACAACCGGCGGGCTCAAACTAATCGGGGGCGGGTGCATAGCAATCGTGGTCTGCGCTCCCTTTGTTGAACCTGGCACCCTCGCACCCCTACATGTAATGCGGGACGGCGCACTGGTTGGGTTGACTACAAATCTTGCCAACCTCTTTGACCGCGCCCCTGGGCGGGTACTCAAATTTTCAACGATTGCATTTGTACTGATTGGTGCCGTTGCGACATATAGATCATTTCTGGTCGGCCCAGCCATTGTGTTTGCCGTCAGTCTCATCTTGATCTCGGGAGACTTGAAGGAACGGTTCATGTTGGGAGATGCGGGTGCAAACGTATTGGGAGGAGTGATGGGATTTTCCCTGGTCATTGCTTGCCCACCGTGGGTTCGCGTGATCGCCCTATTAGTTGTTTTAGGTTTAAATCTCGCAGCAGAACGCATCTCGTTCAGCGATATCATCAATCGATTTGGCCCTCTTAGAGCACTGGATGAACTCGGACAGGTGGATAAATCCTAGGCCGCATCGAAGTTCCCGATCTAGGCTCGGTTGCCATGAATGTCGACGAGTATCTGACGTCTTTACGAAATGATGGCGAAGCATTCGCCCAGGCTTGTGCAAAAAATATGTCTGCACAGGTCCCAAGTTGTCCCGAATGGACAGTCACAAAACTCATGAACCATATGGGTCGAGTTCATCGTTGGGCCGCAATGGCTGCCGGAGATGAAAATGGGGCTGCCCCAGATGGCTTTCCTCCTGCGCCTGAGGAAATTACTCCCGAGTGGTACTTGTCTGAACTCAATTTCCTAATTGATGTTTTGACCAACACCGACCCTACGGCGCCAAGGTGGAATTTTTCTCCCAATGATCAAATCGCTGGTTTTTGGTTTCGGCGACAAGCACTCGAAGTCGCGGTGCATCGCTGGGATGCCCAGTTGGCAACCTCGACACCTCAGCCGATCGGAGCCGCTCTTGCAGTAGATGGCATAAACGAGATCCTCGACATCTGGATCCCACAAGCACTTGCCTCTAATTCAGACTTCAATCTGGACGGGACACTGCATTTGCATGCAACTGACGAGCCTGGAGAATGGCTAATCAGCATTGTTGATTCCACCATTGAAGTCGAGCACTCACATGCAAAGGGATCACTCGCTCTCCAAGGAACAGCGAGTGATCTTTACTTATGGCTCTGGAGACGCATTACCGAGGAACGCCTCAACGTCTTTGGCGACAATTCACTAGCAGATGCTTGGAAGTCGCTGCCTTGGGCATAGCTCTCTATCTGCACTAGCTCACGAGGTGCGAGCCGGCGAGCTTTCTTCAAGGAAGTCGACCACGGCGTTGGTGAATACATCATTGCGGTCGCCGGCAACCATGTGACCAGCATCTGCAACGTCGACAAATCGAGCATGAGGCGCTGCTTCCAAGAACTCAGACACGCCCTCTTCGCTGACAACATCGCTCATGCGCCCTCGAACCAATAGCGTCGGAATCGTCAGGGCTTGGGCAGCTTCTAACAAACGAGTCGGACGATTGGCATTGGAAGCATGGCGCTTGGGAGAAAGAAATTCAGGATCCCAATGCCACCTATAACGGCCGTCTTCACCAAGACGCAGATTCTTACTCAGCCCACTCAAGTCCTTCGGTCGAGGACGATGCGGCATGTAGTTGGAGACCAGATCTGCAACCTCTTCAATGGTCTCAAAACCGTCGGGGTTGGAGTTCATGAACTCCAAAATGCGCAATACGCCTTCGGGCTCGAGCGTTGGAGCAACGTCAACAAGGATCAACGACGCCATAGCGGGCTGATCATCTGAAGCTTCACCAGCAGCCAACAATGCGGTCATTCCACCCATAGACGCTCCCGCTACCGCTGGAGGGCTCGAGAAGCTTTCCATGACCACAAAAAGGTCTGCCATGAATGCGTCCATTGAATAGTCGGAATCTGGCGCCCAGTCGCTTTCTCCATGACCTCTAAGGTCTAGGGTCAGCGCCTGAAAACCTGCATCTGCCAGACGCATCGCCGTTGAGCCCCAGGCGTGACGGGTTTGGCCCCCGCCGTGTAACAAAATTACCGGATGAGCCTCTTTGTCTCCATAAATGTCAGCCCGCAGGGTCACTCCACCGAGTCCGTAGAAATGGGCAGCTTGTGGTTCTTGGCTCATACAACCAACTCTAGTGTCTCGGGAATCCACTCCAGAAGGCGAGCACGCAAAGCATCGTTAGATTGGGTCATCAAATGTCCCGTGCCGGGCAAAATCACCAGCTCGCCAGTGCCACCTGCCATGTCGCGGACAACCTCGCTCGTCTGTATCGGCAACAACTCATCAGCATCGCCATGGAACATCAACAATGGTCGCCCGGCAAGATGTGTTGCCACCTCACAACCTGCTGACTGAGTTGCCAAAGTGACCACGCCCACTACCACCTCTGGCAAGAATGCGCCCACACGTACCGCTATTGCTCCACCAAATGAATGGCCCATTGTCACCATGCGTTGGCCACCTTGACGAGCAGAGACTTCGGCGGCGGCGGCAACATCGATGGTGCAGGCAGATAAATCATTTGGCTTGCGATATCCAATGCGCAACATTGCGACGTCATGTTCAACTAATGCCTCGCCAAGGTCGTGATAGAGCCCGTCCGCCGGACCCAACAAACCACCCATGGCTCCCCCGCATGCGACTACAACTTTCTCGGCATCATGAGCCCCATGCCATAGAACGGTAAGCAGACCTTCGAGGGTAAACATCTCAAGATGGTGCAGGGTTTCAGTTATCTCAACTTGTTGTGTAGCAAGCACCCCAAGACGTTCCAATGGCGTACGGGTATCAACTTCGGGATTCTCCTTAGACATGTCTGCGCTCAAGTCCCCAAGCCGAACATTGCTCCCAAGCCGAAGCGGTGTCCGGCAGTCAGTCCTCCATCCACAAGTAACGCGTGTCCAGTTATGAACGAGGCATCGTCTGAGGCCAGGAATGATGCGGCTGCGGCCACTTCCTCAGGTTTTCCAAAACGCCCAAGCAGATGCGCATCAGCAATCTTGTCGGCAATCGACTCAAGGCCGGGAGCGCGCAACATCGCAGTCATTGGGGTCTCGATAAATCCCGGGCATAGACAATTTGAACGAATCCCAATGCGTCCATAATCAACGGCGATCTGGCGAGTCAATAGCACGACACCGCCCTTTGAGGCGTTATATGCGCTCGCCACATCCATGCCTTCGACGCCTTCGATGCTTGCCAGATTGATGATGCTGCCAGAACGTTGTTTAACCATTGCGGCACTCAGAACATGTTTGGCAACAAGGAAGGTCCCTTTGAGATTGATGTCAATAACGCGATCCCACTCCTCTTGTTCGAGAACATGCACAGGCGCTCCACCGGCCACACCGGCCGCATTTACCAAGATGTCTATGCAACCTCTTTCGGCCACTGTTGCTTCTACTGCGTTTGCAACGACTTTTTCATCGCGAACGTCTCCCCCAAAAAAACCTGCCAACCGTGAGTCTTGGCCATTGGGAGCTTCACCCAAATCGAAACCAATGACAACAGCTCCTTCATCTGCAAACCTCGAGGCACAAGCCGCCCCAATGCCAGAAGAAACACCCGTTATAAATGCCACTTTTTTATCTAAACGCATTGCTCTCCCCCTCTTTCATGTTCGACTTCCAATAAGTTGGGCTTCTAAATAAGTTCAGCTCTACAAAAATGCTTCGATAGCTTGGTTTACCTCTTGTGCATGAGTCTCATGAACCATATGACCTGCACCCTCGATCATTACCAAGGTTGCTCCAAGTTTGCGCTCTAAATATGCACAGCCTCCGTGATAACGCTTGTCACGCTCGCCGACTATCAACAAGGTCGGCACCTTGATCTCTTCTAATCGATCCATGACTAACGCATCAGGCTGAGCGGCAATGCCCGTAACGTAACTCGGTAGATCAAACGACTCTGCCATCTTCTCCATACCGGCATTCCATTTGTCCCTCGCTTGTGGGTCTCGAAAGCCAGGGCCGGTGGCTATGAGAATCAATGACTTAACCAACTGAGGCTGTGTAATGGCCAGTGCCATCGACAGGTACCCGCCAAGTGAATGACCGACCAGAACGGTCTGTTCACCATTGTTATGGCTCTCGACAATGCTTTGTAGATCATTGAGCGCAAGATCTCGGCTGTAACAATCAGGGTCTTCGGGTCGCTCCGAATTGCCATGACCTCTCAGGTCCCAACGGATCACGGTGTAATGCTGCGACAGCACTGGAACTTGCGCCCCCCAAGTCTCCAAGGACGACCCAACTCCATGAGTTAATACGAGCGATGGTCCTGAGCCCAGGATCTCAATGTTTAAATTTGTCGGACAAGGCAATGCGGAAGGCATCTAAACATCTGATCACAAATAGGGCCTTCCTGTTCAGCTGACAACCAAGACCATAAGGACTATTGACAATAAGACAAATAGTCGTTATAGTCTAAGTATATGGCATCTCCGGCAGTGGCTGTTTCGTCTCAGACCTCAGAGGTCGAGACACGTATTAGGATCGCTTGCCTTACTTGCATTGAACGATGGGGAATAAACAAAACCAGCCTTGAAGATGTCGCTCGTGAGGCCGGTTGCAGTAGGGCAACGGTTTACCGCCTTTTCCCAGGAGGAAAAGAAAGCCTGGTACAAGCAGTTGCCGATGCAGAGGCAACTACTTTTTTCGCGGCCCTCAGTGACGAACTTAAAGAAGCAGACACACTCGAAGATCGTCTTATCCTTGGCGTTGGCCATGCCCTTCGACGCTTGATAGGCCATCCTGCACTTAGGGCCTTGCTGACATATGAACCCGATGCCCCAGCTATCCACATTCTGGCTCCTTCGATGGATGGCCTTGTTCGCCCCGGCACGATCTTCACCGCAGCACAACTAGCTCCTTGGTTTGATCGTGCTCAAGCCTTAGAGGCAGCAGAGCGGATCGTTCGCATCGTATTGTCCTATGCATCTTCACCATCAGAGCGCTTTGACCCATACGACGAAGACTCAGTGAAGCGCCTAATCGAAACCTTCATAATGCCCGGAATCGCCATGTTGGCCCGGGAGCCGGCACAAGATTTCAATACACGGATTTCAATACCAAGGGCCTCATCAGTCCTAAGACCCAAATAGCAACCACATCCATATAGGGGAGAAATAATGGCAACCAACAAAGAACTGATCGGTAGAGATGAAGTCAATGATCTTGACGCCATTCTTGCCATCAGCAATAAGGACGTCGATGCAGTCGTACACGAAGTACGCAGCAACTACGACACGATCTTCACTTGGGACTACGACAAAGGCCAACGCCCCAAGCTGAACCGTCTGTATGAGAAAGCAAAGCACTCCATGTGGAACGGTGAGACTGATCTACCTTGGGAAACCGAGATTGATCAAGAGGCTCTCGCTGCACTCCAGATGCAGTCTTTTGGACTCCAGCAGATGGAACTTGCCGGTACCCCCTTTGAGAAGTGGGGCGATAAGGAATTCCTTCAGATGGGCATTGAAAGCCAGGCTTGGGCACTCAGCCAATTCATGCATGGTGAGCAAGGTGCTCTTATCTGTACCGCTCGCATCATTGAGAATGTGCCTTGGATCGATGCCAAGTACTACGCAGCCACACAGGCTATGGACGAAGCTCGCCACGTTGAGGTGTTTGCCAAGTACCTTGACAAGATTGGGAACTCATACCCGGTCAATGCTCACCTTGGGATGTTGCTCGACGACATCATCAAAGATGAGCGTTGGGACATTACTTATCTTGGAATGCAGATCATGGTCGAAGGCCTAGCTCTTGCTGCGTTCGGTTTCATGCATCAGATGACCACCGAGCCACTACTCAAGCAACTTTTGCGCTACGTCATGAGTGACGAAGCTCGCCACGTTGCCTTCGGAGTTCTCAGCCTCCAAGAGGTCTATGAAAATATGAGCGCCCCTGAGCTGCGCATTCGCCAAGAGTTTGCCTACGAGGCCGCCGTACGTATGCGTGACCGTTTCTTGCAACAAGAGGTTTGGGATCGCATGGGAGTAGACCCCAAGGCTGCCATGGCCATCACCCAGCAGTCTCCTTACCGTGCCGAATTCCAAAAGATGCTCTTTTCTAAGATTGTCCCCAACTGCAAGAAGCTTGGTCTTCTTGATGCAGGTGACGCTTGGTTGCGTCACAAGTTCGAAGAACTAGGCGTGATCCAGTTTGAAGATTGGGCCGATACAGGCGAAGAGTACGAAATGTTTGCTCTCGCCGAAGGCGAAACGATGAGTGCCTAAGACACTCGCCCCTTCTCCATTGGAGAAGATTTTATTTGCCAACAGCCCGGCTGCCTGCTCAGGTGGCCGGGCTGTTGTTTTCTATTTAGTGGCAGCTCGGTCGAGGCGGTCACGTACTGCCAGGGCCAGGCCTTCATCGGTTCCTTTTGCGTTTGCGACGGGAGCAACAGCCAACAACACGTCAACCTTGTTCGAGTCGGCCTCTCTGAGGGAGGCGTAAAGACCTCGGGCGTAAGCAGTGGCGTCTTCGCCGGCCAGGAGTACTAATACCCCTGAGTCAACGCCTTGGGGAAATTTTGAAACGAGCACACCCACCCGCTTGCCCTCCGCCAACAAAATGGCCGAACGGAACTGCAGGTCAGTTTCTTCAATTACTTCAACTCGAGCACTTGGAGTGTAATGAGTTTCCAACATGCCCGGTGCACGAGATGGCCCGGTTGCCTTCCCCAAAACCTTCTTTCCCAGTATGGTCTCAATGGTCTCAATCGATACGCCACCTGGACGCAAAATCATCGGGGTGTCCCCCGTGAGTTCGATAATGGTCGATTCCACTCCAACTTCACAAGAGCCGCCGTCTAATATCAGCTCGACTTCATCGCCGAGATCAGCGGCGACATGAGCGGCCGTAGTAGGACTGACGCGACCGAAACGGTTTGCCGAAGGTGCTGCCAGGCCACTACCGAAGGCTTCCAAAAGCTCCAGCGCCAAGGGATGCGCTGGAGCCCGTAGAGCAACCGTTTCATGGCCAGCGGTTACTACATCTGATACAGATGGATGTCGCCACAACACCATCGTCAAGGGACCGGGCCAACAAGCATCGGCTAATAGGCGAGCGTCATCTGGAATATTTATGGCCCAGTCGTCAAGGAAATCACCGCTGCCGATGTGAACAATCAGCGGATGATCAAGAGGGCGACCCTTTACCAAATAGACCTTAAGAACAGCCTCATCATTTCTTGCATCGGCGCCCAGCCCATAAACCGTTTCGGTCGGGAATGCCACCAATCCTCCCCTGCGAAGGATCGCTACCGCATTCAACGTGTCAAAATTCAACGGGTACGAGTGGTCAGTTGAGTCCGTGATTGAATAGCTGCTTCTTCGCGGTAGAGCACCAATCCATCAACTAGCCCAGGGTCGCAAGTAGCAAGAATGCGAATAGCCATCAAAGCAGCATTGCGAGAATTACCAACTCCGACAGTTGCCACCGGAACGCCGGCCGGCATCTGCACAATCGATAGCAGTGAGTCGAGACCATCAAAATAAACCAATGGCACAGGAACGCCAATCACGGGAAGATGTGTCACCGACGCCAGCATTCCAGGAAGATGAGCTGCACCCCCAGCGCCGGCGATGATTACCTTAAGTCCTCGTTCTGCTGCAGTTTGTGCATAGTTGATCATGTCCAGAGGGGTGCGATGAGCTGACACCACCTTGACCTCATGCTCAACCTCAAATGCCTCCAACAGGTCAGCTGCCGGTTGCATGATCGCCAGGTCAGAGGCCGAGCCCATAACCACGCCCACCAATGGAATAGCCTCGTGATCTGAACGATTTCGTCGCATCATTTTGACTCCTTATGTCCATTGCTTAATTCCTTGCCCATAAGGGCTGCGGCGGCTTTTACCGCCCTGGAGCGAGCAAGTTCAAGATCACTTGCCACTACCGTGACGTGGCCCAACTTTCGTCCGGGTCTCGTCTCCTTTGCATAAATGTGAACATGGGTCCCGGGAATTCCAAGGGCCACCCTCAGACCTGCCATGAGATCAAACCCGTCAGGTGCGCCGAACACATTGGCCATCGCCACGGCCGGACCGGTTAGGCCAACCTCGCCAAGTGGCAAATCGAGAACCGCCCTTAGATGGTTTTCGAACTGAGAAGTCACACAACCTTCAATTGTATGGTGACCAGAGTTATGAGGCCGTACTGCAAGCTCATTTATCAAGAGACCATCTTTTGTCATAAACAACTCAACGGCCATGACACCGACAAGACCCAAAGCATTGGCCAATTGACGAGCGATATTTCTCGCTTGGGAGTCAGTGGCGTTATTAATGTGTGCCGGAGCTAACACCTCATGACAGACACCGTCGCGTTGAACTGTCTCAACAACGGGGTATGTGACACATTCGCCCGAGGGACTGCGTACTACCTGCACAGCCAACTCGCGCTCGATTGCAACCCAATCTTCGATCAAGAATGGGACTTCGTGCAGTTCGTCTTCTAATTCTCTGGCTTCGGTTTCATCCTTCAACACCCAAACTCCGCGACCGTCATAGCCGCCCGTTGCCCTCTTTACTACCACCGGCCACCCATGATCCGATGCATATCCAATAATGTCATCGGCACTTTTGGCATCTTCGGTATAAGCGGGAACTGGGAGACCCTCTCGCACCATGATCTCGCGCTGGAGACGTTTGTCGAACACTGTTCTTGCAACCGAGGCAGAGGGTCGAAGTAAGTGACCTGATTTTTCAAGCTCATCAAGGTCGTCTGGATTTATCAGTTCATGTTCAAAGGTAATGACATCACAAGACTCGGCGAAGCTCAGCAGAGCGTCTTGAGACTTAGGCGAACCGGTTTCAACATCAGCGCCAATAAGCGCGGCGGCATCTTCTGGCGTATCAGCCAACAAACGAACTGTCAGACCCAGGGCAATGCCTGCCTGATATGTCATCCTGGCTAACTGACCGGCACCGATAATCCCAATGCGCATATTTTCTGGCATAGAACCCATTGAACTCACGTCTCGATCGTAGTTGGGCCACGAACATATCCAGGTGATCTCATTGGAAGATCGATCTCATTACAAGATCAAATGCGCGAAAAAGGCCTTGAGATTTTCTCAAGGCCTTTTTCTTTGAATCCCTTAAAGGCTGGGTCAGCGCTGGGTTCCGACCTTCAAGTCCTTGAAGGGAAGTTCCTTGTCAACGCGAGGCTCGGAAGGTAACCCGAGAACCCGCTCACCGATAATATTACGCTGCACTTGGTCGGTGCCACCGGCAATAGCAATTGCCGGGCAGAACAATGCCAGGAACTGCATCATTCCGTTAAGAGGTGCGTCCTTACCGTGCAACATGCCCTGTGCACCTTCAATGCGGAGCCCGACATCACGCATATGACGAACCATGTTTGAAGCCATGAGTTTTCCGGTGGAAACTTCAGGACCAGGACGCTGACCACGAGCTGCTGCTGCCTGTGAGCGAAGACCTGTGTATCGAGCTATTTCCATCATCGTGTAGAGCTTGATGATGTCTTGGCGAACGAGTGGATCTTTTTGCTTGTTGAACATCGCAGGCAACATCTTGATCATTGATGCACCACCGCCACCGAAGGCTGCGGCCATGCCTGCCATTTCTCCACCGCCGCCGCCCTTCATGATGTCGCTCATCTTCTTGGAGAGATCAGGAAGGCCGATAACCTCACCGCCACCCATGCCGCCCATAGAACCGGCACCCAATGAGTTGCGCTCGTGGGCAAGAGTAGTCACCGCCACTCCCCAACCTTCGCCCTCGTCACCGATCATATTGGCGTGAGGTACACGGGCATCGGTGAAGAAAACCTCATTGAACGTGGCGCCGCCGGTCATTTCCTTGAGAGGTCGAACCTCAATACCAGGTTGATCCATGTCAATAACAAAGTATGTGACGCCCTTGTGTTTTGGAACGTCAACATTTGTGCGGGCAATGAGAATGCCCCACTTGGAGAATTGAGCACCAGAGGTCCAAACCTTTTGGCCATTTACTATCCACTCGTCACCGTCACGAACTGCACGAGTTGAAAGGCTGGCAAGGTCAGAACCCGAACCAGGCTCTGAGAACAACTGACACCACACTTCTTTACCGTTGACCATGTTTGGCAAAAAGCGCTTCTTTTGCTCATCGGTAGCGTGGTTGATGATCGTCGGACCGGCCATCATGATGCCAATTCCACTCGGTGGGCCATAGGCGCCAACCCGCTTGCGCTCTTGAGCTACAGCTGCAGCCTGATCAGAGTTCAAACCCTTGCCAAACCAGTCTTCTGACCAAGTTGGAAGACCCCAGCCAGATTCAGCCAAACGCTCCCACCACTCACCTAGGGTTAGTTCTGGATCCCAGTTCTCATCGAACCAAGCACCTGCTTCGGCGCGAATCTTGGCTGTTGCTTCGTCTTCAACTATCTCTACCTCGGGCATGAAACTCCCTCCCTGTCGATCAATGCTTCGCTCATTCTCACCCGAGTGAGCGCAATCGTGCAACATGAGACGCGAGGTGTCTCGTCGCGCTACGCTCCAAATGGAAATATAAATGTCAATTACGGGGGGTATCGTGACTGCAGGTTTCTTTAATTTCGCCATCGAGCAACCGGACGGCCTGGCCGTGGTTGACAGTCGTCATCAATTGACTTGGGCTCAGTTTGATGAACGAGTAAATCGGTTCGCACACGTGCTCATGGAAGCCGGGATCAACCGAGGCGACCACATCGCCATGCTCATGGGTAACAGAAGCGAATTCAGCGAAGTGCTTGGGGCTTCCATCAAACTTGGCATACAGATGACACCGGTCAACTGGCACTTCACTGGCGAGGAAGCTTCGTATGTTGTCGAAAACTGCGATGCGAAAGCTCTAATTGTCGATGAAGCCTTCCTCGAAGCCGGCGAATATTGCGCCAAGATTCCAGCTCTCAAGCTAAAGCTAGTGACCGGCGAAAAAGATCGTGGGCCATTCCAGCCTTACGAACCTGCAATAGCAAGCGCCTCTAGCGAGCGACTTCCACTCGATGGCGAACCAGGGGGCTTCATGCTCTATACCTCTGGCACAACTGGGCGCCCCAAAGGAGTGAAGCGTGCAATGTCGCCTCCTGGATCAACGGTTGAGGGCCTTATTTCGATGCTCGCAATGATGGGTCAACCTCTCGGAGTTCAACCTGGTGGAGCACACCTGTTGACCGGGCCTCTCTATCATGCTGCTCCGCTTGGCTTTAGTTCTATGGCATTCAATCAAGGGAACACCTTGATCATGATGGACAAATGGACGCCCGAAGCAACTCTTGAGTTAATGACGAAATGGAAGATCACCAACACTCACCTCGTCCCCACGATGTTCGTGCGCCTCTTACGTCTGCCAGATGATGTAAAGGCCGCTTTTGACCCATCACATCTACAGGCTGTAATCCACGGTGCGGCTCCTTGTCCCATGTGGGCGAAAGAGCAGATGATTGAATGGTGGGGCCCTGTAATCAATGAGTACTACGGCGCCACCGAGGGGGGAATCACCACTATTACGGCCGAAGAGTGGCTACAGCACAAGGGTTCTGTCGGAAAACCCTCGGTGATGTTTGACATCGAGATCAGAAATGATGACGGCGAGCTGATGCCCGTTGGTGAAACCGGCACTGTTTATTTCCGATCAAAGATGAGCCCCAATACCTTTGAGTACTACAAGGATGAGGTCAAGACGAAGGAAGCTCATCTCGAACCTGGGGTATTTACTCTTGGAGATGTTGGGCGCGTCGATGATGAGGGCTACGTGTGGCTCACCGACCGCAAGAAAGACCTGATCATTTCGGGTGGAGTCAATATCTACCCTGCCGAGATCGAACAGGCACTTTCGACTCATCCTGCAGTTGCCGATGTTGCCGTGTTCGGTATTCCAAATGATGAGTGGGGCGAAGAGGTAAAGGCTGCGGTCGAACTGTTGCCCGGGTTCAAGCCTTCGCCAGAACTTGCGGCTGAGTTGATCGAACACTGTCGATCAAACATTGCTCATTACAAGTGTCCTCGTTCGGTTGACTTCGAAGACGAACTGCCTCGTCATCCAACCGGAAAGCTCTACAAGCGTTTGTTGCGAGATAAATATTGGCAGCGCGAAGCCCGCATGATCTGAGTCACTTACCCTTCAGGAGAAAAAAGATGGATTCCCGTACCCCCGTAATTGTTGGCGTTGGCCAAGTAACCAACAACAGTGACCATCTTGTCGAGCCGCTGCATCTGATGGAACAAGCTGCTCGCATCGCTATTGATGATGCCGGCTCAAAGATTGCGTCAAGCATCGGTTCAGTTGATGTGGTCAATGTCTTGTCGCATCGCTACACAACAGCAGCAGGTTCGCTGGCATCGAGATTGGGCTTGGCCAACGGTGCCAGACGCTATACAACAATTGGAGGCAACACCCCTCAGTACTTGGTGGCCAAAGCCTGTGACGCAATAGCAGCCGGAACTGTCGAGGCAGTACTAATTGTCGGAGCAGAAGCTGGCGGCTCAGGGCGGCGTGCTCGTAAGCTCGGAGTTGACCTCGATGCGACGGGCGTAGAAGGTCTCTCTCCAGATGAACCCCTTGGCACCGAACGCAACGGGGTGGGTCCGGCCGAAATGGCAGCCGGACTTTTTGCTCCTGTCATGGAGTATCCATTGTTTGAAAGTGCCTTGGCTGCACGAGCGGGTCGTTCGCCTGTCGAACAACGGATCTGGTTAGGCCAGATGATGGCGCCGTTCACCAAAGTCGCGGCCACGCATCCTGACCTTTCCTGGTTCCCTACCGCTCGTAGCCCTGAAGAGCTTTCGACAGTGACCGCCGACAATCGTCTCGTGGGCGAGCCTTATACCAAGTTGTTGAACAGCATCATCGAAGTAGATCAAGGAGCCGCCATTCTTGTTGCTTCTGCGGGAGCTGCAGAAGCGGCAGGGATAGGACGTGATCGTTGGGTTTTCCCGTGGTCTTCTGCTGATTGCAATGACGTCTTCTTGCCGGCCGAGCGACCTGATGTCTCTCGTTCACCGGCAATTGCTGCAGCCGGAGCTGCCGTGTTCGCTGCAGCCGGGGTGGGTATCGATGACGTCGACACAATTGACTTGTATTCATGTTTCCCCTGTGCGGTCGAAATGTCAGCTGACGCTTTAGGACTGGACTATCTCGACCCCCGTGGCTTGACAGTCACTGGTGGTCTGCCTTACTTCGGCGGCCCAGGCAATAACTATGTCGGCCATTCGATTGCCACAACTGTTGATCTCTGTCGCCAAACTCCTTCCAATATCGGCCTTGTAACCGGACTTGGTTGGTATGTGACCAAACATGCTGTTGGTCTCTATTCGGCAACACCGCCGGCAAATGGATGGCAACATCCCGACATGACAAAGGACCAGGCTCGCATTGATGCCACGGCAATAGAGGTTGTAAGCGATGTCAGTGGAATAGCAGAGGTCGAGGCAATGACAGTGCTGCACGATCGGACACAAGGTCCAACAGCTGCACCGATTTTTGCCCGCTTCCCTGATGGACGTCGAGCAGTTGCCGTAGCCGGCGACCCATCACTGCCCGCTTCTTTGTCGAACAAATCTCTTGTGGGCCAAAAGGTGACCATCGCCGCCGCGGCAAATGGAGGGGCCCCAACCTACAATGTTGCATGACCAACATTTTTGAAGATCTTCTCGCGAGAAACAAGCAGCGCGCTCAATCATTTGACGGTGCTGACATCTCAGGGACGCCTGCTCGACATCTTGCCATTGTCACCTGTATGGATACCCGCATCGATCCGCTCTCACAGTTCGGGCTCAAGAGAGGCGATGCCCACATCTTGCGCAACGCCGGCGCACGTGTA
This sequence comes from uncultured Acidimicrobiaceae bacterium, assembly GCA_964349215.1. GTDB lineage: Bacteria > Actinomycetota > Acidimicrobiia > Acidimicrobiales > CADCSY01 > JACOTK01. Next base: position 20,723 of record CAYGGL010000002.1, on the reverse strand, counting down.
AATGAAGATGCACTTCGTTCGCTCGTTCTGTCGGTTCAACTGCTCGGCGTTAATGCCATCGCTGTCATTGGCCATACCGACTGCGCAACCGCAAGAATCACAAACGACTCAGTACGGGCCACCTTGATAGAAAAAGGCATCGACGCCTCAGCGGTAGCCGAACTCGACGTGCACCCTGTGGGTAATCAAAAACAAGCCATACGTGACGACCTGGCCCTGCTGGCAACATCGCCTCTTCTCCCCCACGACCTTCAACTCGCCGGGTTCATCTTCGACGTCGAAACCGGCGAACTCGAACCAGTCGGTTAGTTAACTACTAAAACAGCGCTACTCGAACAGCGCAGGGGTTGTGTTTGGTACAGCCATGCCGAGGTGCATGTAAGCCGCAGGCATCGCTACTCGCCCGCGTGGGGTGCGCATGAGCATTCCTTGTTGGATGAGGAAGGGTTCGTAAACCTCTTCAATCGTTTCGGTTTGTTCGGCGACACTTATTGCCAAAGTTGAGAGGCCGACAGGGCCTCCGCCGAAATGTCCGCATAGTGATGTGAGAATCGCACGGTCGACTTTGTCGAGGCCTAACTCATCTACACCAAAGAGCAGCAAGCCTTCTTTGGCCGCTTCATGGGTCACCGTTCCGTCGCCCCTGACTTCGGCAAAATCACGGACCCGGCGCAACAATCTGTTAGCTATACGAGGTGTTCCTCTAGAGCGTGACGCGATTTCATGTGCCCCTTCTGGTGCAAGCTTTACTCCCAATATCGTCGCTGCCCGAGCAACGATGATTTCAAGATCTTCAATCGGATAATGATCCAAGCGCTCGACTAGCCCGAAGCGATCACGCAGCGGGCCGGTGATCAGACCTGTTCGAGTCGTCGCCCCGATCAGGGTGAACTTGGGCAGATCGAGACGAATGGATCTTGCAGAAGGGCCTTGGCCGATTACTACATCGATCTGAAAATCTTCCATCGCGGGGTAGAGCACTTCTTCGATCGTGCGAGCCAGCCGGTGTATTTCGTCAATGAATAACACATCGCCCTCATCGAGGTTGTTGAGCATTGCTGCAAGATCTCCGGGGCGAGTAAGGGCCGGGCCAGAGGTGATTCGCAGCGACACTCCCATCTCGGCTGCCACGATGCCTGCAAGTGTGGTCTTGCCTAACCCTGGTGGACCGGCGAACAAGAGATGGTCTGCTGCTTGTCCACGCCCTCGGGCTGCTTCCAAGATGATTGAGAGATGGTCTTTAAGCCCAGCTTGGCCAACAAAATCATCGAGAGAACGTGGGCGCAAGCTGAGCTCTGCAACCTCTTCATCAACACTTAGGGTTTCGGTAACCAGCAATTCTTCACGCATGGCTGTTCTCTATCATCGCATCTCCATCATCGCGTCTCGATCATCGCGCCGGAGCCAGTCGGCCAAGTGCAACCTTTAACATCGTTGACACATCGCCGTCATCAGCCAATTCACTGGTTGCTTCTCTTATCTCGTCTTGGCCATAACCCAGAGTTACCAAAGCTTGTCGAACTTCACTCCGGCCAGCATTGGGTTCATTTTGAGAATCTCCAATATCAGCAGAGTCAGGCATTGGCCCGAATCGATTCAGATCAATTACCTCAAGACGCTCTTTCAGTTCTATGAGCAGACGCGCTGCGGTTTTCTTTCCAATGCCGGGCACCAAACAGAGAGTGTCGACGTCATCATTGGCGAGAGCACTTCGCAATGCATTCGGAGAGAGCGAAGACAATATGACTAGCGAAAGCGCTGGACCCACCCCATGTGCGGCAATCAGCGCTTCAAAACAAACCCGCTCGTCGCGGGACAAAAAGCCGTAGAGCGCCAACACGTCTTCTCTCACATGTTGGTAGGTGTAGACCAACAATGACCCACCAATCGGAGGAAGCGCTGAAAGCGAACTAGTTGGAATCAGGACTCGATAACCCACGCCCCCAACCTCAACCAAGATCTCACCCGTCATCGAGAACTCAACCAACTCGCCACGCAAAAAAGCAATCACGATTTTGCTCCAATCGTTTCAGCAGCGTCCCTAATCCGAGCATGAAGAGGCGCTACTGCTTGATGACATATGGCAAGCGCCAAAGCGTCGTAAGCGTCTGGTGGGGCTTCGAACTCAGCTAGCCCCAATTGAGCTATCACCATGCGCTGCACCTGGGATTTATCAGCGCCTCCGGCACCGGTCACCGCCTTCTTCACCTCATTCGGCGTATATTGCACCACTTCACAACCGGCGTTGAACGCTTCGGCCATTGCGAGTCCACTGGCTTGTCCAACCGACATAGCAGTGCGCACATTTGTCTGAAAGAAAACTCTTTCGACTGCCACCACATCAGGTTTTAGCTCACTCATTAGCGAATGCAGGCCCTCTTGCAGCTCTGCCAGTCGTTGTGGCAATGCCACATCAGCCTTTGTTCGCAATACTCCCGCCGCCACTGCCTTAAGGCCCTCAGTACTTCGCAACACCGCCCCATAACCACACCTGGTCAGACCGGGGTCAATACCCAAAACGAACATAGGTTCGATAGTAGGCCAAAGTGAGGACCCATGCGCGGACCTTTGAATCTCTTGGATCTCTACGACTAGATTTCTACTGTCTGCAAAATCTCCTCAGAGATATCAAAGTTTGCAAAAACTCCCTGAACGTCATCGTGGTCGTCAAGCGCATCGATCAAGCGCAGTACCTTCTTGGCGTCTTCTGGATTGTCCAACACCACAGAGGTTGTCGGCATCATGGTTGTATCAGCTGATTCGATTGCGATGCCCGCTGCTTCAATGCCGGTTCGCAGAGCGGTAAAGGAATGAGGATCACAAGTTACGCGCCACACATCGCCGTCATCAGCGAGGTCTTCTCCCCCTGCCTCAAGCACGACGGTCATCAGATCGTCTTCGCTGACAGTCTTTGGAACCGTGATGATGCCACGGCGTTCAAACTGCCAAGCAACCGCTCCCGGCTCGGCAAGAGAACCGCCGAGTTTCGAAAAGATAGAACGTATGTCAGGGCCTGTGCGGTTCTTGTTGTCGGTTAGGACCTCGATATAGACCGCTACCCCACATGGGGCATATCCCTCGTAAGCTGCGGGTTCATATCGCACTCCCTCAAGCTCACCGGTGCCACGTTTGATGGCGCGTTCGATGGTGTCTATGGGAACAGATGAATCACGAGCCTTGTGAAACATGGTGCGTAGGCTGGCATTCGACTCCATATCTCCCCCGCCTTCGCGAGCTGCCACCTCGACTTGGCGAATCAGTTTGGCAAACAGCTTGCCGCGAGCCTTATCTTTTGCGCCCTTTTGATGCTTGATCGTCGCCCATTTGGAATGACCTGACATTTATAAATCCTCCAAGAACTTTTCATGAAGCCGCAAATCATCGCTGAGCTCCGGATGGAACGAACAAACCGTGATCGGACCCGACTGGCAGGCTACGGGAGAGCCCTCCACCCTTGCCAACACTTCAACATTTTGTCCAACTCTTTCGACAACTGGGGCTCGGATAAACACTGCGTGAAATGGACCTCCGGAAATATCCTCAACCACCAGATCGGCCTCAAACGAGTCGCGCTGGCGACCAAAGCCATTTCGCCGCACGGTGATATCGATCGCGTTGAGACTGCGTTGGTCGTCGCGACCATCTAGCACTTCGTTTGCCAACAAGATCATGCCCGCACAGGTTCCAAATGCAGCCATTCCATTTTGCAGGCGATCTTGTAACGGTTCGCGCAAGCCAGAACTGTCGAGCAAGAAAGACATTGTGGTCGATTCTCCACCGGGAATTACCACTGCATCGACGCCTGCAAGATCTTGCGGCGTTCGAACTTCAACGGGATGAGCACCAAGTTCTAGGAGGGCCCCAAGGTGGGGTTTAGTTGCCCCTTGAAGTGCGATCACACCAACTTTGGCGCCGGCCATCTGGATTATTTACCAGCCCCGGTCAGCAAGCTTGGTTTCAAGTTCTCCAATTTCAAGTCCGGCCATAGCAGCGCCAAGTCCTGTGCTTACCTTTGCCACGAGTGCTGCGTCACGGTAGTGCGTGGTGGCCTCAACAATTGCCCGCGCACGGCGCGTTGGGTCGTCGCTCTTGAAAATACCTGAACCAACAAACACCGACTGTGCCCCAAGTTGCATGACAAGAGATGCATCAGCGGGAGTGGCTATTCCCCCTGCACAAAACAGCGGGACGGGAAGCTTGCCGGTTTCTGCAATTTCTTGGACCAGTGGCAAAGGAGCTTGGAGACGCTTGGCCCATTCGAACAGTTCTGGGCCATCGCCAGTCGTAATCTTTCGGATATCTCCAATGATTGAACGCAGGTGCCTGACTGCCTCAACGATATTGCCGGTGCCCGCCTCGCCCTTGGAGCGTATGAGAGCGGCGCCCTCGCTTATGCGTCGCAAGGCCTCACCTAAATTGGTCGCCCCACAGACGAATGGAGCGGTGAAGGCCCACTTGTCAATGTGATGAGCCTCATCGGCAGGGGTCAACACCTCGGACTCATCAATAAAGTCGACTCCGAGTGCCTCAAGCACCTGTGCCTCGGCAAAGTGACCTATCCGAGCCTTTGCCATCAAGGGAATAGTGACCACTGCTTTGATTTCTTCGATCATCGCAGGATCGCTCATGCGTGCAACGCCACCATCGCGGCGAATATCAGATGGGACACGCTCTAGTGCCATAACCGCTACGGCACCGCTGTCTTCGGCGATCCTTGCCTGTTCGGCATCTACGACGTCCATGATGACTCCGCCGCTGAGCATTTCTGCCAGCCCACGTTTTACCTTGAAGGTACCGGTTAATGAGCTGGAGGCAGTAGAAGAGTCCGACATGTCAGACATTCTAGAGGCTCGCTGTCAAGGTTTCTTCGTTGTTGTTACTCGGGTACTTGGAGTAGCCGGAGTCGAAGATGTTGTCGTCGGGGCTGATATCGCAGCCGCTGATCCAATAGGCGCAAGCTCTATCCACGTGCGCCCGGGAGCCAAAGTAATAGGCTTTCCGGCCGCATCGGTCAATGTGGTAATCGACTCAGGGTTTGGACGGGTCCAAGTGCCACGAACCAATTTGCCATCGGAGAAAACCCAAACCTCGCCAGTTCCCACAAGCACTGCTTCGGGAGATGGGCTACCGCTTACGTCGACATATCCAGATGAGCGGTACTCAACAAACTGGACGATCACATTGTTGGGATTGACTCTATTACCGCCGTCATCAACATGAGCTTTGCCACTTTGAGTTCTGAGCCAACGATCACCATCAGGTGTCCAATTAACTGAAGTGTTTGAAGATCCGCCATAGGAGATATTGACACCGGCACTTGCCTCTGCAGTTGTTGAGCTAACTGGTGTGCCTTCTGGGCGGAATGTAAACAGTGGCCCCGGTGCAGTTCCTGTTTCGCCTTCATAAAGATCTTTGGTCGAAGCAAAGAAACGCAAGACGCCGCTTCCTCTCTTGGAATAGGCGTTTTGTTTCTTCGTAACGCCGACATTGACCAATGGACTGGCATTGATACCGGCATCAACGCCTGAGTTGGCTCCTGAATAGGCAAAGAGAGGTCGATTGAGATTCTTTATGATGTCGTAATCAGAGGTACGAGCTGATCGAACTGGGCCGACGGCATCGGCATCGGTGGAATGAAATACTGCGGCCATGCGAGTGGCGCCGCCCTCGACCTGTTCGACATAGACAATGTCGGCAGCATTGATGCCCGCTTGTTTGCCCAAAGCCTTAGGCGTGTTGTCGATCTTGACCACTAAAGCCGGATGATTATTAAGGCTGTCATCATCACGGATGATTCCGGTTAATGGCGCTACTGGTGGAGCTGTTGTAGTGGTTGTCTTCTTAACCGTCGACGGGGGAGGCTTATCGTTGCCACCACCGCAGGCGGTTAAAACCATTGCGATAGCGCCTATGACGAGCAGCGGCTTAATGGTGAAACGGGACATGCAAGATTTCATTTAGTTCAGAGCTCCCGGAGCGCCTCGATACGCTCCTCAAGTGGTGGATGGGTGTCAAACATTCTATTAAGCCGGGTATGAGTACCTTCGGACTCAATGCGTGCAAGCGGAGACTCTATCCACAAATGTGCTGTGGCTCGCGACGCGGAGGTCACAACCGTTGAATCATCACGGAGTTTTTCAAGTGCACTGATCAGTCCTGGTGGATAACGAGTCATCCCGACGCCTGAAACATCGGCCAACATTTCGCGTCTACGACTCATAGCAAACTGCATCAACTTTGCTGCCAATGGAGCGGTAATTAGAAGAACGAGGCCGACAACCATCAATGGGCCAAAACCTCCCCCTCTATCTCCATCTCTATCGTTGCCGCTGGAGCGAACTCCCCCAAACCACATCATTCGCATCGATAAATCAGCCAGAAGCACTATCGCCCCAACCATGGTGACGGCCAAGGTCGTGATCAATATGTCGTAATTCTTGATATGGCTGAGCTCGTGGGCCAATACGCCTTCAAGCTCTACGCGATTCATCTTTTCCAACAACCCAGTGGTAACCGCAATGGCTGCATGTTTGGGATTTCTGCCGGTTGCAAAAGCATTTGGTGCAGCGTCTTCGACCACATAAACGCGAGGTTTGGGCAATCCGCTGGCAATACATAGACCCTCGACCAGATTATGCAAGCGAGCGTGTTCAATCGGGTCAGCCGGTTTTGCACGACTCATGGCCAATGCGATTGCATCACTTTTCCAATAAGCCCCAAAAGTTGTTATCGCGGCAAAACCAACTGCAATAACAAGCCCAGGGGCTCCAAAACCCAAAAGCTGGTCAACCGCCCAGCCCATGGCCAAAAGAACCAAGAGGAAACCGGCAATTAATAGCGCTGAATGGCGCTTGTTCGAAGAAATCTGTTCGTACAGCGTGTAACTCTTTCAGGAAGGTAACGTCAGGGCCAGTCGGGCCGAGTCGACTCGTTTCGAACTACCCTAGAACTGAACTTTTGTTGGTCCTCTTGTCACATCATCGGCTTCAAAAAAGTCTCTGGCCTTGAAGCCAAAGGGGGAAGCCACCAACATGGCAGGGAAAGATTGAATCTTGGTGTTATACCGCAACACGGCATCGTTAAAGAACTGGCGAGCATAAGCAATACGACCTTCAGTTGCGGTCAATTCTTCTTGAAGTTGAAGAAAATTCTCGTTGGCCTTCAATTCGGGATAAGCCTCAGAAACTGCAAACAATGACTTGAGTGCAGATGTCATCATGTTGTCTGCTTGGGCTTGTTCCACAGTGGTTTTGGCGTTCATGGCAGCATTTCGAGCCTGGGTGACTGCCTCAAACGTTTGGCTTTCGTGAGCCGCATAGCCCTTAACGGTCTCGACAAGATTAGGAATCAGGTCATAACGACGGTGCAGCTGAACATCGATTTGTGACCAACCATTATCAACATTGTTGCGAGCCTTGACCATGCCGTTGTACATGAAGACCAACAGCACGGCCACCACAGCAATGACGCCAAGGATAATAGGAACAGTCATGTGATGAGCCTACTCCCCCAAAGGACCGACCGTCAGCGTCATAGGATCGATTCATACAAATCGAGATAACGAGCAGCCAGCTTGTTCATGGAAAATTCTTCGACTCGTTGTCTGCCGTTCGCCACCAACGAAGCGCCAAGCTCGGGGTGTTCGAGCACCTCACGAAGTGCTGATGCCAACGCTTGTGCATCTCCAGGGGCCACCAGTTGAGCCTCTTGGCCGCTTCGAGCAACTCGTCTGTAGCCAGAAAGATCGCTCGCCACAATCGCAGTTCCCGCGGCCATTGCCTCAAGTAAAACGACCCCAAATGACTCACCATGAAGCGATGGGGCACAAAAAGCATTTGCTCCTGCCAGGCGTTGGGTCAGCTCTCTGTCGCCTATGCGGCCCAGCCACTCGATGCGCTCATCACTTTGATACTGAGTGTGCAGGCGAAGCGTCTCTGGCCCCTCGCCTGCCACCCAGAGGCGAACATCAGGGCCAAGAGATGCCATTGCCTCTAATAGAACTGCTAAACCTTTTCGCTCTTCATGACGGGCCACAAACAAAATTGTTGGTCCTTCAGTTGGCCATGGTTTTGCAGTAGAAAATCGCTCAATCTCGATGCCATTGAAAACCGTCTCATAGGTCCCGTCCAGATATTGCTCTGCCAAATCACGAGCGTCATCAGAAACCGCACAACGCAGATCAAGACGACTTGCGAGCCTGCGAAGTCCTGGAGCTGCCCAGCTGTATGCAGTCTTTGCTCCCGCAGCGTGAAAGGTGCCAACGAGAGGACTTGGTTTCATCAAAATCGACGTAAGACATGGCCCCGGAACAAAGGGTTCGTGAAGATGAACCACATCAAATGATTCATTGCGCAGTGTCTTAATGGTCCTAATCGCGCATGGCAGATCTGGCGCTATTGGAGCAATGGAACCATTGGTGGCAAACGGAACCGACTTACCAAGCGACACAACTCCCACATCTGGTGGAGGCCCATCTGTTGGTCCAAGTACCGTAACATCGTTTCCAAGTAATCGCAGCGCACGGGCCAGCCCAAGAACCTGGCCTTGCACCCCACCGGGGAACGTAAGGCTATATGGACAGATCAGGCCAATGTGCACCACGCGAGCGTAGGGGAATTACCCCTGCCAAGCCCTCATTGGTCTATCCCCAGGCGACGACGAACCTCATCACGACGTAACGGCGGGAGCGTTGAGGGAGGCTGACGACGAGGCGGCAAATCACTCAAAAGCCGTTGAGTGATTTGGGCGACTTCATGTACAGCCGTCTCCATAGCCTCACTTACTTTTTCATTGGGACGAGCAATGCCAGATATCTTGCGAAGATACTGACGAGCTGCCGCCTCAATCTCTTGACTGGTTGCCGGAGGCTCAAGTCCACGAAGCTCAGTGATGTTCCTACACATTGACCCAGCGTAGAACGGGCGCTTTGCCCAAACCAACGAGAAGGTCAGAGGTCTCTTAGCGCAAGCGGATCTGTACTTGCTCTGTGTCTTGGCCAGTTGCCACACCATTTGGGTGGTTCTGGATCCCTGTTACCTTCACTGATGCCTTGCCTAAAGCAAAGGCCGTGCTAGTTGCGTTAACTGCAAGACGAATTACGTGTTGCTTGTTATCGCAAGGAGCTGACGCCGTACCCTTGCCCGTGCGGGTGACCAAAGCGAGTTTCTGGGTCAGCTCAGCACTTAGCTGGGCATTGGGTCCAGCAGTACAAACAACGAGTACAGGAACATAAACAACTTTCCCATTGGCAGACCTGATAACTGGAGTATCAATCTCAACCGTGATCTTGGGCTTCACTGGAGATACCCCAGAAACCGGTGACTGCTCTGATACTGGCGATTGGCAAGCCACGGGCGAATGGTCTGACACCGGTGAATGCCCGGCAATCGGTGATTGGCAAGCCACAGGCGAATGCCCGGCAAGCAAAGGAGACCCTGCTGCGAGAGTGGCGAAGAGTGCCCCACCGGCTATTGCGGCAGCTGGACGGACCCAACGCCTCATACTCGAATCGCTCATCTTGATCGTATTGCCCGTCATAAAAATCTCCTTAGACAGAATCGCGCTCAAACCAAAGTGAATTGATCACCCCAGCCGCGGAAAAACAGCGCCATATAATGCCCTCAGAGTATCAGTTCTTTATCCTCCTGGATTTCTCCTGCCAACTCGCACCAATTAATACCGCACCAACTAACGGGATAGCAGGAATATGCCATAGAAAGTCGAGTCCGGACCCAATAGCCAGTGCCAAAAGCGCGGCTAAAACTCCATACCAAACATCTGAACTGTTAGCTCCACTGACTTTCGCACCACCGAACATCACGCCACCGATGACCGTCATGAAGATTGCGGCCAATAACAACATTCCCACGATGCCTAGTTCGACCCCGATCTGAAGATATTCGTTGTGCACGAAGCGGGCCTCGACATAGTTGCCGCTCTCTTGGTAGTAGCGAAGGCGTCCATTGCCAGGGCCTTCTCCCGTCCATGGGCTATTGCGGATCGTCTCGAGGGCCGCATTCCAGGTTTCTGTTCTATCGGAGGACTCAAACGACAGACGTGTACCGCTCAAACGACTCAGGGTTTCGCCACCGAGGCCATTGGCAAGAGACAATGCCGCTATCAGCACAGAAATTCCCAATGCCGCAAAGATTCGTGAGTTTGACCACCTCCCGACGACCACTGCTACCAGCAAGCCAACGACCAAGCCGGCTATCGCCCAACCAGGTCGAGCTTCACTTCCTTCTGAGAAAGATGGGCCTAGGCCAACAAGTGCCACGGCTGTACCTAGCACCACGGGAGCCATGATCGAAAAGATGACTCTCCAATGACAACGCCAAAGTAGAATAAGAAAACTACATCCAAAGGCGAGGATTCCCCCGCGACTTAGTGTCGCCCCAAGGCCCACAAAGAGAATTACAAGTGCAGACATCCACAACACACGAGATCGTCCCGTCTCTGAGGTACTGCGACCTAGAGTCACCAAAGCAATAGGACCCAATAGGCTGCCCGACGCATTCGCATAAGTGAGAGTGGTTGATGCTCGCCAGAGTCCCTGGCCGGGGATTGCCAGCTCATAGATATGGAATGCAACGCCAACTATGCCGCTCAGTGAAACAAATACCCCGAGGGCAGTCACTGCGCCAAGCAAAGCAACGCGCTCTTGTCTGGCTGTTGAAGCCACTACCATCACCACCGCCACGAAGGCTGCGATCATATAGACAATGCCCGCTCCGTCGCCGAGCTTGTCTCCAAGCAACAGTGCCCATAACGACAAGGCCCCACCAGTTGCCAATAATGACCAAGGGATAACCAACGAACGGTACTTAAGTACGGTTAAAACAACAGAGACTGCCAATGGCATTGCTATAAGGCGTTGGTCGGATGGATAAAAAGCTCCTTGTGCCGTTACCGCCGCAGCCAAAGCGACGAGAAGCGCAAGCGCAGGCCAGCGCAAAGTTCCTACCGACTCGACTGGTCCGACGGGCTCGGTTGACTTAAAAATAGGCACGCCTAAGGGGCTCGTCTTCTAATTGGAGTACCCAGGGTCCGATGGCCAGTTTGGCTGGAAAAGATGCCACTGCTCTGGGGCCGCACGTATTAGGAGTGCGAGTTCGTCTGCAAGAACTTGGGTGCAACGATTAATGTCGTCTTTAAGAGAGTCGCAGCGACGCTCAAGCTCAAGGGCGGGACGAATAACGCCGTGATGGCCACCATCTGCTTTGAAGTAAATCGTGGTCGGCAATACCGGCGCCCCAGTACGAAGACCAAGTGTTATGGGCCCTGCAGGCAATGTGGTCATTTCACCAAAGAACGAAACTTCTGGCCCGTCACGAGTCAGGTCGCGATCGCTCAATAGCGCAACGATTCCTCCAGAACGCAAGGTCTTTAAAACGGAGATCGCCGAACTGGGACCAAGAGGTACAACCTTGAGGTCGAGGTTGTTGCGCAGATCAGCGAACCACTCAAATAATTCGGGAGGCTCTACTGGCTCAACGACGACACTCATCGGATAACCATGAGTTGCCAGCCACGCTCCCCCGTAGTCCCAACCCCCTAAATGAGGAAGACAGAGAATCACCCCTTTGCCTAAGGACAATGCACTTTCGAGATTTCCCAATCCCTCATATGAAAGTGTCGCATCAAGATCAGCCGGCGACTTGTCTGGCAAACGAAACGACTCAACCCAATAGCGCGCATATGAGACATAAGCCTCCTTCACGCTCTTTTTCAAACTGGCCTCATCGAGTTTGTGATCATGCGCCCGCTGCAGATGACGCTCGATCATCTGTCTTCTGGATCCTGGTTTTCCTGCCCGTGCAGATACAAGCCCAGCGATACCTTGAGCTAAACGCAGCACTACAGGTTCAGGAAAAAATCGTGCGATGGCAGCACCAACCCTGTAGGCGTAATAAGGGGCCAGGGCCCCCAGGGAAGATCGCTTTGGGGGTGGGCTGTCTATTGAATTCAAGACTTAGTCGGCTTGTCGGCGCTCAGCGATTCAATCGATCGCGGCGGCGAAGAGCCCTAGCCGTTGGGCGAGCGACTCGACGTCCTCGCCAACGAACAATCAGTGGGCCAGGAGTTTCTTTAGCGACAAGCGGCTGGCCGGCCTGACGCCATACCTTTACAAAACGCTGAGCTGCCGTAAGCAAGGTCAATGCCAACATGACCCAAAGCACTGGAACCAAAAGGGAATCAAACAACAAGCCAAACCCCAACATGATCAATCGCTCGGCTCGTTCCATGAGCCCACCTTTGGCTTCAAATCCGAGAGCTTCGGCCTTTGCCCGTTGATATGAAACAAGAGCCGATGCACCGATGATTGCCAAGGCCACCATGCCTGCCTGCCCACCATAGCGAGAGGTCAGGAACCAAGAAACACCACCCAACAAAACCACATCTGTTATGCGATCTGATACCGAATCGAAGAAAGCACCTCGAGGTGACGAGGTACCAGATGCTTTTGCTACAGCACCATCGAGAGCATCGGGCAACGCAGTCGCCAACAACAGCAACGTCCCCCCTCGCAAAGCCCCATTCGCAATTGCCACAGATGCTGCGACTGACATCAAAAGACCAAAAGCGGTTAATTGGTCTGCGGTCAGACCGATTTTTCGAAGACCCTGACCAACAGGCTGGAGTCGTTGCTCAATATCGGTCTTCCAACGTCCGTCAAGCATGTAACGACGGTACCAGGCAAGTGGGGATGTGAAAACAACCTTTACAAAAACGTCGATATTGCAAAGGGTCAATATCGCAAAGGGTTGACCTACGAGAGCTCAGCCCAATCAGCAGGATCTTCAGGATTGTCTTCTACGAAATATTCGACAACGGAACCATCCACGCCATCTATTAGAACCAGGCCTCTGCTCTTAGGTGGATCTTCCGCCGAGTAAACGAGGATGCGCCAAGTGGGTCGTGACTTCAACCCTCTCCATCCCAACTGGGCCGAAGCGTGGCCAATTGGAAATCCCACTGACTTTGTTGCTGCAACCAGAGCATCAGTCTCGTCAATGTCAAGGCCTATTCCGGCGATCATGCAATAGATGCCGAAGGCAACAAGAACAACCGCAACATACAAGAACCCGTCATTGACCATTACGTTGTCAACAAGTAGCCAAAGTCCTAGACAAACAACCCCAAAGACCAGATAAAGCCAAGCCTGAATCTTTCGACGAGCATTATCTGGAAAGGTGTAAGGCCCTACGTATCCAGCGGCGTCAAGATCTGCGGGGAGGGAATCACGCACCTCATCGTCTCGATCAGTCATGGCTCAAGGGTAGTAGTCACAATGGTCAGGCACCTGATCAGGCCGCGCCAGTTAATCAAGCCTGCTAATCAATAACGGGCCATGCGGCACGCAGGCGAGTCCAAGTGACTGGAAGCGCTTCGGGCAAGACACGAGTATCTGCAACCGTGGTCATGAAGTTTGTGTCGCCGGCCCATCGGGGCAAGCAGTGAATGTGCAAGTGATCGGGAACACCAGCGCCTGCAGCACTGCCAAGATTTGCCCCAAAGTTCACCCCACCAGGGTTGTAAGCCCTCTTCAATGCTGCGACACCCGCATTGACCGCTTGCCAGAGCTCGGCCAACTCATCTTTTTCTAAATTTTCCAGATCACCAACATGGCGGATAGGCATGGCCATCAGATGACCATTGTTGTATGGGTAGGCGTTGAGAATTGCTACGCAATAACGACCTCTCCATAGAACGAAGGTGGATTCGTCGGGCTCTCCACAAGCCAGGATGCGACAGAACACACACTTGTCTTGCTCATGTGGTTCATTCGCATCGAGTACCGAGCTGACATATTCATTGCGCCATCCTGCCCATAGATGGCCCAAAGCACCTGAGTTAGTCACGCCGACTCCGGAGCTGACATCTCACTCTTAATTCGTTCAATGAATTCGTCCACCGATACACCACGCTCAACATCACCCTCACGACCGTTCACACCAACTGTGTCAGCGGCAACATCATCATCTCCCACAACTAAAACCCATGGAATCTTTTCAACCTTTGCCTTACGAATTCGATTTCCAAGCTTGTCGTCTGCCTCGGAGCGATCAACACGCAAACCTGCACCAACGAGACGTTCGACCACGTTGATTGCATAAGCTTCGTGGTCATCACGCACGGCCAATACCCTTACCTGAACAGGTGAAAGCCAGGTTGGAAAGGCTCCCGCATAGTGCTCGGTGAGAATTCCAAAAAATCTTTCAACCGAGCCAAATAGAGCTCGATGAATCATGTAAGGACGCTCTCGAATATTTTCTGATGAGGTGTATTCGAGATCAAAACGTTGTGGCAACTGAAAGTCAACCTGCAAAGTAGACATCTGCCAGCGCCGGCCAATTGCATCACGCACATGTACGTCAATCTTGGGCGCATAGAACGCTCCCTCGCCTTCGGCAACCACATATGGAATGTCTGCCATCGTGAGAGCTTCATGCAAAGCCGCAGTCGCCTGGTCCCACTCCTGGGGTTCGCCTACAAATTTCTCAGGACGCGTTGCAAGTTCTGCTTCGAAATCTTCGAGTCCAAATGTTCTCAAAACCTTTAAAACGAATTTCAAAAGACTTGCCAACTCGCCTGCAAGTTGGTCTCTTGCACAAAAGATATGAGAGTCGTCTTGGGTGATACCTCGTACCCGCGTCAAGCCGTGCAGCACTCCCGAGCGTTCGAATCTATAAACAGTGCCGAACTCGAAAAGCCGTAGGGGCAACTCCCTATAAGAACGTTGGCGGTTCTTATAAATCAAGATGTGCATAGGACAGTTCATCGGCTTTGGGTAATAGGTGGCCCCTTCCATCTCCATGGGGGGGTACATGCCATCTGAGTACCAATCAAGATGTCCAGAGGTCTCAAACAAGGTCGAACGAGCAAGATGTGGCGTATATACAAACTCATATCCCGCACGCTCATGTTCAGCCCTGCTGTAATCCTCCATGAGCTTGCGAATCAGGCCACCCTTGGGATGAAAGACAGGTAGTCCGCCACCGATTTCGGGCGGGAAATGGAATAAGTCCAGCTCTGCACCAAGTCGACGATGATCTCGTTTTTCAGCTTCTTCGAGCATTGTGAGATGTGCCTCAAGTGCTGCTTTCGATTCCCAAGCAGTGCCATAAATTCGCTGCAACATTGGGCGGTTCTCATCGCCTCGCCAATAGGCTCCGGCTACTTTTTGCAGTTTGAAATGTCCAAGACGACTAGTACTTGGCACATGAGGTCCACGACATAGATCAACGAAACTTTCCGAGTTTCTGTAGCTACTTACAACTCCCTCACTTGCCCCCTCAGAAGCTTCTACTCCTTCGATGATCTCTCGTTTGTATGGCTGATCACTAAAGAGCTCGATGCCATCTGCTCGTGAGTGTTCTTCACGGATGAAAGGTTGGTCGGCCTTGATGATCTCTCTCATGCGTTCTTCAATGCGAACCAAGTCCTCGTCACTGAAAGTCGCGCTATCAGCCAGCTCAAAGTCGTAGTAAAAGCCGTTTTCGATTGGCGGACCAATAGCGAACTTTGCGCCTGGGAAAATATCCAATACCGCTTGGGCCAATACGTGGGCCGTCGAATGACGCAGCACGTGACGGCCTTCTTCAGTGTTGGATGTAACCAGACTAACTCCGGCGCCATCGGCTAAAGCAGCAGTTAAGTCACTCTCGACCCCATCAACCACAATCGCCACTGCCGCTTTGGCAAGTCCAGGCCCGATCGAAGCGGCAAGGTCGGCCCCCGTGGAGCCTTGAGGCAACTCGCGCTGCGATCCATCGGGCAAAGTGAGAGTTATGAAATCAGACATACCGCCCAGATGCTATCGGTCCTACTAGAAAGACAGAGCGACACCTAACAAAGCTGCCGATTCGCTTACTCCGACACCAGCTGCAACTGCCTTGTCGATAGCAGATATTGCGCCAGGAGTATCCAGGTCATTGTCCAATGCAACACGAACCTCTTCGAGAGCTCCGTCCCCAGGGCCCACAGCCTTCCATGCATCAAGTCGCTTGGCTGCTTGGGGCATAAGAGTGTCATCCCAATCCCATTCCATTCGGTAGTGCTGCGATGCCAATGCCAGTCGTATTGCCTGAGGTTCCCAGGTCTTTAAAAGATCGCTGACAAAAACCAGGTTGCCCAATGATTTGGACATCTTTTCGCCATCAAGGCGCACCATGCCTACATGCATCCAATGCCTGACAAATGGCTTGCCGGTAGCCGATTCAGATTGAGCTCTTTCGCACTCATGATGAGGAAAGATGAGGTCTGACCCTCCACCGTGTAGATCAATCGTCGTACCCAACTCACGCAGTGCAAGAGCAGAGCACTCAATATGCCAGCCAGGACGACCGGGACCCCACATTGATTCCCATGCAGGTTCGCCATCAAAAGATGGCTGCCAGAGAACAAAGTCGAGAGGATTTCGCTTATTCGGATCATCGACGTTGCCACCCCTCTCTTTCGCCAAGGTAATCATGGTGGCTTCGTCCAGATGGCTTAGTGTTCCAAATTCGCTAAAGGTTGAGACGTCGAAATACACGGCCCCGCCTGATTCATATGCATGGCCACTATCTAGGACCATTCCAATGAAACCTCTGATATCTGCAATAGCACCGGTTGCTCTTGGTTCGCTGAAGCATGGCAAGACATTTAGGGCTTCCATGTCAGCTTGAAAGCGAGCAGTTTCTGCTGCTGCCAGGTCTAAGTAATGCACTCCCAATTCGTTGGCCTTTGCCAATAGCGGGTCGTCAACGTCGGTCACATTGCGAACGCAAAGAGTTTCATGCCCAAGATCGCGCAAACGTCGCTGCAAAATGTCATAGGTACAAAAAACTGCAGCATGACCAATATGAGTTGCGTCGTATGGCGTTATTCCACATGTGTACATGGTGACAACAGGACCTACATCGAAGGCCACTACCTTCTGCTGGGCTGTGTCGTAGATGTCCACTATGAACTCGGGAAGTGTCTGAGGGCTCGAGCCCTAAGTAGCATCAGCCTTCGGCTGCTATTGGCAGCACCAGTCCGAGATCGGCATCTTCCACCCCTGTTAGCTTCACGGCTACTCGGGTCTTGTAGCGGGTGTTAAGCTGCAAAAGCACCGCTGCGAAAGCCTCGATGGGAGCAGCGTTTGACAACTCTCCCGCATCGAGGGGCCGAAGACCTGGAATATGACGGACAATCTCTGCTGTTGCCTCAGTAGCGGCGAGATGGTCAGAACAAATCAAAACATCAGAATCGATTGGATGATCGATCGCTCCCAATTCCTTTGCCGGCAAGTGATGGAATGCAGCAGCTACGCGTGATCGAGGAACAGCGGCCTGAACGCTCGCAGCAACCGAACCACGCGGGGGCACCAGTGGCTGGAACTCATGTCCAACTTTCGCAAGAGCATTAGCCATCGAAATGACGACTTTTCCCCGGAGCTGGCGTTCAACCGACAAGGCCGTAGCCGCGGCAGCATCCCAAGGCGTAGCGATTACGACAATTTCGGCTTCCGCAGCTTCTTCATTGTCTGCCGCATCTAGAGAAAAGCCCCGATCAGACCACTTTGACAACAGCTCGTCGCGAATCTCCATGGCCCGATACTTCGACCGTGATCCAATAATCACGTCATAGCCAACAGATGACAGACGGAGCGCCAGCGAACGTCCGGCTGGACCCGTACCTCCCAAGACAGCAATTTTCACTCGATCATCCTAGGTCTTCAGGCATACATGTTCTCAATCTTGTCTGCATATTTCTCTGCCACCCCTCTACGTTTAAGCTTCATGGTCGGAGTGAGTTCCTCAGAATCAGGTGCCCACTCTTCGCTCAAGATGACAAATTTCTTGATTTGTTCAGCACGTGAGAAGTGCGCATTTGCATCACTGACTTCTTTTTCGACTTGAGCAATTACTTCGGGATGAGCACAAAGCGCTGCCATGTCTGTTTCCTTGATCCCGTGTTGTGCGGCCCATACCGGTAGCACCTCAGTGTCCAGAGTCAACAGTGCAGACATGAATGGTTGGTTATCGCCTATTACACATACCTGGCTGATCAGTGCTCCGCTTTTCAAGGCCGCCTCAAGATTTGCGGGTGAAATGTTCTTTCCGCCTGCTGTGATTATCAACTCTTTCTTGCGATCAACGATCTTGAGATACCCGTCTTCATCTAATACCCCGATATCTCCGGTATGAAGCCAGCCCTCTGAGTCAAGTGCTTCAGCAGTTTTCTCGGGATCGTTCAGATAACCCTGGAAGATACCCGGTCCGCGAGCGAGTACTTCTCCGTCGTCTCCAAGACGAAGCTCGAGACCGGGAAGCTTTCTGCCAACGGTTCCAGGACGGACCTTGTCGACTTCCCAGGTGATTACACCCGATGATTCCGAAAGACCATAAACCTCCGAAATCGGCACTCCAATCCACAAGAAGAAATTGAATACCTCTCTTGGAATAGGTGCAGCTCCGGTTAGCGCATATTCGACGGCGTCAAGACCGACAAGTCCGCGCAGTAATGAGAATCCCTCAACTTCAGCCTTCTCCCAGCCGGCCTGCAGTTCGTCAGGGATGGGTTCACCCTTCTCGCGCAGCTCATACACCTTTGCCGAAACTTGTAGTGCCTGATCCAACGAAGCCTTCTTCTCGGGATCGCCAGAGACGACCGCTTGAATGCCCGCATAGATCTTTTCCCATACCCTAGGTACTCCTAAGAACACGTTCGGATGCACATTTCCCAGATACTGCGAAAGCAGAGCAGGGTCAGGACAAGTAGTTACCTCTCCGCCGTAGCCCATTGGTAGATAGTGAGTAACCATCCGTTCTGCAATGTGTGCCATTGGTAGAAACGAAATAGACCTTGTGCCGGCCCCCACCTTTGGAAGTGATCCCAAAATGTTGGAGATGGTCGAGCAAAGATTTGAATGCGAAATCACAACGCCCTTTGGAGGACCAGTTGTGCCTGATGTGTAAATAATCGTTGCTATGTCATTCGGCTCGGCAATGGCGCAGGCCTCGTCGAGATCTACCGGAGGGGTGCCAACTAATTCTGAGAATGGAGTTAGGTCTTGGCTGGGATTATCAGGCATTTCGATAACAACGACGCGCTCAAGCTTTGGAAGCCCAGAACGAACAGATGCAATACGGTCCAAGAAACCGCCGTCTTCCACTATCGCCACCTTGGCTTCGCAGTGGTTCACCAAATATTGGACTTGTTCTGGGGAAGAAGAGTTGTAAATCGATACAGGGGTTGCGCCACACAGCATCGTTGCAACGTCGGCTATATGAAACTCGGGACGATTTCGCATCATCAATACGACGCGGTCACCTTTGCCTACACCCATTGCCTTGAGACCTGCAGCAGCTTGCGCAACCCTGTCGGCATAGTCCTGCCAAGTCCATTCATTCCAAGCTTCGCCTTGTTGCCAACGCAATGCGACCCTTGTCGCGTTGTCTCTTGCAGTGCTCAGAAATGTAGAAGTCAGGGTTTGTCCTACAAGGGAATTGTTAACCATGAAAAAGTCCTTCCGCTGCATGTTCCCAAAACAGGGATCATACGACCTAAGTTGTGTAGATGGGTTTACTAGATAAAAAACGCATCCTAGTCACAGGCGTCCTAACCGACTCTTCGATCGCATTTGCCGTTGCAAACCAAGCTCAAGAGCAGGGCGCCGAGATAATCCTGACGGGAGCGGGGCGAGGGCTCTCTTTAACTAAACGAGTCGCTCGTAAACTTCCAACCGAACCAGAAGTTCTTGAGTTGGACGTGACTGATCAAACCCAACTGGACAGCTTGGCAGGCTCACTGCAAGCCCTCGGATGGGATCACGTTGATGGGGTTCTACATGCAATCGGATTTGCCCCCTCAAATTGTCTAGGTCAGGGCATGTTCGTTGCCGATTGGGAAGACGTTTCGCTCGCCGTGCAAATTTCTGCCTATTCCTTGAAGGCACTTACCCAAGCCGCCCTTCCACTTATGACTTCAGGTGGCTCAATAGTTGGGCTTGACTTTGACGCCACTGTGGCTTGGCCTGGATATGACTGGATGGGCGTTGCCAAGGCAGCGTTTGAATCAACGAGTCGCTATCTTGCAAGAGATCTTGGCCCTCAAGGCATCCGAGTCAACCTGGTTGCAGCAGGGCCCCTTAAAACAACGGCTGCAAAATCAATTCCTGGGTTTGCGGCATTCGAAGATGCTTGGGAACTTCGCTCTCCGCTTGGCTGGAACATCAGCGACCCAGTGCCCACCGCCAAAGCGTGTGTTGCTTTGTTGTCTGATTGGTTTCCTGCTACCACCGGAGAAATCATCCATGTGGACGGGGGCTACCACGCCATCGGTGCCTAAAAACGCTCAGCAGGATTGAGAAACCGTAGGGTATGGATTAACAGGTGCTCCGCCCCCAGGGTGGATCTCGAAGTGAAGATGATTGGGCCCACCTGAAGCGTTGCCGGAATTACCCACATAGCCAATAACAGCGCCTCGTTCGACCCGGCCGCTAGCTCCACTAAGTGATGAGAGATGGGCGCCAAAATAAGTATTGCCATCATCGCCGGCTAGGTAATAGCTGATACCACCCTTAGCTGAGCTATTAGGGCGCACTGTACCACTGACGCTGGCAACAATGGGCGTACCTCTTGCCGCCATGATGTCTGTACCTTGATGACGACGGCCCCCAGACCTTGGGTCACCCCAGTCGTTTGAAAATGCAACTGCACCCTGTACCGGACACAACCATCCGTCACCCGCAA
>CAYGGL010000001.1:4941-49448 GCA_964349215.1 uncultured Acidimicrobiaceae bacterium | reverse complement strand
GATCTCCACATGATTGATGACGAGCCCAAGACTGAGCAAGGCCTTCTTCCAGAACTGCGCCTGCTCCGGCATGCAGGGCATAAATCATCGTTATTGGCGCAGTGTGATGGTAAGTGCGAACTCCTGTGGCCGATCCTGTATAGCGACCTATGAGGTTTAAATCGAGATACCACGATTGGGGTCGCTCAACAATGCGAGAGCGGGATCTTTCGCTTACGGTCAAAGGCGAGAGTCCGGGCGGCACTCCCAAACACTTTTGAGTTCCACTGTAAGCAATATCAACTTGCCAAGCATCGATATCGAGCTCAATGCCACCCAATGATGTAACGCAATCGACCAAGAGAAGGGCTTCGCCTTTGCCTGCGCCGAGTGCAGCTATGTCATTTCGAACACCTGTTGAAGTCTCCGCGTGGACAACGGCAATGATTGAAGGGTTGGGATGAGCACTGAGCAAACGATCAGGTTCAATCGCTTCACCCCATTTTTCATCTACCCGAATGACTTCAGCACCACAACGTGATGCGACCTCACACATTCGCATCCCAAAGACTCCGTTTACTCCAATAACTACTGGGTCTCCGGGAGATACAAAGTTCACAAAGGAAGCCTCCATGCCGGCAGAGCCGGTACCGCTTATCGCAAGTGTTAGGGCATTGTCGGTTTTGAAGAGGTCGCGCAAGCGCTGACAAGTTTCGTCAAGCAGGTCAATGAACTCAGGGTCGAGATGGCCAAGCATCGGGCGAGCAAAGGCCTCTGCTACCTCTGGGTAGGGATTTCCAGGGCCAGGACCCATCAAGATGCGATCGCTACGAATCACGTCATGCAGACTAACCGCCTGTGCCAGGTTACGCGTTCAAAATTCTATGTTGGTTAAATAAGTAAGTTGATTAGATGAGGCTGAGCGCCAGACCATCGAGAATGTCTGCCTCAGAAACCAGGCAGTCGTCGAAGCCGAGATTTCGCATGATCGCAACCAAGACACAGCAACCGCCCACGATCACATCAGCCCGTTCAACTTCAAGACCGGGATTGTAAATTCGATCGGCTCGTGGCTCTGTGGCAAGAGTTCTGAACACATCCTCAATGGCAGCTCTGGTCAGCAGAAAATGATGGATGCGGTTTCGGTCGTATTTGGCCAAACCGATTTCTACTGCGGCCACAGTTGTAACTGTTCCTGCAACACCCACCAGACAACGAGCATCGCCGGCACCAGGCACCAGTCGCGTCACGTCCGCAAGGTGGGTCTCAACAAGAGATATCGCTGCGACAAGTTCTTCGGGCTTTGGTGGGTCAGAGTGCAAGAAGCGTTCTGAAAGTCTTACGCATCCAACGTCAATTGATAACACCCCCGTTGGCTCTGCGTCTGCTGATCCCGCTATGAACTCAGTTGATCCTCCACCGATATCGACAATCAAGAAGGGGCCAAGATTTGGATCAAGATCAGCGGTGACTCCTTGAAATGTCAGCCGACCCTCTTCGTCACCACTGAGCAACTCTGGCCTTACTCCAAGAGCATTGTTTGCACGCTCAAAGAACTCATCACTATTCGAAGCATCACGGGCAGCCGAGGTAGCGATTGCCCTTATTTTGGTGGCTCCATATTTATCAGCCACCTTTGCGTAATGAGTAAGGACCTCAATTGTGCGAGTCATTGCATCGTCTTGAAGGCGTCCTGTGGAATCGACCCCCGCCCCCAAGCGGGTAATGGTCATAAGGCGCTCGAGCACCTCAATGCCGCCATCTGAGTTGGCCCGGCCAACCAAGAGTCGAGTGGAATTGGTTCCACAATCGATGGCTGCGACTACTTCAGTCATTGCGAGTCCTTATTTGCAGTTGGGTTTGTTGCTGTCACTTGCATCAGTTGTTGGCTTACCCACTTTCCCACTGGGTCTTCGCCACCGGCTAGGTGCCACGCATAATGAGCATGAAGACATTTCACGCCTCGGCGCGTTCCGCCAACACCACCAAAGGGTCGGGGCCCAACGTGAGAAGGCGATATCAATGCGTCTCGTTCTTGGCTATATCGGTGATGAGCGTCGGCCAACTCATCTTCGGGAACCGCAGCCTCAGCGGCTTTGACTCCTCCGCCTGCCTCAAGACGGCTGACCGTTTCACATTCGACAGCGCCCACCAACCAATAACGGGTGGGCATGGGACTGCCGTCTTCGAGAAAGGGGTCGTTGCATATAACTACAGGAGAACCGTCATCTGATCTCACAACGACGCTGAAACCACCTTGGGGAGCACGTCCCAAGAGCGCTTCAACTGCCGCAATATCATCGGCTCTGTCGGGTATGGATGACGACTCGCTCATCTCCGATGGCGACGGCGACGACGCAGCAACCAAAGGACCACTACTACCGTTCCGATCATCGGCCCCACCCTTCTAGCAACTGGAGCTCCTGCGACTGAAGTGAGATTGATTGGAGCGGGCTCAGGATTATAAATTTTGCGTGTTCCCGAGTCTTTAAAAGTGGACAGGTTGGCTTCCAGCGCTTGCGCAAATTGATCCATCAACTTGGTGCTGACATCGGCCAGGACTCCCCTGCCCATCTGAGCCACCTTTCCGGTGATACTCAATTCAGTCTTAACCTGCACCCGAGTGGCTTGTCCTTCTGCGATAAGTGTGGCAGTTACTACTGCTGAAGCGTTACCTTGACCTCTCGACTCACGGCCATTGGCGTTTAGAACAATACGTCCGCCTGCCTCGTCTAGTTCGCCAA
Source organism: uncultured Acidimicrobiaceae bacterium (assembly GCA_964349215.1). Taxonomy (GTDB): domain Bacteria; phylum Actinomycetota; class Acidimicrobiia; order Acidimicrobiales; family CADCSY01; genus JACOTK01. The sequence continues at coordinate 46,725 of CAYGGL010000001.1, read as the reverse complement.
GTCGAGCAGTGCCCTCGTATTGGGCCGTTATCGGACCAACCTTTACCTTGACGATGCCCCGATACTCATCGCCTTCTACCTCTCGGAGCTGGGCACCAGGCAAGCAGGGGGCAATTCGCTCAAGATCTGTTAGGACCTTGAAAGCCTCGTTGACTGGCACACTGACTGTGAACTCGTTGTTCAACTCCATCGCTGCAGATCCTCCAAAGTGTCAATGTCGGCTGTACTCCCCTCGCACGCTAGCTCCCATACGAACTCGGGGTTGCGGGTCATCAAAGTCCTTGCCCCCGAATCACCCATTCGATCCAATCGTTCCCATATTGATGCATTCAATCGAACAGGATGGCCTTTTACACCTTCATATGCGGCGACGACTATCGCATGTGTCTCATCGACGCCGGCAACCGATGCCCAAGTCGATGGAAGAATGAGCGGCTGATCACCGAGGCCCACGACAATCGAGTCGAAACCTTCTTTGGCCGCGACATCGGTAGCTAAAACAAGTGAAGTCGCCTGGCCCTCTTGCCATCTCGAATTCAGCACCGGCCGTGCTTTGTGCTCGGTTATAAAAGCGCTCAGATCGATGGCCCCATATACGACGAAAACTTCCAGACCAGATCCAATTGCATTTTCTATTGACCATTGGAGAACTGGTTTACCTCTAAATTCGGCGAGAAGTTTGTGATTTGTACCTCTCCAGCGAGTACCGGAACCACCGGCCAACAGAACTGCGCAACTCTTCACGTACGGACTGGAAATCGATGAATTGGGCCTTGAGCGTCGCGCAACGCCATCACCGGATAATCAATTCGATCATGGCGAGCGGCAATAATTTCGGCGCATATTGCGACAGCAACCTCTTCAGGTGTACTTGCACCAATATCAAGTCCTATTGGGGCCATAATGCGAGTTAATGCATCTTCACTTACACCAGCGTCGATCAATCGTTGTTTGCGTTCACCGTGAGTTTTTCGTGAACCCATTGCTCCTATATATCCAACTTTTGAATTAAGGCTGGTAACGATTGCAGGAATGTCATATTTGTGATCGTGGGTCAACACACAAACGGCGTCTCTGGGGCCGAGCGACGAAGAAATCGACTCTATAAAACGATGTGGCCAGTCAACAACCACCTCGTCTGCCTCAGGAAATCGTGCGGAGGTGGCAAACGTTTCTCGTGCATCACAAACCGTTATGCGATAGCCCAATACCCTCGCAATTTTTGTCAGTGCAGCAGTGAAGTCAACCGCTCCGACAATCACAATATGCGGGGGGGCAACAATGCTTTGAATAAATGCGATGGATCCATTTTCTCCATCAACCAACCGACACTCGCCAGTCTTCAAAGTGTTGAGAGCAACCCTAGACAGACTGGCATCTAACTCTAGCGAACCGAGCGAGCCCTCATGTTCGGCGCTTTGCGTAACAACCAGACTTTTACCCGAGTCATCACCCTCGACAATCGTGACAATTGCCAGTGGCGACTTGGCATCTCGCGCTTTTATGAGAGCGTTACGAACGATGTCTGTAAGCGGTTCAATGAACACTCCAATTTTTCCACCGCAAGTAAGGCCGACTTCCATGGAGACTTCGTCATCTCCGGCAGCGTCGAACTGAAGTACTCGGCCGCGTTTATTATCGCTCGCGCTCTGATTGGAAAGAAGTGAAAGGGCAGAGTCAACCACAGACGATTCAACACATCCGCCTGATAGAGAACCGGCAACTTCACCGTTTTGGTTGACTGCCATGGTTGCACCCGCCAAACGTGGAGCGGATCCTTCAACATCAATGATTCGAGCCAGCACAACTTTTAGTCCCAAGTCCTGCCAGCGCTCGATGTCGTTTATTACTGAGTCCATAATGGAGTTCATTTACTCGCCAGTCTCATAAATGTGAGCCGGATAGTGCTTCTTCAATACCTCTTCTCACCAATACCTTTGACAGGTGGCGTCGAAATTCTTCATCGGCATTAAGGTCAACGGTCGGCTCAGATCCAACATCAGCAAGTTCGGCAGCATCACTGGCGGATGCTCCTGTCGCCAACGCCTTTTCAACTTCTAAAGCGCGTATGGGAGTGGGGGCCATATTGATAAGGCCAACACCAGATTGACCCTTTCCATGAACGAGAGCAACGCCAACTATTGCCCAATCCTGAGCCCTCTTGGTCAGCTTTTGAAATGACCAACCCACGCCTTCCATTTTCGGAACTTGAATTTCAACCAGTAATTCCTCTGGAGCAAGGGCGGTCTCAAGGAAGCCTTGAAAAAAGTCTTCAGCCAGAATTGAACGACTGCCTTGTGGGCCCTTTGTAACAAAGGTGGCACGAGTCGCAAGCATTGCTGCAGGAAGATCAGATGCTGGATCCCCATGAACGAGTGATCCGCCGACCGTGCCCCGCTTACGAACTTGGGAATCGCCAATCTGGCCCGCGACTTGGGAAATCAACGGTAGATGCTGTTCGACGAGAGAGTGATTCGATAAATCGCGGTGGCTCGTCAAAGCTCCAATCGCCAAGTGGTCTCCCTCGTCTCGAACATATGAAAGCTCGCCAAGACGACCCACGTCGATTACGACCGTCGGAGTTGCAAATCGCAATTTCATGAGTGGCAACAATGAATGACCGCCGGCCAGGACCTTTGCTTCATCTCCATGCTCAGCCAATAGTGCCAGGGCTTCGTCGAGTGAGCTTGGGCGTTCATAATCAAACGATGCGGGGATCATGAAGACTGCTCCGCTACGGAAAGAACAGCCTTGACGATGTTGTGATAGCCAGTGCATCGACAGAGGTTGCCCTCAAGCCCGTGGCGCACCTGGTGCTCAGAAGGATTTGGCGTCTCATCGAGCAAGGACACCGCTGCCATCACCATCCCAGGGGTGCAAAATCCACACTGAAGGCCATGCTGTTCACGAAATGCTTCTTGCATTGGGTGCAAAGTGCCATCTGAACTCGCAAGTCCTTCAATGGTGGTCACATCATGGCCATCGGCCTGTACTGCCAACACAGTGCACGATTTCACCGCCGAACCATCAAGGTGAACCGTGCACGCACCGCACGATGAAGTGTCACAACCCACGTTTGTTCCGGTGAGACCGCACTGTTCTCGTAGATAATGAACCAGCAATGTTCGGGGCTCTACATCATGGCTTTGTGATTGACCGTTGACCTTCAGAGAAATTTTCATTGTCAGACCCCCTTGCTGCTAGCTTCGCTGCTCTCATGGATCGCACGCCAAACCCGCTGAGGAGTAGCGGGCATATCCAGATGCCTAATGCCGAAATTACCCAGGGCATCTACCACGGCGTTTTGTACCGCAGGAGTCGCCCCAATAGTTCCCGACTCGCCTACTCCTTTTGCCCCAAGTGGATTCATAGGAGTTGGAGTTTCCATTGGAACCAACTCAAAGCTTGGCAACTCACATGCGGAAATAAATGTGTAGTCAGCGAAGGTGCTCGTAATAGGGTTGGCATATTCGTCATAGGCCATCTCTTCGCATAAGGCCTGAGCTACACCTTGCGCAATGCCTCCGTGACGCTGGCCTTCAGCAATAAGAGGATTCAATATTCTGCCGGCGTCATCAACTGCGATGAAACGTTTGAGGGTCACCATGCCTGTCTCGGTATCAACTTCGACGACAGCAATATGAGCCCCAAATGGATAGGTAGGACTCGCAGCCTTGAACTCGGCACTGACACTAAGGGTCCCCCCTTCTCCGCCTGCGGCATTACCAACTTGTTGCCAAGAAACCTGAGGGCCATCAGCTGAATCTTTCATTCTCCTAAAGACTGAGCGATCATGATCAAGTTCAACTTCTTCAACGTCTGCTTCTAATAATTCAGCAGCGATACGACGAGCTACATGCAAGAGTTGCTCCGAAGCTTCCAGAACTGCTGCTCCACCGAGCTGTAAAGACCGTGAACCCATAGTTCCCATGCCCTTGGGCACCAGATCAGTATCGCCATGGATGACCTCAATATCGTCAAGGCTTATGGCAAGTGCGTCACTCGCAATCATCGCCCATGAGGTTTCATGTCCTTGTCCATGAGGTGATGTGCCGGTGTATACCTTTGCTCGCCCATCGCTTGTGATCTCAACACGAGCATTTTCTTTGCCGGCAGTTGGGCCGGCGGTTATTTCGACATAAAGCGCAATGCCGATTCCAATTTGATTGATCGCACCACTTGCTCGTCTTTCACCCTGTTGGGCCAACAGGTCTTCATAGCCTGCTGCCTCGAGAACAAGATCAAGCGCTCGGCGATAATCACCATTGTCATAGGTCGCACCAGTAGGTGTTGTATGCGGAAACGACGCCGCATCAATTAGATTCCGCTTGCGAACCTCTACTGGGCTCATCCCTATCTCTTTTGCAAAGAGATCCATAGCGCGTTCGATTGCGGCGGTGGCTTCGGGCCTTCCCGCCCCCCTGTAAGCAACTGTAGTCATCGTATTTGTAACCACGCTCACGGCGTGACATGCGACCTTGGGAATGGCATATACACCTGCCGCCATCACCCTGGTCATGTAAGGAAGGAATGCCCCCATGCTGGGATAAGCACCAGCTTCTTGGATGACATCGAGCCGATAAGCCAAGACGGTTCCGTCACTTCGGCCTCCAATAGTGACCTTTTGAGTCTGGCCGCGCCCGTGACCCATCGCCAACATATTTTCTGAGCGAGTTTCGAGCCACCGCAGCGGCTTATTCAAATGCCTCGCCAGGTAAGCAACCAATCCCTCTTCAGGATAAAGACCAATCTTTGCTCCAAATCCTCCGCCGACATCTGGAGCAATCACTCGAACGCTCTCCAGCTCCCACCCAAAAGCTTTGGTGATCGCATACCGCGCAGACTGAGGGCCTTGGGTGCTCAGCCAAACGTTGAGTCTGCCATCTGGGCCCAAACCAGCCGCTGCACTACGCACCTCCAGGGGAGCAGCCGCAACGCGTTGATTGACTATGCGCTCGCTGACGACCACCTCGCAGCCTTCAAACTCTGACCCGTCGGCCTCATCTCCAAACACTGCGGCGGTGTTGCTGCCATATTCCGGAAAGAGAAGGACCTCGTCTTTAAGGGCATCTTCAGGGTTCACCACTGAGGGCAATGGTTCGTAATCGATGATCACTTGTTCAACAGCGTCTTCGCCCTGGTCTTGGCGCTCGGTCAAAATTACAGCGATAGGTTCACCGACGAATCGCACAACATCTGAGGCCAACCAAGGGCGAGCCATGGCGGCAGGCAGAATGGGCACCGCCATTGGGGAATACCCCAAGTTGAGATCTGCCGCAGTAAATACACCCACTACCCCAGGAGCCTTACGAGCACCTTCTATGTCGATGCCCGTTATACGTGCATGCGCCATAGTCGAACGAACAAACGTGACGTGCGCTGCTCCGTCCAAAATAGGATCACGTACATCGGCTACGTAAGTGCCACCTCTGGTTAAGAGGGCATGATCTTCACGCCGGACAACCCTTTGACCCTGCAAACTCGCCATGAGCGCACACTACCGGCTTAGATACGCCCAATGTCGGCGAAACATAATCGATTGGTTGTGATACCTACTTTTTGTAGGTACATTCAGGGGATGGAGACCATCGGCTTAAGAGAGTTGAACCAGAACCCGTCCAAGGCCGTCGCTCGAGTACGAGCGGGTGAGTCGATTGTCGTGACTGATCGTGGCCGACCCGTGTTGAGGATGGTGCCCGAAATTGAAGACCCAAGCACGCTCAAGCGCATGATAAGCAACGGCGCTGTCCGGCCGCCTGCTGAGCGGGGCATGCCCGACCTCATCACCGACCTGGCTCATGAAGTAGAAAGCTTGTCTGATTTGGTGATCGCGGATCGCGACAAAGAGCGCAAGCGGTGATCTACCTTGACGCTTGTGCATTGGTGAAGTTCATCAAGCCCGAGAAACAAACCGAGGCACTGCGCAGCTGGCGAGAGGCACTACCCGATGACGCCGAGTTAATCTCCAGCGAACTGGCCTTGCTGGAGATCACCCGGGCCCTACTAAGAGGAGGCGTCGACCACACACGGGTTCCGTATTTCGTAGGGCAAGCCGTAAGGGGTGTTTATATCGTTGACCTTTCGAGCACCGTGTTGGACCGTGCACGCTCCTATCAGTTAGCCAAACTCGGATCGCTCGATGCGATCCACCTGGCAACAGCTGACCCGTTCCGCACCGAGCTGTCCGACTTCGTCACCTACGACACTGAGTTGAGCGCTGCGGCCACAGACCTAGGATTTCCGGTCACCGTACCCGAATAAAAGAAACGGGCAGAGTCGCATGACTCCGCCCGTTCTTTGTTGAGTCTTTTAATTCAAGCTCTTTACTTCAACCCTGCTGTGGAGAAACCTCCGAGATAGGTCAAAATGCGGCTACCGACAAAACCGTTCCAATAACTCACAAGTGCAGAGAGCTTGTCTTCGGTATCACCTTCTCGATCAATGCCTCCGACTTCATAGGCACCAACAACTGGAACCGGCTCCACTTTCTTCGAACGCAACAGTGTGATGCTGCGTCCAAGCTGGTCTTGAGCAAGCTCAAGCGACGCTGTCAATGCCTTCTCGTTCTCGACACCGACGACGTTGCCCGCTTCGTCGGTAAGTTCTCCGAGCGAGTAATAACGAGCCATCAGACCACTTGTTCGGCCATAAAGCGCCAGAGCCCCTCCGAGGGAAGCAAAAGCGCTGGTATCGAGGTCGCCGAAATACTCCTCCAGATTCGCCATGACCCCAGATCCTGAAAGAGCTAGTGCGTATTCAATATCTTTATTGGCAAATGCATTTTTCATGATGTCGATACTGACGCCCTGAGAACTCGCTGCTGGGCCGAGCACCACTGTGTCGAATGCAGCGAGGTTTGCCTCACCCGACTTCCTGAAGAAATCAGCAACTGAATCAAGGTTCAGGTCTTTGGCCAACTTAACCCCACCCAATCCCCGTCCGATTTCTACCGAGTCACCTGCTGCCTCGACCATGCTGCCGGCGATCTCGTAGAACAATGCAGCGATACTCAACTGACTTAGAGCCTCTTCTTCGCCTAGGCCATCAATGTTGAGCTGACCTTCTGCAAAGCTCGCAAGACTTACTGCGTCAATGGCTGCTGTATATGCATCAATCAACGCAGCAGCATCACCTACTGTCTCGGGGTCAAAGGTCTGTAGCGAGTCAACAAGAGCGTTCACCTTGCCGGTGATCGATTGGCTGGCTTCAATCTTGGCCAAGAAAGCAGCTGCCCCACCGGTTAAATATGACGTAAGACCTTCGCCGACCTTGACTAATGCATTAGCGAGAGCTGCAGCTTCGATTGCTGCCGAATAGGCACCGGCTTGTAGTCCTTGTTGAGAAAGCCTGCCCGCTCGATCGGCCGTCTCTTGGGCATCGGTCAAATCGAGTTCGGCTTGAAGCTCAGGGGGAAGACTTGCCCACGAACTTGCTGCCGCTTGGTACTCAGCCAGCCACGTATTGGTCTTGGCCTCTAAACGTTTGTAGGACTTTTCATTGAGCGTTACATCTTCGCCAGGCACAGGACGGGGCAACGTCTTACCGGTAAAGGCTTTGTAGACCTCATAGATATTATCTACTTCGATTACCTCGATGCCCTTCTTACGTCCGGCAACAACAACATCTACCATCTCACCGGTTCCCGGATGGGTACTGTTGCGCTGTCCGACAGGTACCAGCATGCGCTTCTTCTTGGCAGCTATAGCGCCGTCGAGCTTGAGTGGAATACCACCGACCGGACCAATCGTTCCATCGGGGTTGATCGTTCCCGTCATTGTGATATCGGTCTTCAACTTATCGCCGCGTATCAGGGCCAACACTGAAACTGTCATCAGAGCCCCTGCGCTCGGACCATCAATACGACCGGACACATCAAAGGTGACTTCGCGACCAGTTAAGGCAGCACCGGTAAGCAACGTGGCCACTGTCGTGGCAGACCACCCTGCCGCTCGCCATTGGTCACCCGTACCCGCAACTTCGTCTTCGGTAAAGCCTACACGCAAGGTCTTTTCATCAGATGAGGCCATACGAACTCGCACCTCGCTGAAACCACCCTTACCACCCTCAGGAGTATCTTGGTAAAACAGCGCCTGAGCCGTAGCAGTACCCCCCTTGGCGGCAGCAGTGGATCCGGCCTTGTCACCTGATGAACTCTTCTTACTGTCACCACCACCGCAAGCCGTAGTGACCATCAACAAGCCAACCACAACTGCGATTGCGCGATTCGAGCGTTTCATAAAGCCTCCTTTGTGCTGCCAACTTATGTGGAGCCTCCGAAAGGCTAGTTACTAACGCTTCTCAAAGCGCGGAATTGCAAAATTTATATGTACTTCACCACCAGCCGGTGAGGCTTTTCCAGACTTGCTGGAAGAAGTTGCCATCATCTGGAGACTTGTCTTGCTTTGGAGCAAGGGTGGTCGGTGGAGGCAGCGACTCTGGCGGTGGCGTGACTGCGTAAGCCTCTTCCCCGGGGCGAACGAGGTTGTAACGCTCTCGAGCGAGACGTTCGATTTCGGCATCGCTGCGTAAAAGCTCAACGCGTTTTTCAAGCAGATCATTCTGCTCGCTCAACATCTCGAGATTCTTATCTGCCTTGGCCAACGATGCGCGCTGAGCCAGATAGGTCCGAGCCGGAGATACGCCCGTGAAGTAAGCAAATGCAACCAGCAACCCAGCTGAGCACAGCCACAAACGAAACCGGGCGCCACGCTTCATTCTCAGACACCAGACCTTCGCGCAAGAGCTGCAGAACCGCGATAGGCAGCTTCCTCGCCCAGAACAGATTCGATACGCAACAGCTGGTTGTACTTCGCTACTCGATCTGAACGCGCAGGCGCACCTGTTTTGATCTGACCACAATTGGTTGCCACAGCGAGATCAGCAATGGTGGTGTCTTCTGATTCACCTGAACGATGAGACATCACGCTCGTGTAAGAGGAGCGGGTTGCAAGTTCGACTGTGTTGAGAGTTTCGGTGAGAGTGCCGATCTGGTTGACCTTGATCAAAATCGAATTGGCAACTCCTGCATCTATACCCCTTCGCAACCTTGACGAGTTGGTCACAAAAAGGTCGTCACCAACTAGCTGGGTTTGTGAACCCAAGGCTTTGGTCAAAGCCGCCCATCCATCCCAATCTTCTTCTGCCATGCCATCTTCAATTGAAACAATCGGATAACGGCTGCACAGATCAACCCAGAACCCAACCATCTCTTCGGAACTGAGAGTGCGGCCTTCTCCTTCTAAGCGATATGTCCCGTTATCCCAAAGCTCGGTAGTCGCCGGGTCAAGGGCAATGGCAATATCGCTTCCAGGAGTGAACCCAGCCTTTTCAATGGCCTCAACCAATATTTGAACGGCCTGTTCGTTGGAGGACAGATCGGGGGCAAAACCACCTTCGTCTCCCACGGCCGTTGCAAGCCCACGATCACCCAAGAGTTTTTTGAGAACGTGGTAGGTCTGGGTGCCCCAGGCCAAAGCCTCGCTGAACGATGCTGCCCCAATGGGCATAACCATGAACTCTTGTAAGTCAACGTTGTTGGCAGCGTGCATTCCACCGTTCAAAACGTTCATCATGGGAACCGGCAACACGTGCGCGTTTACCCCGCCCACATATCTAAACAGTGGGAGGTCAAAATGATCTGCTGCTGCTCGAGCTGTTGCCAATGAGACACCCAGCAAGGCGTTAGCTCCCAGGCGACCTTTGTTATCTGTGCCATCGAGGTCAACAAGCGCTTGGTCGAGTCCACGTTGGTCAAGTCCGTCGCGGCCTATTACCTCGTCACGAATCTCGCCATTGACATTACCTACGGCTTTGGCCACGCCCTTTCCACCGTATCGATCTCCCCCATCACGTAGCTCGACTGCTTCAAACTGACCGGTAGAAGCTCCAGAAGGGACAATCGCCCGGCCTTTTGCGCCGGATATCAAAACAACCTCAACTTCAACAGTCGGGTTGCCGCGAGAGTCAAGAACCTCTCTACCAATGACGTCTTCGATTGTGCTCACCAAATGCTCCTAGATGGCTGTTGTGATTGTTGTTTATGTTACTCATTGTTGCTGATGTTGAAAGTGTTAATTAAGAAAAGTGTTAATTACGCTCAAGACCTTCTACTTCAGCCCTGAATCGAGCTGCCGTAGCCCTCAGGGCCGACTCAGGGTCAACCTTGGCCCGCCGAGCAGCTGCAACCAAGGCGAAAAGGGCGCTTCCAATAGATTCGTCATCAACGAGGGCGGCGGTATCACTTGTCTGTTTAACTTCGACCTCAACGCCTATACTCGAAGCCTTGCGCTGCACCTTGTGGGCATAAAGCAATGAAGGCAGGTTTCCCGGAATGCCCTCCATCACGCTGGAGCGCCCCTTTTCTTCTCGCTTGATTTGTTCCCAGTTACGTGCGATTTCGTCGGTGTCGGCCACTTCCAGCCCCGCAAAGACATGAGGATGTCGACGAGTCAGCTTCTCATTCACGGTATGTGCGACATCAGCAATGGTGAACTGGCCTGCTTCGGCGCCAAGAGCAGCGTGAAACAGAACCTGGAATAAAACGTCACCCAACTCTTCTTCGAGGTGTTCGTAACCTTCGCCGGCGCTCTCATCGAGAGAATCAATTGCCTCAAGCAGTTCATAGGTCTCTTCGAGCAGATAGCGGGTAAGACTTTGGTGAGTCTGTTCGCGATCCCACGGACATTGTTCACGCAAGGTACGAACCAGATCGATGAGATCGACCAACTCGGCAGCCACTGGGGCTGTGAGTTCGGGTATATATAGCGATGTGAGATGGTCGGCCTCGATTCGGTCAAGCTCGGTCCAGGTGATTTCAGAAACTGATTCATCTGCAGTGCCAAGTCGACTCAGCACCACAACAGACTCGGGCGTCTCGTCGCCTACCGCGAGCTTGATATCTGACAAAACAATTGGGCTATCACATTGAGCAACCAGCAGAGGGCCCCTCTGTCCTGCAGATTGGACCATAAAACGATGGCCATCTACAACACGTACTCCCTCCACCAGGGGGTCTATCCCGAGGCGCACCCAGGCCAAGTCAAGAAATGACAATGCCGGGGTTACAACAACATCGAGTATTCCTTCCAACACCCGAGTATCGCTGAGTAATAAGTCAACGCTGCGCTCGCCAACACGGGGCGAACCAGGCACTGCATAGACAACCTCACCAAATTTGATAGCCGCCGCAATGAGTTCTTCGACTATTGCCGAATAAACCTCTTCAAGTGTTGATGCACCCTCATACAGGTAATCGAAACTGGTTGCATCAGTCATGACCGAAGCAGCAGGATGACGCGTTGTGCGAATAAAGGAAGCCTTTGATTCACCGATGATGCCCAAAGCAGCTTCGGTCACCAACTCAGGCCCTGCAGGCCCCAGCCCAATGACATTAACTAGTGGTTGGGCCATTAAGGGCTTGGAGAAGGCGAGGTTTCAGGAACTCCAGCTCCAGGAGGCACGACCTCCGTACCTGGCTTAGCCGTTGTTGTTGTGGTTGTCGGACCCTTGGGTGGCACGATAATTCCAACACCATCAGGGGTTCCGTCTGTTGCACCCTTTTGGATTACCCACGTTCCATAACGCTTATCAACGCTCACCTTGGCATCTCCAGAAGCCTTGACAAGGAACTTCTCCAGCTCCATCGACGCCAGCCTTCCTAAAGCTGCTTCTACCTCGGCTTTAGCTTCTTCGTATGTAGGAGTTTTACGCTCCTTAACGATGATCAGATGGAAGCCAAATTGTGATTCCACCAGTCCACTCAATTCTCCAATCGGCAAAGTGAACAATGCCTCTTCAAATTCAGGAACGAATTGACCCTTACCAACACAACCGAGGTCTCCACCTTGTTGTCCAGAACCAGGATCATCTGAAACCTCTTTGGCAACCGTCGCAAAATCGGCACCTTTGTCGAGACGAGCCTTTACCTCAGTTGCTTCAGCTCTAGCTGCCTCTGGATCTTTGTCCTGGGTGCTGATGAGAATGTGACTGGCGCAACCTTGCACAAATTCATCAGCATGTTCTTTGAAATAAGTCTCGGGCTTACCTGCTCCAAGTTCATTTGCCAACGTGTCGTTGAGTTTCTTAAAGAGTGCTCGCTGAAGTACCAGCTGGTCTTGATAGCCCTTAGAGAACTTGTCGAATACTGGCTTACCACCAACTTGTTGAATGACCCCTTCACGCAACGGAGTGAGATCGGCGTCGGTGATCTTTACCTTGCGACGCTCAAGTTCTTTCTTGATGAGTTCGTAATAGACCCGCTGCGTCAAGAGTCGAGCAATAAAGGTTGTGTCGAACGAACCGACTGATTCGCCTGTCTGGGCAGCCTGCATGCCCTGTTCAACAAGATCTCTATAAGACTTGTTGTCACGTATGGCTGACAGCTCGTCTTGAAGGGACCCGTCACTGATCTCGACGCCGTTGACAGTCGCTGCAGGCGAGTTGGATAAGAGGCTGCATCCACTCACAGAAACAACTGCCAGGAGGGCGGCAATAACTATTGGCTTTGAGCGAAAGATGTTCACGAGTTCAGGATGCTACAGATTCCTGGTCAAAAGGGACCAGCTCACCCAATAATTTTGTTAGAACCTGGGCCACGTCGTCATTCTTTTGCAATGGAATTACCAGCTGAGCAGCCTCTTCGTTATAGCGAGCATCTCTTGCGAGACGCCGCAATCGAATTGTGGCACTGGACTTCAAAACAAGTGGGCCCAGTCGGGCTATAAGACCCGGTGAAGTGCGATTTGGTGTAACTGTCACTTCTCGTACCCCGCTTCGATGACATTCGGCCCGCAAACGAGCCACAGTTAAGAGCGCTTCGCCAGGTGGAGGAATTGGGCCATAACGGTCTTTCCACTCTTCGGCAATGTCATCTACTTCAGATAATGAGACAACGGTTGCCAAACGCCTATAGGCCTCAAGTCTTTGTTCTTCTCTCGATACATAATCAGAGGGCAAGAAAGCGTCTACCGGCAACTCCAGCTTGACTTCAGCCGGCTCTTTTACAGCCTCGCCTTTGAGTTCAGACACCGCTTCGCTGACCATTTGCATGTAAAGGTCGTAGCCAACAGCTGAGATATGACCGGTCTGGCTCTCACCCAAAAGATTGCCGGCACCACGAATCTCAAGATCTCGCATCGCAATACGGAACCCTGACCCAAGTTCGGTGGCTTCACCAATTGTCTTGAGGCGTTCATAGGCCTCATCGGTCAATGCCTTGTCACGAGGATGAAATAGATAGGCATAGGCCCGGCTACCCGCTCGTCCGACTCTGCCCCTTAACTGATGAAGCTGGCCCAGCCCAAGACGATCGGCGCGGTCTACAACCAAGGTGTTAACAGTCGGCATGTCAATACCTGATTCGATGATCGTCGTGCATACCAAAACGTCGTAGCGACCTTCCCAAAAATCAATAACTACCTGTTCGAGAGTTCCCTCGTCCATTTGCCCGTGAGCCACACAGATGCGAGCTTCGGGAACCATCTCACGAAGGCCGGCTGCTACATCTTCTATGTCTTTAACCCTGTTATGAACAAAGAAAACCTGGCCCTCACGTAACAGCTCTCGGCGCAAAGCCTCGGCTATAGCGCGCTCGTCATGTTCTCCGACATAGGTCAAGATGGGCTGTCGATCGGCAGGCGCTGTATTCAAAAGCGAGAGATCACGAATACCGGTAAGGCTCATTTCCAAGGTGCGAGGAATCGGCGTCGCAGAAAGTGTCAACACATCGACATCGGCCTTGAACTGTTTGATCGCCTCTTTGTGGGTCACGCCAAATCTCTGCTCTTCGTCAACTATCAACAATCCGAGACGTTTGAACGAAAGGTCGCCACTCAAAAGTCGATGGGTACCAATAACCACATCGACGGTTCCATCTTTAACTCCATCGATCACCTTGCGGGCCTGGGCATTTGTAAGAAAACGACTCAGTACCTCAACACGCACCGGGTAGCCGGAAAAACGATCGCTGAATGTCTGGCCATGCTGTTGTGCCAACAGAGTCGTAGGCACCAGAACCGCAACTTGCTTGCCATCTTGTACTGCCTTAAAGGTTGCCCGCAATGCAACTTCAGTCTTGCCGAAACCCACGTCTCCACAAATGAGGCGATCCATTGGAACCGGCTCTTCCATATCAGCCTTTACCTCTTCGATTGCGACAAGCTGGTCGGGCGTCTCTTGGTAAGGAAAGGCATCCTCCATCTCCTTTTGCCAAGGAGTGTCAGGAGCAAAGGCATGGCCAGGACTGTGAATACGCTTTTGATACAGCACGACCAGTTCTTGTGCAATCTTTTGGGCCTCGGATCGGGCCCTGCTCGAAACTTTCTGCCATTCCGAACCACCCAGTCGGTGCAGGCTCGGGCTGTCGCTTCCCGTATAGGGGCGCACTGCATCGATTTGGTCGGAAGGAACATAAAGCTTGTCGTTGCCTCGGTATTCCAAGAGCAAATAATCGCGGTCGACTCCTCCAATATGGCGCTTGACCATTCCGCCGTATCGAGCCACTCCATGATGCATATGGACCACGTAGTCGCCAGATTGAAGTGTGTCGAAAAAACCAGCTGATTCACGCTTTGGACGAGCTCGTGCCGTTCGGTGAGAACGGCGTCTACCGGTTACGTCACTTTCTGACAACACTGCAAGCTTGATCTCGGGAAGCACAACGCCACGCTCCAGCGGGGCTACTACTACATGGCCACCAGGCTTGGTCAATGCGTCGGCGACCAAGTTATCTGTGTCGTTCAGCGTCTCGTGCAACGTAAGACCAACGCCGGCATCGCCCAAGGCTGTCGCCATTCGAGAAGCCGAGCCTGCACCATCGGCTGCTATGACAACTCGATACCCGGAGTTCAAAAGACCCTTGAGCTGAGAAACGAGTTGTTCGCCACCGCCAACACCTGATTCAAAACCACTCGCATGAATTACTTGGACATCTGGGCCTTCTGGCACGCTCGTGATGGTCCATGCCGGAGCTTTTGTGTGAGCCAGTAAACGATCGAAAGGAAGATGCAACCGTGGCATGTTGCTTGCATCTTCCACTCCCCAAGTGCGAGCCAACGCGTTTGCAAGATCGGCTTCTTCAGCCAACAAATCACCGGCGCGATCTCGCATGCGGCGAGGGTCGATCAACAGCACTTGTGCCTCAGAGGGCAATAGATCTACAAGTAAACCTTCGTCTTCAGTGAGCCAGGGCAACCAAGACTCCATGCCTTCAAATAACTGCCCTTCAGATAAGCGCTCCCATTGCTCTTTGCCCCAAGGTTCTTTGGCAGCCAAAGAAGCTGCGTTATCTCGCACCTCATCGGTGGTCAACAGTTCTCGGCAAGGGAAAATCTCGGCAATGGTTAAATCACAACGAGATCGTTGATCGCTAACCGAAAACTCACTAAGACGGTCGACCTCGTCTCCCCATAGGTCAACTCGTATAGGAACATCAGCCGTCGACGGAAAAATATCTACGATCGAACCACGTACGGCCACCTCACCACGGTGTTCCACCTGATATTCACGCATGTACCCGCAGCCAACCAGGTCAGCCACCAACTCGGTGGCATCAACACGGTCACCTGGGCGAATGATGATTGGCTCGATGTCACCCACATGAGGTCCAAGCCTTTGCACAAGCGCACGGATGGGAGCCACCACCACTCGAGTGCCGTGTTCATCGGACCTACGCAATCGCCACATCGTACGAAGGCGCCTGCCCATAGCCTCGACGCTGGGACTCACTCGCTCAAAGGGGAGGGTCTCCCATGCTGGAAATAACTCGACCTCTTCAGGTCCTAAAAATTCGCTCAGATCATGGACTAGCCGTGTCGCCTCACCCGTCGTTGGAACTGCCACCAAGATGGGATGACGCTGTGACAAATGTGAAATTCCGGCAATCGTGATTGCTCGGGCCGGCTCTGGAACTGCCAGTACTGCGTGCGAAGTCCCCAAAACATCGACCAGCGCGGGGTCATCGCTAAGAAGCGGCGGTAAAGATCTAAGTGATGTCACGAAACTTCGAGGCTATCGGTGATCAATTGAACCTGTTCATTGCCGCATTGGGGCCTTCTGCGACAATTGCCTCGACTGCATCAGCAGCGCGTTCAATAACTACATCAAGCTCCGCTCTTTCGGCTTTTCCCGGACGGCGCAGGACATGATCGACTCCTTCACCACGTCCAGGTGGCTTTCCAACACCTATACGCACTCTCACGAAATCGTCGGAATGCAGATGCGACTTAATTGACTTCAAGCCATTGTTACCGGCAAGGCCACCACCAACTTTCACCTTAAAGGTGCCCGGCTCGAGATCTAGCTCATCGTGGATGACAACTACCTGGTTCGGTTGATCAATGCCGTGACGTTTGGCAAGGGCCACTACGGCATTTCCTGCCTCATTATAAAAAGTCAAAGGAAACGCCAGCACCACCCGTTTGTCACCAAAGCGTGTCTCACCGGCAAGAGCTCTGCACTTGGTAGATGTCAGCTTTGTCCGGTGACGGACAGCCAAGATATTAAGAGTCTCGGCACCAATATTGTGGCGGGTCCCGGCGTATTCCTCACCCGGGTTCCCAAGCCCAATGACCAAAATGTCGGCAGGGGTGCCTCGATGTACTCGACCATCACCGCGGCCGAGCATGGCTTTAACTACTCGCCTTCGGCGGTGCCAGTCTCGGCATTAGAACTGCCGGCGCCTTGAACTGCAGACTCGGCTCCCTCGCCGCCTTGATCTTCTGGACCGCCTTCTTCGCCATCCTGGCCGGCAACGCGCTTGTTGATGTGTCCGACTGCAACGATTTCGTCTTCTGCAGTTGTAAACGTCACGCCGGCTGGGACCTCGAGTTCAGCTACACGCAGAATCTGGCCAGGCACCAGCGCAGAAATATCGACGACGATTTCAGCAGGAATGTCATTAGGCTTTGCGCTCATTGCAACCTTGAAGAGCTGTTGTTCAACCTTGCCGCCCGCAAGACGCACCTCATGAGCATCGCCCACAAGTGTGATCTCCACTTCGGCGTTAACTGCCGAGTCGCGGCTTACTCTCAGAAAGTCAACATGTATGACTTCATTTCTAACGGCATTGCGCTGCATATCTTTTACCATCACAAGTTGGCTATCGGATCCAACCTTGAGATTGATCAAAGCGTGTGCACCATGATCACCGGAGAGCGCAATACGAAGATCACGCCTGGCGACAGTTACGGACTGAGAATCTCCCCCCGCCCCGTAAACAATCCCGGGAATCTTATTTTCAGTACGTAGGCGACCCGATGGACGGGTACCTGTCTCTCTATTTGATTCAGCAATTAGGGTCATTTCAGCCATGAGACGCGCTCCTGCGAGAACAGATTCTGGAAAGGTCCTCTACTCTACCCTAAGGATTTGCCAAATCCCTAAGCCTGGTTATCGCCACCAAATATCTCTGAAACCGACGTATCTTCAAATACTGCGTCAATTGCGTCGGCAATGAGTCCTGCTATTGAAAGGACTTCGATCTTGTCTATCCGTTTCTCAGCTGGAAGAGGCAAGGTATTGGTGATAATTACCCGATCGATCACTGAATTCTTAAGGCGGTCGATTGCCGGATCCGAAAATACCCCATGGGTAGCGGCTGCCCAAACGTTGGAGGCACCGTGGTCTTTCAGCTGTTCTGCAGCCGCAACGATTGTGCCGGCTGTGTCGATCATGTCGTCAACAAGCACACAAATACGCCCCTCGACGTCGCCAACCACATCGCGTGCCTCAACCACATTGGCCATTCCCTTTGGACGGCGCTTGTGGACGATGGCCAAATCGGCGTGCAGGTGTTGAGCCATGCGCTCAGCGACCTTTACTCGACCGGCGTCAGGTGCGACAACGACCAACTCGCCGTGCAGATTGTTGCGTAGATAATCAACTATCACCGGCATTGCGGTTAAGTGATCTACCGGTCCATCAAAGAAACCTTGGATCTGGCCTGAGTGAAGATCGACGCTTACTACCCGATGTGCGCCTGCGGCGTAGAGCAGATCGGCTACCAATTTTGCGGTGATTGGTTCACGGCCTTCGGCCTTGCGATCTTGTCGTGAATATCCGTAATAAGGGCAAACCGCGGTGATGCGCTTGGCAGAGGCCCGCTTAGCTGCATCGATCATGATGAGCTGTTCCATTAAAGAATCGTTCACCGAACGGTGATCAGATGAGGAATGAGGTTGCAGAATAAACACGTCTGCACCACGCACTGATTCTCCAAAACGACAGCGCATCTCTGAATTGGCAAAGTCAACAAGATTGGTCTCGCCTAACTCGACCCCAAGATGAGCGGCAATTTCTTCGGCAAGTGCAGGATGCGTGCGACCCCCAAGCAATTGAAGCTTCTTCTTGGTGACCAGCTCCATAGCCATTTCGGCTTCACGCTCCGTTTCTTGATGCCAATTGATTGGGGGCCTTAATTATGTCCTCGAATTTCCATTGTAGAACGGTCCGATCACTTCACCCTTGGCTATGACCGTTCCCGGGCCAAGATAAGCAAAGGGGCCGACATGGGCTTGAGAGCCGATTTCGGCGTTATCACCAACGGTTTTGGCAACAACGGCGTCATCGCCCACCACGCAATCGATCAACTGGGAGTTCGGTCCAATCTCTGCACCACTACCCACTCGGGTGCGCCCTTGGAGAATTGTTCCCGGAAACAATGTGACATCGGGTGCCAACTCAACTGTTGCATCTACATAGGTTTGAGCCGGGTCAATCATCGTGACGCCTAGGCTCATCCATTTTTGGTTAGTACGTCGTCGGAGCTCGGCTTCGGCCGCTGCCAACTGCGCTCGATCGTTGACACCTACGATCTCGAGTGCATCCTCGACCACATACGACGCAATGGGATACCCAGCTGCCCCGAGGACCTCGATTACATCAGTCAGATAGTACTCACCTTGTGCGTTCTCGGGATCCAGACGGCGCAGGGCTGGGGCCACGAGACTGCGACGGAAGCAATAGATAGAAGTCGCCACCTCATCGACCAGAGCCTCTTCGGGTGTTGAATCGGCCTGTTCCACTATGCGGACGATGCGATTCCCCTTGTCTCTGATGACTCGGCCATAGCCAGTTGGATCGTTTAGTCGAGCGGTCAACAAGGTTGCCGCTGCCTCAGCCTTTCGATGGGTGCTAACAAGGTGCGCAAGGGTGTCACTGAGGAGCAATGGGGTGTCGCCGGGGAGGACTAACAAGTCACCATCGTCTACATCGTCGTCTGGAAACGCAGTGAGTCCTGCCATGAGAGCATCGCCGGTACCGCGTTGTTCTGCTTGTACAACGAAATCTATGGGTAGACCGTTTGGGCCGAGTTCAATGAGCTTCTTGGTAACCCGTTCTGCACCGTGTCCAACAACAACAACCGCTCGCTCAACTTCAAGCTCGGCTACGGCATCGAGAACATGAAGGAGCATTGCCCGACCACACAAGAGATGAAGTGGCTTTGGGCGTTCGGAACGCATGCGGGTTCCAATTCCCGCAGCCAAAATCACCGAGGTCAACTTCCGTTCAGCCATTACGGCCACCCTAGATCAACGACCGCATCACAACACGGGTACGGATTTCTTTCTGCCTGACTCAGAATGTCAGCGGTTCTTAGCTTTTTCTAGTTTGCGAGCCTGAATTGCACGGTTAATTTCTTTAGCCGAATCCGAAGACCGTACCGATTCTGCGATCAACTTAAGTTCCTTCTGAGCGGCACGACTAGGAAGGCCCTCCTTAGGAATACCACTGATCACCTTGCTAACACCTTTGTTCATATCCATCACCTTATCGATCGGGTATGACACGGTCGGACTTAACTCAAATTTTCCGCTCTGCACCGAGTGCCTCAGAACATATTGGCATAAGCGTACGGATGTAGGGGGCCAGGATGCTTGTCCCTCTTGCCAGTGCACTATGAGATTCACTCTCAGTTGAACCAATTGTAATGACTCCCAATGGAAGACGGCCCAACTCCTCGCCATCAGAAAACAACGGCAAACCTATAATATGGTTCCACCGTGTTGCCGATTGTTGTGCGGAACTGTATGAAGTCCAACTCCCCTTACAAAATGCAATAACAGATACGAAGTCGCTATGCCACTTGATTTCAACAGGTTCAAGTGTGCTTGGGTTTCGCCAGGACCGGTCAGAAGAAAACCAGTTGATGAGCTGGTTTCTAGCGGAATCATATCTCCATAACGAACACCCGAGACGCTCTCCCCGACCGAGCGGGCAGCCTTCTTCTTGAAGCTCGGAAGATATCGCATCGACTATACGAGCGAGTAACTCTTGCTTCTGATCTTGGTTAGGCACGAAAACTTCAATCGCTTCCGAAAATTCGTACCGAGTCCTGAGTCCATCAAGAAACTCCATCCGCTCTTCAAATGGGGCTGCACTCGGGTTTTTCTTTTTCAGGGCCAGTTCATGAAGGAATTGAGCACTTTCAGCAAAGTAGTCAAGTCTGATTGGGCTCACCCCAATATTTTCCCAACGTTTCGAACTCATGTCTTCACGTACGTCACATATATTCTCGTCCAGCTCAACGTACATCTCGGCATCTTGTTGCCTCACAAACACCGCATAGTGTTTTCTTCCAAGGTCACCTTTGGCTCTGTAGAGGTACCTCAAAATGTTGGGGTCGGAAAGACTGGTACCGACGAAGAGACATGAGCTTGTCTGAAGCCTTTTGGAAAAGTATTCCTCCTGCCAGCACGGACTGTTTTGCATCTGCTGATACGAACCTTCGGTAAGTATGACTTCGCCAATCTTTTTACCAGTGGGAGGCAAGACTCCATGCAGGTGACGAACAACCAGTTTGTCGTCAGGTGCCGGCCGTCCATCATGTAACGAAACTGGGGATAGGCCCTTAAGCTTTGGATGCTTTTTAAGTTCAAACTTAAGGGCATCTTCAAGAGTCAGGTCGTAGTTAGTTGTGACGATCTCTAAATCTGAGTCTGCACAATTGACCCAAAGACGAGCTACGGCATCGGCAATTTCGCCAGGAACAAGCTTCTTACGTTCACCGTATAACGCCTTGCCTAGTTCCAATTCAAAATCTGGACCAAGGGCATCTTCAGCTATGGCAGCAGATCCCATTAAGCCCTCGCTCTTAATGGTCCAATCAGCGAACTCGATGGCATCGTCATCAGAAAGTCCTTGAAGCGATCCGACTCGAACCAGTAGATGCTCCACCAAAGTGTTCCACGTTGGCAGTCCGGCCTGCTCGCTTGAGCCAGCACCGACAAACACGGTGATTTCTTTCTGATTTGCCAAGTCGTCCAGGGCTGAAACGACCGAGGTTTGCGAGAGCACAAAACGAGACATGGGTCCAGGATAGATCTGGGGTAGGACGGTCTCGGATGGAAATAGTGGAGATGAGAAGGGAAATGGCTGGCGGGGCAGGGATCGAACCTGCGACCTCCTGATCCAAAATCAGGCGTTCTGCCAGCTGAACTACCCGCCAACAGCCTCGAACATACTAGCCCCAGTTGCGTCTCTTGCCCTTTCTCCCGGTAACCTCGTGATCCTCATGGGTTCGTTGATTAAAAAACGCCGCAAAAGAATGCGCAAGAAGAAGCACAAGAAGATGTTGAAGCGAACGCGCTTCCAACGACGAGCTAAGAAGTAACCACTTACAGCTCGTAGCTAAACATTGACTAGCTGACCAATGACCGACCGCCCTGTCAGGGGCGGTCGGTTCGCGTCACAACTAGCCCTTCGCCCTCGAAGTCACCTTCGACAAACCATGTTGATCCGCTTCCCGCCAACACTGGTTCAAGTCCAGTTAATTCTTTAAGTCGTTCTCTCCACTCAACGAGTCGAGGTTCCACGGCTATGGCGGCAATCTCAAGATCATTTGGACCAACATTTCGTGGGCCACCGAGTTCATCCCACTTGCGATATACCGCAACCGTAGAAACGCCAAAGGGCGGCGTGAGAAGCGTGAATGTCTTATTTGTCGCAGGCAATGGCTCAATGATCTCGCCCAATCCACTCACGCGGGCATGGCCGCCTATCAAGCAAAACGGGACGTCTGCTCCGAGGCTTGCGGCTATTTCAATGTCGTCACAACCCGCCCAGCGAAGGACTGCAGCCGCATCGGCCGAACCTCCACCAAGTCCGGCCCCTGCTGGAATGCGCTTATCAAGTCGAACCTGTGCCGTGCGGCCAGTTGCCTTAAGAGCGCGCCGAACCAAATTGTCGTCATCACTTTGAATCGGTAGTCCAACGGCACCAAATACTTCGAGGCCGTCGCCGGGCTTGAATGTCAACTCATCGCATAAATCAAGCGTGACCATTTCTGCATCAATCTCGTGATAACCATCTGGACGCGTCTGGCCAATGCGCAGTGAGAGAGTCAGCTTGGCCAACGCCCTTACGGTTGTCGGCAGAAATTGTGTTGGGTTTGGGTTCATGGTTATTGAATCAAATAGTTATTTAATCAAGCAGGTTGCTTTGCGTTCTGGGCCAGTCTGCCCCACTCGATAACGTCCAGCTCTTCTGCACGAGCCTCAGGACGAATACCTGCATCAATAAAGGCCTCAGGGGCAACCAGGCCGGCTAATGATCGACGCAACATTTTGCGCCGCTGGGCAAAACCAGCCCGGACCAATGTGAATAGCCATTTGGAATCTACCTGTGAGGGATCAACTGCAGGGGCAACGAGTCGTTCAATAGAGACCAGCGTCGATTCCACCCTTGGCTGAGGAAGAAAGACCGTAGGAGGCACGCGACCTACTAATGAAGCTTTGGCCCAATAAGCGATCTTCACCGAAAGGGCTCCGTATGCCTTGTCGCCCACCTTTGCGGCCATACGCTCGCCTACCTCGCGCTGCACCATTACCAACATGCGTGAAATAGCCGGCACATGGTCCAACAAGTCAGCAACCACAATGGTCGCAACGTTGTAGGGAAGGTTTGCAACCAAAACCCAGGGGGGATCAACCAATAGTTCTTGCCAATCAAGAACAAGGGCATCGCCTTGTACGACCCGGGCCCCATGTGGTTCTACGACTTCTTCAAGTACCGGAATCAGATAGCGGTCAAGCTCTACTGCCAGCACCTCTGCCCCAGTTTCAATCAGTGCCAGCGTCAAGGAACCAAGACCTGCGCCTATCTCAACTACTTTTTGGCCCGATCCAACCTCTGCGAGGCGCGCAATACGACGCACGGTATTGGGATCGATCACAAAGTTTTGGCCCAGTGCACGACTGGGTTTTAAGCCGTGGCGGCTCATTAATTCGGCCACTTGACTGGCCGAAAGAGTCACCACGTCAGATGAACTGAAACCACACCGGCACCAAGTGGTGCAATGGTCGCGAAATCATCACGGAAGAGGTCGATAACCAAGTTGGCGGCAAACGGACCTCGGTCGCCCACCACACAGGACATTGAGGATCCCGTCTTTACAACCGTGACGGTCACTACGGTTCCAAAAGGAAGAGTTCTGTGCGCACAAACACCAGCATGCGCGCCCTCTAATTCATACCAAGATGCCAAGCCAGACTGAGACGTGGGCGGCGCAACAGGTTCTGGGGGAACCGTGGTTGTGGGAACCAAGGTGACACTGGTTCGAGTTCGTATTGGTGCCGCAGTAGTTGGCGGCGGTGGTGGGGCGGTCGTGGTGGTGGTGGTGGTCGTGGTGGTAGTGGAGGTAGCTGCAATCGCCTCACGAATCTTGGCCCACTCTTTGGTGATAGAGGCCATTCCCTCTGAGGACTGTTTGGTTGAAACTCCAGAAACAAGGTCAGTTGGAACTTCACTCGTTGCAGAGTGAGGAAAAATCAATGGGAGCGTCAGCAGCGACGCAAAGACTGCGAGCATAAATCCGGCGCGGCGTTGCGCCTCAAAGCTTGAAGACAGGATTCCGCCCTCCGTCTTGACTTATAGGACGTGACGAAGACTAGGCGGTTCGTAACACATTCGCAATCTATCTACATGCACAGGGCTGCCCACTAGATTGGGTACCGTGCCAAATCCCTTTTACGTCACCACCCCTATTTACTACGTAAATGATGCTCCCCATATAGGTCACGCTTACACCACGGTTACGGCTGACGCTCTCGCTCGCTGGCATCGTCTCGTCGGAGACGACGTCCTGTTTCTGACCGGCACTGATGAGCATGGCCTCAAGGTTGCTCGCACAGCTGAGTCGAACGGCCTCAGCCCTAAAGAACAAGCCGACCAAACCAGTTTGCGCTTTGCCAAGGCCTGGGAAGAACTGAATATTTCCTACGACGACTTCATTCGCACCACTGAACCTCGCCATCACAAAGCGGTTCAGGCACTGTTGCAACGGGCATACGAACGTGGATTCATCGAGCAAGGTACATATAAAGGGCTCTACTGCGTTGCTTGCGAGGCCTACTACAACGAGGGAGACCTCAACGAGGGCAATTGTCCAATTCATGCACGACCAGTTGAGCTATTTGAAGAGGACAACTATTTCTTCAAGTTGAGCGAATTTACACAGCCGCTCCTTGACTGGCTAGAAGCTAATCCCGAGGCAATTCAACCGGAGTCAAAGAAAAATGAGGCTCTTGGAATCATCCGCCAAGGCCTTGAGGACGTGTCGATCACACGCACGTCGCTCACTTGGGGCGTGCCCGTTCCATGGGATGAAGATCATGTTTTTTACGTCTGGTATGACGCTTTGATCAATTACGCAACTGCTGCCGGTTACAACAGTGATGAAGATTCTTTTCGTAAATGGTGGCCCAATGTTCACCATTTGATCGGCAAGGATATTTTACGATTTCATTGCGTTTACTGGCCGGCGATGCTGATGGCAGCTGGAGAACTTCCCCCTCACCGCATTTTCGTACATGGCTTCTTATTGGTCGGTGGCGAGAAGATGAGCAAGACAGGGCTCAACCAAATCGCACCCGCTGATCTGGTAAAAGATTTTGGGGTAGATGGTTTTCGTCATCACTTCTTGCGTGATGTGAACTTCGGCCCAGATGGAGATTTCTCTTATGAGGCGATGGTGTCTCGCTATAACTCCGATCTTGCCAACAACTTGGGCAATCTGTTGAGTCGGGTGGCGACCGTCGTTACAAAGAAGTGTGGAGGCATCGGTCCGGCTCCTGATCCCGAGAGTCCGCTGGCCGCTCTTGCCGCCGAGGCATATGAGGCGACCGCCAGTGCATGGGAAGCCGTGCAACCTTCCGACGCCCTTGAGGCCACTTGGCGCTTGATTCGTGATGCAAATTCCCACCTTGAGACCCATGAGCCGTGGAAACTCGAATCTGGCCCAGAGTTGGAAAAGATCATGGGTGATGCTCTTGAAGTACTTCGAATTGTTTCCATACTCGCCTCCCCTGCCATGCCTGACACCTGTGGCGAGTTGTGGCGTCGCATTGGCTTGTCAGGAAGTCCGAGTGAACAGCTTCTTCCTGCTTCGGCAAAGTGGGGTGGCTATCCCGGTGGAGTTACGGTCGAAAAAGGCCAACCGCTGTTTCCGCGTATCTCTGTTCCAGAGGCCTAGTAACAGCATGTGGACCGACACCCATTGCCATATCCCTTATGAAGGAGTTGAAGAAAGCGTTATTAGCGATGCAAATAATGCCGGAGTAAATCGCCTCATCTCAGTTGGAACTGACCTTGCACAGTCAATTGCTGCGCTGGAAGTCGCCAACCGCCATGTTGGAGTGTGGGCGACAGCGGGAGTTCACCCACATGATGCAAGCGAGGGACTCGACGGCATCGCGGAGCTTTTGTCTCACCCCAAGATTGTGGGCGTCGGCGAGTGTGGATTGGACTATCACTACGAACACTCACCCCGTGAACGGCAACGAGAAATTTTCGCTGCTCAGATTGCTCTTGCACACCACCATGATCTCGCTCTTGTGATCCATACCAGAGATGCGTGGGACGACACCTTCGACATCTTGAAGACAGAAAAGGTGCCGCAGCGAACCGTGTTTCATTGCTTTACGGGTGGCCCCGACGAAGCGCAACGTGCGCTTGATCTTGGTGCAATGCTGAGCTTCAGCGGAATCGTCAGCTTCAAAGGCGCTAGTGAGGTTCGAGAAGCTGCGGCTATTTGTCCACTCGATCGTTTGACCGTCGAAACCGATGCCCCATACCTGGCGCCGGTCCCCCATCGAGGCCGCACAAATACCCCCGCATGGGTCCCATTCGTAGGCGCTGCCGTTGCTTCAGCCAAAAACCTAACTGTCGAGGCCATCGAAGAGGCCTCTAGTGAAAATGCCACTCGCCTCTTTCGTTTAGACGACTAAACGTGGGTGGCTGAAGCCGGGGGTGACAGCGATGGTTTATGGGGTAAGACTGAGGAGATGCCACGAGCAATTTGGAACGGGTCGATCAGCTTTGGGCTGGTGAACATACCTGTGAAACTTTTTACTGCGGTGTCCAAGAAGAGCGTTCAGTTCCATCAACTCGATGCACGAACTGGGGCGAGAGTCCGTCAACAGCGGGTCTCTTCAGTCGATGGAACCGAGGTTCCATATGATCAGATCGTCAAGGGATACGAATTGCATCCGGGAAACTACGTAATCATTGAACCTGGCGAGTTGGACGCTCTCGATCCGGAAGCGACACATACGATTGACCTTGATGCTTTTATTGACTTGGCAGAAATTGACCCAATCTTTTATGACTCTCCCTATTATCTTGCACCGCTCGAAACGGGTCGCAAGCCCTATGCGCTACTTGTAAAGGCGATGGAAGAAGAGCAAAAAGTGGGTGTCGCACGTTTCGTACTTCGAACCAAGCAATACCTAGCCGCCATGCGAGCAAAAGATGGGGTTCTTCTGATATCGACAATGGTCTATCCCGATGAGATTCAACCCACCGACGCCATTGAAGAACTCGATGGCCTTGAAGATCTCAGCGTTTCAGATCGTGAACTGACGATGGCGCGCCAACTAATTGAGTCGCTTTCGACCAGCTTTAGTCCAGATCAATACAGCGACACATACCGCCAACAAGTTCTCGATCTGATCGAGCGCAAAGCAGCGGGTGAAGATGTCACGTCAGGGCCACAAGAACAACGTGAGCCTGCACCTGTGGGTGATCTGGTGGCGGCACTCGAAAAGAGTGTTCAGGCTGCTCGCATTGAACGTGAGCACAAAGAACTCAGTGCTTGATGCTGTCTAGAGCCAATCCCACGGCAGGCTTGCTTTTGGCAATATCAGTGGCACTCGTTGGCTGCCAGAACGAGGACAAGGCTTCAGACACATCTGTGACCAAGATGGATCTGAAACCCGACAAGGTAAACGAGTCGGATATTTCTTTCGTGAGAGAACTCAGAACTCTTCATGAGACGACCGTTGCGCTTTCGGCAATCGGACAATTGCGCGCAACAGACTCTCGGGTCAAAGATTTAGCCGACGTCATGAACCAGGTTTACATCGACGAAATGAAGCTGATTGATAACTGGCTTATCGAGTGGGGGGCAACTCCAAAGGAGTCGGTGCCTCAAGCTGATACCGGCGCAGTACTTTCATCTCTCGAAGGGGTGCCTCAAGGGGCAGTCTTTGACAGGAAATTTCTTGAGTTGCTGATAAATCAACTTGGTCGCTATATCCCAATTGCAAGACAAGAATTGGAGGCGGGCTCTACCATTAACGCTTTGCAGTTAGCCGAACGAATTGTCGAGGAACAGCCAGGCGAAATCGAGGAGATGCAGGGCCTTTTGTCGGAGCTGCCATAAAGACAGCCGCAAACATGATTGCCCCTACCAAAACTATTGCCGGGCCAGACTGCACATCTAGGTGGTAACTCGCCACCATTCCGACAAATCCTGAACACGCCCCTAAGGCTGTTGCGAGCACCAACATGCGAGAAAACGAAGAGGTGAGCATCCGAGCAGTTGCTGCGGGTATTACCAGGGTCGCGGCCACCAAGGTGACGCCGAGAACTTGCATGGTGACCAAAATCGATGCCGCAAGGACCAACATGAGTAGCGCTTCGAGACGAGCGCCCGAGACTCCGGAAACTTCGGCCACTTCGGGATCGAAAGTCATGAATAACAAAGATCGATAGTTAAGAACAACCACAGCGACCGCAAACAAAGTTATCGCTACAACCAGTGCAACATCGGCTGAAGACACTCCTAGCACGGAGCCAAAAAGAACCGTTTCAAAGTTGCGAGCCGTTCGATCAGAAAGCGCCATAAGAGCCAATCCCAGTGCAAACGATGCAGTAGTGATCACACCAATCGCTGCATCAGAACCAATCATGCGCCGGCGTGTGACGCCGCCCACCATCAACGCTGACGCCACTCCCCATACGCCGGCACCAAGAACAACGTTGACGCCAAGAAGAGTGCTTGCGACAAACCCACCAAAGATTGCATGTGAAAGACCATGGCCGATAGCGCTCATTCCCTTGAGAACAACAAATACGCCAACCAACCCACAAAGCGCTCCGGCCAGGGTTGCGACCAACAAGCCATTGCGAAAGAACTCAAAGCCTATTGGGCCGAGAACATCTGAAACCAAGGTGGCGCCAATCATGAGCTTTTACCAATGATGCGAAGTCCATCGAGCGAGCCGCGACCATAGTGATCAACCACAACTGGCATGCCGCCGTGTTCCAACACCTCCATGGGGGCTCCATAAGTGCGCTCAAGTACACGCGGCGTCAAGACCTCTGCTGGTGATCCTGCAGCTATTACCGCACGATTGAGACAAACAAGATGGGGCAAGTGCGCCGCCATACCATTTAGATCGTGGGTGGTTACGACAATCGCCAAACCCTCGTCATTGAGTTCGCCCAAGAGGTGGACGATCTCGTGGCGAGTCTTTACATCGACCCCAGAAGTTGGCTCGTCCATCAACAAAAGTTGGGGTTCTCCTAACAACGCCCGAGCAATGAACATGCGCTGTTGTTGTCCGCCAGAAAGCTCACGAATATGGCGATCGCCAAGCCCGCGTATTCCGAGACGCTCAAGCATCTCGTTGGCATGGTTACGTTCTTCTCGAGAAGCCCAAGGGGCCAATCGCCGAGACTTGCCACGAGCAGTTCTCGCCATAAGCACACACTCGCCAACTGTTACCGGAAAGTTCCAATTAACAGTTTCAACCTGAGGTACGTAAGCGAGCTTCAGGTTTTGTGCTCTCCAAAGGGAGCCTCCATGGGGATTGATGGTTCCGATCATCACGCGCAAAAGGGTTGTCTTGCCTGATCCAGATGGCCCAACTATTCCACTGAACTGTCCTTGGGAGATCGACAAATCAACGTGATCTAAAACCATCTCATGGTCATAGCCATAAGTGATTTGATTCATGTTGATCAATAAGTCGCTATTCATCACGGGTAGAGGCTTTATCGATGGTCCTGAGTTCAATGCCTTGCAAGGCAGAAGCTGTTCCACCCAATGCTTGGGTGATTTTCAAATAGTTAAAGCGCAATAAACCAATCAGCGAATGTTCAGGCTCGCCGGGATCGCCAGGCAGATCATCGTCTCGCAGCTCATCTACATAGCGCACTCCTGTCTCCTTCCCGATCTGTTCCAACACCGGACTTGGAAATACTTCTGAACCAAAAATGGCCGGGACATCCAAACGTCGGACCTGGTCAATCAATGCTTCGACTTGCTTTGGAGTTGGCTCGGAGAAACTCGCCGGCTGAATTGCCCCGATGATCTCAAATCCATAATCTCGAGCAAAATAAGCGTAGGCGTCATGATATGTGAGCAACTTACGCTTTGTCATAGGAATAGTTTCAAAGTCAGCCCTCATGGCCTTATCGAGACCATCGAGATCTTCTTCAAAGCTTTTGAGATTCGCCCTATAGGCCTTCGCGTTATCTGGGTCGCGTTCGCTGAGATCATCAGCAATCACTCGTGCATAGGCCAGTACATAGGAAGGAGAAGTCCAGAGGTGAGGGTTGGGCTTGCCTTCTGATTTCGGAAATGAGTGATCGTAGATGCGTTCATCGTTTGGAAGGACTCGATCGCCAAGGGCGACTATTTCAGCGCCATCACCGAGATTGTTCTTAGACAGCTTTCGAAGGGGCTCTTCCAGTTGGAGTCCGTTGAGGTAGATAACGTCTACTTGAGAGAGCTTTTGGGCAACGTTGGGATCTGGTTCGAAAATGTGGGAATCGGCCCCCTCGGGTATGAGCCCGGTGACTTCCGCCATTTCGCCTGCGATCTCGGCCACAATGTTTGTGATTGGGGCGACGCTTGTCGCAACTTGTAAGCGCTTGTCACCTTTAGCAGTCCTGGTTTCATCAGAACCACCGCAGCCTGCCAACAAGACGGTCGCGAGCATTGCGGCAAAAGCCGCTCTAGTTAATGGACTTCTAACTATCTGAGTCACATCCGTTCACGACCCTTGTCCCCAAGCGCTTTAGAAGGCGCCTTAGAAGATGACCTAGAAGGAAGAGTTACGTCATAGACGTGGCGTTTTGACACTTCGTGGCTCGCTGCAACTTCAGCCACTGCGTCGCGGTGCGACATTCCTGAATCGATACTTCGTTGAACCGCATCGATCAATCCCTCGTCGTCAATAGGTTCGGGCTCAGGCCCGCCTTCGATAATCAAGACGTACTCGCCCCTGGGTTCCACCTCGCCACAGTGTTCGAGAGCTGCTTGAAGATCACCTCGCCAAACCTCTTCATGAAGCTTTGTGATCTCTCGACACAAAGCGACACGGCGATCGTCACCCAAGACTGTTGCCAAATCAGAAAGGGTTCGCACCAGCCGATGAGGAGCCTCGTATAAGACGATCGTGCGGCGTTCACTTCGCAGCTCTTTAATTCGTCCATGACGCTCAGCACCCTTTCGTGGCAGAAAGCCCTCGAACACGAATCTCTCGGTAGACAAACCACTAATGACGAGACCTGCCAAGCCGGCAGATGGCCCGGGAACAACGCTTAGATCAATACCCGCTTGGATTGCTGCCTGCACCAGACGTTCGCCCGGATCGGAAATGCCCGGAAGGCCCGCGTCGCTAACCATCGCCACCGTCTCACCTTCTTTAAGGCGAGCTATGACGACTTCTACCTGACTTGCCTCATTGTGCTCATGCATGGCCAGGAGTTGGCGCGCCTTGATGTCAGCCGACGACAACAAACGCCCTGTGCGACGTGTGTCTTCACAAACAACCAGGTCGGCCTCGGCCATAATCCGTGCGGCCCGCTGTGTCAGGTCTTCAAGGTTGCCAATGGGCGTGGCAACAAGAACTAACAAACCCTTGTTAGTCACCTCTGACCTCTAGTTGATCGCCAGGCTTTAGGTGCCAGGCTTCGAACGAACCAGCCTCGGCCTCGATTACACAATGTGCCTTGAGACGCGGAAGGCCAACTCGCCATGGGCGCATGTGTGCAAGACCGATAACGACCATTTCTTTGTCACAATAAGCAACATCTAACGGAAATCGCATACCCAATGTGTGAACCGACATGGCCGGACACAACAGCAAAGCCCCCTCGATGCCATCCTTGCCCAAAAGGCCTCGCATACGCGTGGTCATAGAACTCGCCACTTCCAACGAAGCCAGAACCTCATCGTCTCTCATCAACCACGGCATCTGCTTTTGCCTCTTAATTCACTCGCCGTCCCAACCTATTTACACGATCGTCCCGAAACTCAGGTAGCGAAGCCCCCCGTCTGTTACACGTTGAAGCGGAACTCGAGGACGTCACCGTCTGCCACCTCGTAGTCCTTACCCTCGATACGGAGTTTGCCCACATCTCGAGCGGCTGACCACGACCCGAGTTCCAACAGCTCATCCCAATGGATGCACTCGGCCTTGATGAATCCACGTTGGAAATCTGTATGGATCACTCCCGCACACTCAGGGGCCTTCGCTCCAGCTTTAAATGTCCAAGCCCGAGACTCTTTTTCGCCAGTTGTAAAGAAGGTGCGAAGCCCAAGCGCCGAGTAAGCGGCGCGCAAAAGGCGGGGAAGCGCTCCTTCACCCAAACCAAGTTCTCCCAACATCTCTGTCTGTTCTTCCATGGAGAGTTGTGCAGCCTCAGCTTCAAGTTGCACACAAATTGGGAGAATCTCAACGCCACTTACGAAGGCGTCAGCCACGGGCTTGATGATCGAATCTAGTGAGTCGTGCTGATCATCACCGATATTAACGACGACCAAAACAGGCTTATTCGTCAAGAGAAACCACGGCGCTAACAGTTCTCTGAATTCTGCGCTCAATCCTGATCTGTAAATAGGCGTACCCTCGCTCAGTACGCCAAGGGCTGCGTCCAATGCGTCAACCTCAGGCACAAGTTTCTTGTCCAAACGCGACGCCTTACGGTGACGTTCAACTCGACCCTCGATGCTTGCAAGATCTGCCAGTGCAAGTTCCGTCTCGACTGTGCTGAGGTGCTCGAGCGGATCAGTTGGGCCCATCACATCGACATCGGCAAATGCACGCAGAACAAATACGACAGCGTCGACCTCACGGATGTGTGCCAAAAATCGGTTACCCAGCCCCTCACCCGTGCTTGCACCTTCGACAAGTCCGCCGATATCGACAAATTCGACCGTTGCAGGAACGACCTTTTGGCTCTTCGACATTTCGGCCAAGAGATCAAGGCGCTTGTCGGGCACTTTCGCCATGCCGACATTGGGATCGACGGTAGCGAAGGGATAAGCAGCCGCCAATGCGGTTCCCCTTGAAAGGGCGTTGAAAAGAGAGGACTTCCCAGCGTTGGGAAGCCCGACGAAGCCAAAACGTTCCATGTGCCACCACGGTAGCTGCCCGTCGCCTCGTCAGTGCAGCCAATTAGGCGGTAGCCTCGTGTCTATGTCGAAGAAGACCGATAAGCGCAAGATGAAAGCCCGCAAGTGCAAGGCCAACCATGGCACCAAGCCAAACGCCGGTCGAGGCTGACCTTCAGTCTATTTCTCTCGGATAGCGGGCCGGCCAATTGGTTTTCAAACCTGTAATCGCCGGCCTTGAGATAGGCGACGACCCCCAGCGCTGGCGTGATGTGGGTTTCAGCGTTGATCAAGACGGTACCTGTCAGATTGGTACGGTCCTTATCAGCCTGGTTTCTAATGATGGAACTGGCAGCGGCATTCGATCTTGGTCAATCAAAACACCTGCTTGCCCAGCAGGCCAATATTCGATAAGTGGGCTCCTCACCAAAGTCATCACACCAGAAGCCGACTCGCTGACGTCTTTGCCAAATGAAATTCCAGCTCATCTAAACGGCGCGTTGAGCATTGATCACCTGGTTATCTTTTCTCCCAACCTGGATGGCACCATCGCTGAGTTATCACCATTTGGACTCGAACCCCGCCGTACTCGCCAACACGAGGCCTTCGGACAACCCATGCGTCAAGTGTTCTTTCGCATGGGAGAGGTAGTGCTCGAATTGGTCGGGCTAGATAAAGAAGGTGGCGAAGGCCAAGCTGGCTTCTTTGGAATTACCTTTACCGTTGAGGATCTGGACTCAACTGCTTCGTTTCTCAAAGAACATATTGGGCGAGTCAAAGATGCCGTGCAGCCGGGTCGACGAATCGCCACCTTGCGAAAAACCGCAGGGCTGCAAACCGCTATTGCATTCATGACACCCGATATCCGTTCCCAAGAGTGACGACCTAGAGAGTGACGAACCTGTAGCCACGAGCCTTTGCTTCCTCGACAATTGTTGACAACGCTGCGACGGTAGCTGCCCTATCGTTTGGGCCATCGTGCAACAAGACCACCGCTCCGGGAGCCACCTCCGATACAACGGCGTTTGAAATGGCTTTGGCGTCTTTACTTGCCCAATCTTGGGAGTCGATGGTCCAAAGCCAGGTGGTAAGTCCTAGTTGAGCCAAAACTTCAATGGTTTTGGTGTCGTAATGGCCACCTGGAGGTCGAACGAGTGTGACCGGCTTGCCGATTGTTATACTCAGCATGTCCTTTGCCATTCGAACCTCTTCGCCAAGTTTAAAAGAACCGATTTCAGTAAATGGCGTGTGGTGAAATCCGTGAGTGCCAACAACGTGACCCCCTTCGACCATGCGCTTAACCACTCCAGGGCGCTTGAGCACCTGATCTCCGAGGACAAAGAACGTGGCCTTCACCTCAAGGCGAGCAAGTTCATCTAACAAGGCAGAAGTGTCGTCACCGGGGCCGTCGTCAAAGGTAAGGGCAATAACTTTCTCGCCTGAGGTCGATGCCCAGCGCCGTAGCATCGTCGCCTCGACACATTGCATCGCGTTCGTGGCAATCTCGTCGTCTTCGTTTTTATCCTTGTCTTTTTTATCTATGTCTTTGCGTGCCAGTGTTCGAAACAATGAAGTGGCCCAACCCGCTTGGTTCGACAAGAAGCCCAGGGCTATAAGGGGTGAGCACATGAGCAAAGTGAGACGGTTTCCTCTGGCACCAGTCCAAGCAGGGCGAACGGTTGACCGTGCTCTCTTTGGCAATGTCTTGAATGCCAATAATGCGCAAGCGCCACCAATTAAGAACGGTGATCTCAGCTGTTCAATCTGAAGACGGCGACCTTGCGCCGGCTTGTTTACAACCATCCATTCAGACCGAAGCACACCACGGCGAAATTGATCACGCACCAACTCTGTGATCTTTGAGGGGCCCGGATGTGCAGTTTGGATGCGTGGATCAAACCAAGCAGTAATGCCCGCTTTATCTAAACGCCCATTGATCAAGCTGTCTTCACCTATACGCAAGTTGCCATCGAATGGTCCAAGTTCACCAAGCAATTCCGCATCGAACGAGAGACTGAAGCTCTGTGCGTAAATAGCAGGGCCTGCAGAAAAACCAGGAAGTCTGCTTGGGAAGAGAAGATACAACGCTGCTTTTGATACAAGGTTGGAATTTTCAGGTGCCACGATCGCACTTGCTACCGCTGGGTTTCCCGATCGATGAGCTTGGATTCTTCCCTCTACCCAACCTGGAAGTGCAATGCAGTCGGCCGCAAGAAAGCCGATAATCTCAGCGTTTGACATGCCAACGCCAACGTTGCGAGCACCGCCTGGCATCAAGCGTTCAGGCGAGTCATAAACCCGAACATCTGGGAAACGTTCTTTAATAATTGAGGCTGAAGAATCGCCGCCTGAAGTCACGACGACTACTTCGAATGGCTCAGACGATTCCTGATCGATAAGTGAACGAACTGATGCCTCAATTGAATCTTCGTTGCGATAGCCCATCACAACGGCGGACAATGCCGAGCGCCTCGCATTTGAGTTACCTGGACGGGTCACTTTGCAACACTCCGTCCTTGCATTAGGCCCACGAGAACTCCAATATCCCAAACCAGTCGATAAATAAAGAGCGAAGGCATTCGATGACTCCGCGCAAGACGCGCGGCACGTCGCGCCGAGACCCATGGCGTGTAATCACGCCAGGCATTTGGGCGCTCGCGAATGCGCTCGCCGCGGCCAAGCCAACGAGCAGAGGCCCAGATGTCCAAAAGGTTGTCGGGTTCGTAGTGATAACAGACTGCGCCAGGCGCTACCACAGCAAGTTGTCCGAGCTTTCGACCAACCGTTACGTCTTCACCGTGACCGATCTCGTCAAAGCCGCCAACTGACCAAAAGGCCGAGGTACGTATCGCCCGATAGTTTTCCCACCGATCAGGGAAGTCGGGACGAAAGTGTGAATGGAGCGGAAGGTTGCGTCCGAGCATGTGAGCACGAGCCCAGCGACGCTCGCCGTTTGCCACAAGGATCTCGCGGGTAAAGGTACCCATCACGTGTCCGTCTTGCATGGGAGCAATCAAGGTCTCGATAAAGGTGGGTGGAAACGTCATGTCGCCATCAAGGAAAACCAAAATCTCACCCCGTGCCTGCCTGGCCCCCTCATTGCGGGCAGGAGCGGCACCCGCATGTGAGTTGGAATCAACCAGCACCACCTCTTTGAATTGTGCAGCAATAGAACGGGTCTGGTCTTTCGAGCCGTCGTCTACCACGATGAGTTCAATCGGTTGATAGGACTGTTGGGTCAGAGAACTCAAACAGGCTTCCAGGTGTCGCTCTTCGTTATAGACGGCCATCACTATCGAGACAAGAACTTCACTATTGGTCACGTGTTGACTCAGCTATTCGCTTCAATGAGTTCGACGTGTCTGGCTCTTGCCACAGCGAGGGTTACGACGTCGCGGGCGAAGTGAGAACATCTAAGCATCGTATAGCTGTTTATCGTGTCTGTTGAAGACCTTCGCCATATGTATGTCCTTGTTGGCACTAGTGTCGTCTTGGCATGCTTGACCACGTATTTACTGACGCCATCGGTGCGCTGCGTGATGCGCTTGAAGCAGCGTTGTTGGAACGTCAAGCGTTTGAAGAACGCTTTCAGGTAGACGTTCTACTTGGCGACGTCACTTGGGAAACTAGCTACGGCCTTCCCGGTGAGGGATCGCCGCCTCGGGTGCTTGCCGATATCAGCCTTGATTGGCCGACCTGGGCGCAAACGGCATATCGCAGATGGTATATAGACGAATCTTTCAGCGAACCACCCGAAATTCTCGTTGAAGTAACCATGCGGATCCAGCGACTTGGCGAACGGCCTGATCCACAAAAGGTGTTGGATGTGTTGCCTGAGTGGAGCCCAAACATCGGCGATGAGCGCCTTGAGCGATCAGGGCTGACGATTGAAGAGGTATACGGAACTGATCTTTCTGAACCTTCGGAATTGGCCAT
This sequence comes from uncultured Acidimicrobiaceae bacterium, assembly GCA_964349215.1. GTDB lineage: Bacteria > Actinomycetota > Acidimicrobiia > Acidimicrobiales > CADCSY01 > JACOTK01. The sequence goes on along the minus strand of CAYGGL010000001.1, from coordinate 10,169 downwards.
AGAGGTCTCTTACGAGGGCAGCATCACCTTGACCGAAGCAACCCTCGTTGACGGTTCGGTACTCGACGATCAATTCGGTGCTATCGGTGGTTGGATAGCTGCCACATTGGTTCGAATCGGTGATCTCAAATTCACATTTCTGCCCCCTGATCCAGACGCCGATTCCTAGCCACTGGTTCCTAGCATTCGGGTCTTATTGTAAGAAACCTGACAGATTTCTTACACACTCTCTTAACATCTGAGACACGGGCTGGACACTCCATATTCCTATCTTGACCTGCATGTATACAGCGTCGGATACAGGCAGCTCGAGGAGAGAGCTGACTTATCAGACGCTCAAACACCGCCTGTTGATGGGTGATTATCCCCCGGGGCACCGTTTGGGTGAAGAACGCCTGGCGGCAGAACTGGGCGTTTCGCGCACACCAATTCGAGAAGTACTTTCAAGGCTCCACAGCGAAGGCCTGGTAGAGCGCCTGGAGGGCGGAGGATACGGCCCAACTCTCATCGACCTACATCTCATAAGAGAGCTGTATGAGATTCGCTTTGCATTAGAGACGGGGGCGATCGGGCGTCCCGCCATGTCTGGCACACCACACAATAAAGATGACCTCATAGCTCTGCGGAATGACTGGACCGATATTGACATTCCTGGAGACGACGATGAGGTCGACGTCGATTTCGTGCTTATGGACGAAGATTTCCACGAACGACTGGCCGGCTCTGCGGGAAATGTGACTCTAGTTCAACAGCTCCACAAGGTAAATGAGCGGATCAGGGTCGTGCGCATGCAGGACTTCTTAAACGCCACTCGTGTTGGACAAACCATCGAACAACACCTTGGAGTTCTTGACCAACTGATTGCCGGTGAGTTATTCGAAGCCGAGCGCCTCTTGATGGAGCACTTTGCGGAGTCGCTCACCATCGTTGAAGAACGAGCTGCCCTGACCATCGCACGAATGTTGAAACGAGGACCACGATGAGCGATTCGCCAATTCTCCAAGCGCGGGGAATCACACAACGCTTTGGAGATTTTGTGGCAAACGAGTCTGTCGATTTCACCATTCGAGCAGGCGAAGTCCACGCCTTGCTCGGTGAGAACGGAGCCGGAAAAAGCACCCTCATGAAAGTGCTTTATGGCGTGAATACCCCACAAGAAGGTGAGGTGCTTGTAGATGGCAAACCCATTCAGCTTGGTTCTCCAGCCGCCTCGCGTGCTGCCGGCATCGGAATGGTTTTCCAAGACCTTCGTTTGGTGCCGGCTCTGACAGTGGCCGAGAACGTTGAGTTGGCCTGTGGAACCGGAAGATACAAACGACAGGTTGCTCGCGAGCGGGTCCAGATCGGAGCCGAACGTTACAAGCTGAATGTTGATCCAGACGCCTTGGTGCAAGACCTTTCAATTGCAGAACGCCAGATCGTTGAGATTCTTCGCGTGCTTCTGATGAATGCACGCGTGGTCATACTCGACGAACCCACAAGTGCACTGGCACCTCAAGAGGTCGAAGCACTTTTGGATGTCATCATGCGCATGAGAGACGACGGGTTAGGCGTAGCTCTGATCACTCACAAGCTGGGTGAAACTCGCGCTGTTGCCAACCGAGCCACGGTTCTTCGCAAAGGGAAAATGGTCCTTTCTGATCGTGACCCATCAGAGTTCACCGACGAAGAGATCATCGAGACAATGGTGGGAGCAGTTCCACCTCCCCTGCCGGCAGAGCGACAACCACCACGTCGTGGAGAGCCCGCTCTGGTAGTCAATGGTGTTTCAGTGCGCGGCTCAGACGGACGGCCCCGCCTGCACGACGTCACCTTTATGGTCCAGCCAGGAGAACTGGTGGGCGTAGCAGGCGTGTCGGGCAATGGACAAAGAGAGTTGATCGACGCAGTACTTGGTGTAATTCCTCTCGACACCGGCGAAATTCATATTGCCGGAAGAGATATCGGAAGAAGTGGCAAGCCGCGTGCGGCCTTGAGGGCCGGGGCTGTCATCATTCCAGAAGATCCAGTTAACGATGCCGTAGTTGGTGGCCTCGCAATACTCGAGCACCTGGCTCTGAACGGCCAACCCCTACCGACCAAAGGACCACGCGTCGATTGGCGAGCAGTGCGATCGTTGGTTCAGGGAAATGATATTGCAGAACGGCTGCATCTGGCGCCGCTCGATCGAGATGTGTCCACCTTGTCAGGAGGAAACATCCAAAGGGTGATGTTGACCCGTGCCTTTCTTGTAAATGAACCCCAACTCGTGGTCGTTGCTTATCCAAGCCGTGGACTCGACATAGCGTCAGTTCGAGCCACCCAACAACTCTTGTTAGAGCGCCGTGCAGCAGGGGCAGGGCTGTTGATGGTGAGCGAAGACCTCGACGAACTGCTCATGTTGGCCGATCGCATACTCGTTCTTCATGACGGCCACTTGGCGGGCATCGTCGATCCGGCCGTGACCGATCGCCAAGAGATAGGGCGACTCATGCTCCAAGGAGAAGCCGCATGACGCCGTCTTGGTTCAAGAACATGACATTGCTGCGTCCCGCCCTTCGTTGGTTGCTCGTTGCGGCGGGCACCATCGCCATCTTCTCCGCATTCCTCCTGGCGAAAGGAGCTGATCCTTTCGCTGTACTCGAGTCGATGTGGGATACAGCGTTTGGCAACAGCGATTCTTTGGGAGAGACATTCCTTAGAGCCACACCAATACTCATGGCAGCTCTTGCGACTGCCGTGCCGGCCCGAGCGGGTATTTTCAACCTCGGTGGAGAAGGCCAGTTGCTTCTTGGTGCTATCGGGGCATTCATCATGGCAAACCAGGTTGAGGGGCTGACAAACACTCCTGTCTTGTTGGCCCTCATGGTTATCGGCGCAGCAATATTTGGTGCCCTATGGGGAATGATTCCTGCTCTTTTGAAAGTCTTCACCCGAACCAACGAGGCCATATCGAGCCTGTTGCTCAACTACATCGCTGGTCTCATAGTCACCTGGTTGTGCTTCGAACAATGGAAGGACCCAACCAGTCTCGGGCAGGCCTACTCAAGAGAACTGAGCGGCCCGGAACGTTTCCCCATCATCTGGGGCAACCGCGTTCACGCCGGAATCTTCATCGCAGTTGTCATTGCAGTAGTGATGTGGTGGATATTGCGAACCACCACGTGGGGCTTCAAGCTTCGAGTGCTCGGAGGCAATCTCGATGCGGCCCAACGAGCAGGATTGGCCGTCGGCAGCCTATCGATTGCAGCAATGGCAGTTGGCGGAGCGGCAGCGGGAATCGGCGGAATGATCGAAGTTGCCGGAACTGAAGGCCGCTTACGCCCCGACCTACTACTTGGGGTCGGCTTCATTGGTTTTCTCGCCTCTTGGCTTGCACGTCACGACCCTTTGAAAATTGTCATGTCGTCGTTGGTACTGGGCGCCATCGCTGTCGGCGGCAGCGGATTGAAAATCACCGCCGGCCTATCTGGAGGGGCGGTCTCCATCTTGATGGCGCTGGTTCTGTTCGGGGTGCTCGGTTGGGGAACCAAGTCTGCAAGCGAAGGGACAACCTAAATGTTAGAAGCCGTCCTAGCCGGTGCCGTCGCAGGTGGCACCTCACTTGTATTCGCCGGCCTCGGCGAATTGATCGCAGAACGGGCCGGAGTAATCAACTTGGGCACTGAGGGCTCGATGCTCTGTGGTGCACTGGCAGCCTACGCCGTTGGTATAAGCACTGGAAGCCCTTGGATAGGGGTCCTCGCAGGCCTGTTGGCGGGTGCGGCTCTGGCTTCGGTGCATGCCTTTCTTGTATTGCACCGCCGTGCAAACCAGATCGCCGTGGGTCTCGTCGTCAGTTTCCTAGGCATCGGCATCACTGCTCTGTTTGGGCAAAACTATGTAGGCAAGGGGGTACAACCGCTTGAGTCCTGGAAGATCCCCGGGCTTTCTTCGCTTCCCATGTTGGGTCGAATCTTGTTCGACCACGACCCGTTGACTTATCTCTCCTTTGTGATGGGCCCTGTATTGGCGTGGATCATTTGGCGCACTCGGGCGGGTCTTACCTTGCGATCGGCCGGTGAAGGTCCTGAGGTTCTTGAGATATATGGAACATCTGCTCGAAAAGTGCGATGGGCGGCGATACTCGCCGGAGGGGCCTTGGCGGGCATCGGCGGTGCCCAACTATCAACCGCGGCAACACTGAACTGGTCAGAGGGAATGACTGTCGGGCGTGGATATGTTGCTGTCGCACTGGTGATCTTTGCGGGATGGAACCCGTTGAAACTCGCAGCGGGCGCCTATTTGTTTAGCGGCGCTATTTCGCTACAGCTCCAATTGCAATCGCGCGGCTGGGAACTCTCCCGCTACCTCCTTGAATCACTTCCATACGTGACGGTCCTCGTCGTGCTTGCGCTATTGAGTCAGCGCCGAGCCAATGGCGGGCCCGCCGCTTTACAGAAGGTATTCAAGAGCTAATACCCCCCTTGTCCCATCCATCAACTGTCCTATCCATCAACCAGCCATATCCAATCAACTCCTCAGGAGGAACACGTGAAACGAGCAATACGACCCATCCGATATCTAGGGGCCTTCTTAGGCATAGCCCTTCTCTTTGCAGCTTGTGGAGATGACGACAAACCGGCCGCAAAGAGTGCAAGTACGAGCAAGGACAAGATGACTGTTGGCTTCATATATGTAGGGCCCAAGGACGACTTTGGTTATAACCAAGCCGCTTATGCCGGCAGCCAGTCAGTAGCCAAGGCATTCCCCGACGTTGAGATTCTCCAAGCTGAGAACGTTCCTGAAACGGCCGAGGCAGAATCAGTCATGCAAGACATGATCGACAAAGGCGCCAGTCTGATCTTTGCCACTAGTTATGGACACTTGGAGTCTGCCGCCAACCTGGCCAAAGACAACCCCGAGGTGATCTTTGTGCATCAAGGTGGCCTCGAAGGAAAGGCCAAGCTCGATAACCTGGGCACATACTTCGGCACGGTTTATGAACCTGTTTACACCGCCGGAATCGCTGCAGGATCTGTCACCAAGTCAGCCAAGCTTGGCTACATCTATGCCTTCCCGATTCCACAGACATTGGCAAACATCAATGCCTTTACCTTGGGTGCTCAAAGCGTCAACCCCAAGATTGAGGTCGTAACGGTTTCAACCGGAAGCTGGTGTGACCCAACCGTGCAGGCTGGAGCAGTACAGAGCCTGCTCGACCAGGACGTAGACGTCATAACCCAACATCAGGACTGCACCAAGACCAT
>CAYGGL010000001.1:0-4841 GCA_964349215.1 uncultured Acidimicrobiaceae bacterium | reverse complement strand
CCTGAAACAAAGGACCTAATCGAGGCGGCCAAGGCTTCATTCGTGAGCGGGGGTTCACCATTTGCGGGCCCAGTTCTCGATCAAAAGGGCAAGACCGTTTGGGCCGAGGGCAAACAACCTACTTACGAAGAAATCGAGCAGATGGACTTCTTCGTCAAGGGCGTAATCGGAACAATCGGCTAGGAGATTTGGTGCTCGCAGCCACGGCTGTCACCGACTTGGGGAACGGCCCCGGCATCGTGTTATTGCACGGTGTCGGGGCTGGACCCGGCACTTATGAAAGCTTGGCGCGCCATCTCTCATATGAGCATCGTGTTGTCGTGGCCGAGAGACCCTGGTCGCCAAGTGGCTCAACTTCGCTTGATGATCAGGCCACGAGTGTGGCCGAGCTGATCAAAGATCTTGATCTCATTGGTTGCACTGTGGTCGGGGTAAGCGGTGGAGCGACACTTGCGCTTGTAATCGCAATGCGCTTTCCTGAACTTGTGGGAGCAATCGTTGCCCATGAACCCTTGGTGGGACACCACGCTATTGATCTTTACAAAACCATGACTGGCGCCGCACAGTTGGCTACTCGTGACAACCACAGCGCCATAGAAGCAGTACGAAGTGTGATGAGTGAAAAGACCTGGCTGCGAACAACCGACAAAGTCCGTTCGGACATCACCGCAGGTGCCACACGTTGGCGAGCTGAGATTCCTGTATTTGTAGCGTTTGATCCATCTTTTGATGATCTCGCCTCGCTTAGACAAGTCCCATTGCTCGTAACAGTTGGGTCGTTGAGTAATCAAGAAAGGTGGGACGCCGCAGCCGTGCTGACAACACACAGCCAAGCCGAGGTGAGAGTGGTTCCAGACTCTGGCAATGCCGTACAACTCGATGCCGCTAAAACATTCGCCGGCATCGTCCTGGGCTGGAACCCAAACGAGTCAAGGACAACGCTGTTGTGACACACGAGCCGATTACACACGTACCCAACACCGACCCATACCCTTGGCCCTACGACGGGTGCCTGGATGGAGAACGACTTGCCGTCGTGCTTGCCGGCTGGGATGAAAATTGGGCATCGCGTTGTCTCGATGTCGATTCAATGAAGTTGGCATGTAACCAACTTGTCGATGCGGTAACAGCCTTTGGGGGCATTGCAATAACGGTGGCCCACAATGGCGCTGTCTCTTTGTCGGCTCCAGTTTTTTCCTCTCCTGGCGAAATCTTTGAGCTAACGGCAGCGGGGCTGGACGGCTTTTTTGCCAGTCCCCTCGATCACCTCTTGCGTCAGCACCATCGCACCCACCTTCTACTCGCCGGCCTGGGTCTCGAGGGCCCTGTTCATTCAACCCTGCGAACTGCCAATGATCAGGGGTACGAATGCCTTTTGGTTGTCGATTCATCTGCACCCATTATCAGCGAGCTATCTGATGCCGCCGCCAAAACCGTAACCATGTCGGGCGGCATCTTTGGAGCCATCGGAGAACTCAACCCCGTCCTTGACACCTTGTCTGCTCAATTACAGGAGGAAAAATGACCTATTCAACTGTCGATGCCAACCCCTATTCCTGGCCCTTCCAAGGCACAATCGACCCCGCTCATACGGCACTTGTAAACATTGACTGGCAAACCGACTTCTGTGGACCAGGTGGGTATGTAGATGCCATGGGCTATGACCTCAACCTCACGAGAGCCGGCCTTGGACCTACCGCCAAGGTTCTTGATGCTTGTCGTGAAGTGGGCATGCTCATCGTGCATACGCGCGAAGGTCACAAACCAGACCTATCTGATTGCCCACCGAACAAGCTATGGAGATCTAAACAAATCGGAGCAGGCATCGGCGACAGCGGACCATGTGGACGCATTCTCGTTCGTGGCGAGCCTGGTTGGGACATCGTGCCCGAGGTTTATCCAATCGAAGGTGAGGTCATCATTGACAAGCCCGGTAAAGGTGCCTTCTATGCAACCGAACTCGACTTGGTGTTGCGCAACAAATCTATTTCTCATCTGATATTCACGGGCATAACAACCGACGTCTGTGTTCACACAACGATGCGTGAGGCCAACGATCGCGGCTATGAATGTCTTTTGCTTGAGGACTGCACCGGCGCAACTGATAAGGGCAACTATGAAGCTGCTCTCAAGATGGTCACCATGCAAGGTGGCGTCTTCGGTGCAGTCGCTTCATCGAGCGCACTGCTTTCAGCTCTTGAACCCTTACCATCTTGAACGCCGATCAACCGTCTGTGCCTAAACCAATAGATGCAGGTGCCGCATTGGATGGCGGGATACAAGTGCTGCGAGATGCATACCGACAGGGTTTGTCTCCACTGGCTGTAGTCGATGAAGTCCTCGACCGAATCGATCGTTTAGGCGACCCTGCCATCTGGATAGATGTTGAGTCGGCTACCAATCTCCGCCAAGCGGCCAAGGCTCTTATAGAGAACACTCCAACCGATCATCCACTGTGGGGTATCCCTTTTGGGGTCAAGGACAACATCGATGTCGCCGGACGAGTTACCACCGCAGCTCTTCCCGGGATTGCGCAACGAGCCGAACGTTCGGCGCCAGTTGTTCAACGTCTTGTTGATGCCGGTGCCCTATATGTCGGAAAGACCAACCTCGACCAACTCGCCACTGGGTTGGTAGGCACACGGTCTCCTTATGGAGTTCCAATCAATCCATTCGACTCGTCACTGATTCCGGGGGGTTCGTCTTCGGGGTCGGCTGTTGCAGTAGCTCGGCGTCAGGTGAGTTTTGCACTTGGGACCGACACTGCCGGGTCGGGTCGAGTACCGGCCGCAATGTGTGGTGTGGTCGGTATTAAAGGAGCACCCGGCGGCCACCCCCTAGAAGGTGTGCTTCCCGCCAGCCCCAGTATTGACTGCATCTCAATTTTTTCTCTTTCGGTACAAGATGGGCTCACAGTAGAAGCTGTGCTCGGCGCCAAGCCATGGCCGGTGGCTGTCGGACAACTTGTTGTCGGCGTATCGGATACTTCAATAGAAGAGGCCAAGATTCTTCGGGACTGTGGGCACCAAGTCGTGAAGGCCGACCTCGGGATTTTCCATGCTGTTGGTGACCTGCTCTACGGCGGCGCCTTGCTTGCCGATCGCACTGGTGTTCTCGGCCCGATACTCGCGGCTGTGCCCGAGGGTGTTAATTCCATTGTCGCTGAGGTCATTGAAGGTGGCGCCAAGTTCAGCGGCACCGATGTCTTTGAGGCCCAGCGATTTGTTGAACATGCCCGCCGATCGCTCGATGCTTGGTGGAAACATCACGACGTACTAGTCGTGCCAACGGTTAGGTGGATTGCGAGCCTGGAAGAGGTTGCCAAAGATCCGATCGGAACCAACATCGAACTGGGGCGCAACACAACATTCGCCAACCTGTTGGGCCTGGCCTCTATTACGGTCCCCGCTTCAGACGGTCCCGGTGGGGTCACGATTCTAGGGCCCGCCGGACACTTGGGTGCTATTGCCACCGTTGCGGCCTCACTCAATGGTGAAGATCTTGGTGAGCTGTCCGTCACCTCAAACGTGGCATCAGGAAACAGAACCTTGCTTGCAGTAGTAGGTGCTCACTTACGAGGTCAACCTCTAAACAAGGATCTAGTTGAACGGGGTGCTGAGTTCGTCGAATGCACAGTCACAAGCCCTCGTTACCGGCTTTACAGTTTGCCCGGTGGCCCTCCGGCTCGACCTGGACTCCAACGAGTCAACTCGGGTGGGGCGTCGATCGAGGTCGAACTCGTAACCATTGACGATGGCGGACTCGGATCGCTGATGCGCAGCGTTCCTGCACCCCTTGCCATTGGGTCAATCGAGTTACTCGATGGTCGATGGGTAAACGGATTCGTATGCGAACCAATAGGACTTGTCGATGCAACCGACATCACAACCCATGGCAGCTGGCGAAACTATCTGAGCGGCGGGTCTAAGTCCTAGCCACTAGCCCAGGATTGGGGCTGCGAGTTTGGCGAGGCTGGTCTCGGGACGGGCGCCGAAATGCGAAATTACTTCTGCTGCAGCCATTGAACCCAGACGTGCGCATGTCGCAAGGTCGCGGCCAGTCGTAAGGCCGTACAAGAACCCTGCGGCAAAGAGATCGCCTGCTCCGGTCGTATCGACCACCTTGTCCACTCTCGCTGCCTCAATATCGTGACGGATGCCGCCCGCCACAACAGTTGATCCTTGAGCTCCGCGGGTTACGACTATCAGATCACACCAACGCTTTGCATGCTCGAGTGCATCATCTGTGTTGGTCGTTTCATAAAGCGCTCGTATCTCGTCTTCATTGCCGAATAGAACATCAACCGTGCGCTCTACGAGATCACGAAAACCATCGGGAGAACGTTCGACGCAAAACGAATCAGAAAGTGTCAAGGCAACCTTGCGACCATTGTCATGAGCTACTTCAGCCGCCTTGTCGAAAGCAACACGTGCAGCGGGCTGTTCGAACAGATAACCCTCGAGATAACAAATGGATGCACTCGCAACCATTGTTTCATCTACATCTTCTGGGCCAAGCTCCGCGGCTGTGCCGAGCAGGGTGCTCATTGTGCGCTGGCCATCGGGGGTAACAGCCACCAGACAACGCCCCGTCGGGAGTCCTGCGGTGCTCGCAGGTATAGGAAACGAAACCCCGGCCGCACGAATGTCATGGGCAAAGACTGATCCAAGCTGGTCATCACAAACGCGGCCGATAAAGCCGCCTCGTCCTCCGAAAGATGCAAACCCTGCCAACGTGTTGGCGGCCGACCCACCTGAGACTTCAACACCTTGGCCCATAGCGTCATAGAGCTTGTGCGCTTGGTCGGCGTCGATAAGGCTCATTGAGCCCTTATGCAGACC